>NZ_JBHMFD010000010.1:0-41746 GCF_042427575.1 Bergeyella porcorum
GTAGGTCGCCGCCAGTTTTTAATTTTGAACTCCTCATTGAGAAATCAGTGAGGAGTTTTTTTTTGTCTTTATAAGCCCCCTACCCCCCGAAAGGGGGAACTGCCATCAGCCGTCAACCAAATTCAAGTGTTAAGTGCAGAGTGTTGAGTGTTGAGTTTTCACCGTCAACCGGCAACTATCAACCATCAACAAGCTTTATAATCTTCTAGCTTTTTCTAACCTCTAACCTCTAATTTCTAACTCCTTAACTTCAAACAGTGGATTAGAAAATGATTTAAAACCTTGTTATGATGCCCCAATGAATTTTGGTGTTTCGGAAGTTGAAAGGCGTATTCCATTGACTACCAAATGAGATTATTTTACCTCTAATTCTTTGAATATTCAACCTTAAACCTTGAATCAAATTCCGCAATGGTTGTTTAAGCAATAGTTCCATTTACCATACGAAATGGTGTCCCTGCAAGTTTTTTTAATTTTGGCTAAAGCCTTTTGGATAATATATATCAAAAGTCGGGTTAAAACCCACCCTGAAAAAAATCACCGCTAAGACGCGAAGAATGATAAAGGGGTGTATAATGTAGAATGATGAAGTGGTGTTTTTGAGTTTTTAACCGCTTTTACTTTTGATTTTTCAATTCATATTGCTTGATATTTTCTTTGAGTTCAGAGAGGATGATGTCTTGGAGACTTTTAGGTTCTAAAACTTTCATTCTGCTGCCATAGGATAACAATTCTTGAACGAAATCATAAGTGGGTACTAGGTGGTACTCAAATATGGAGGCATCAGAGGTGTGAGATATTTCCCTTTGAGAGTGATGTAGTGGTAATGCTTTGATGTATTTTGCTTGCTGAGTATCAAAAGAGAGTTTGATATTTTGTGGTGCTTCTCCATTGGGAGAAACAATTCCAAAGGCGTTGTGAAAGGCTTCTCGGGCGTTGTATTGTTGCTTTTTGAAGGTACTACTGCTGATGTCCAAATCGCTTATACGGTCTAGTCCATAGGTTTTTATTTGGGGTGATTCGTTTTGATGTTCTTTTGCTAAGAGATACCATCGGTGTTTGAATTCTTTCAGAGCATAGGGGGCTACGGATTTTCTTACGATATCGCCATCGGTCCAAAATTTTTGATAATCAAAGGAAACTACTTTTTTGTGGGTAATGGCGTGTATGAGTCCATTGAGGTTATGTAGTCCACGGGCGGTGCGTTGCTCAAAGAGCATAATATCGGCTTTGTCCTTTGTTTCTCTATAAGCGTTTACAAGGAGAAGATTGTCTAAGATATTGTCTTCTTGATCGTCTATTTCGTTTTTTTCGATATGATAAACATTTTTTTTTCGGTTGTATTTAACTTTTACCCCAAAGATATTTTCTAGGGCGATTTTATCCCTTTGGAAGGTACGCTTTGTAAAACTGAGCATATCCAGTGTATCGCGGTCTTGGAATTTTCGTTCCAACTCTTGTTCTATTTCCTCAAAGGTGGCACCGCGTTCTCCTTTTACTCTTAGGAAGTTTTCAATGTATTTTAGTCTGAGTATTTGTTCTTCTTTTGCCATAATTGTTTTTTATTTAAGTGCAAAGGTAAAAAAATGGAAAGACAGAATATGTCGTTTGTTGTATCATCTTGTTGATGATTAGGGAGAATACGCTTTGATACCAGCAGTATCTATCCAAAGGCTATGCTTTACGGATTTAGACTTTTCTAAAACCTTTTTTTAAAGGGCTTCACTAAATGAGATTATAGTCTATTGGAATGTTAAAATAGGGTATTGCCAAAGTGTGTTGGTTTATAAAAAAATCGGAGAATGATTTCCCCGATTTTATTTTTGTTCTGATGGATTATTTTTTGAAAAAATACCTTTCAATCTATAAAAGTTGGTTTTAGGACTTAGGCTAAACTGTATACTGTCCCCAAAATTTAGACCACGTTAAGCGGATTTAAGTTGATAATTGGGTTCAAATTGAATTAAATCTTTTGGTTTTTGATTGTTAATTCCTTGATGTTTTCGGTTGTTGTATCCTGCAATAAAATCTCTAATCCCTTCGTACAGATTCCACAGGATTGAGATAAATATAATCATACTTTATCGTCCTGAAAAACTGTTCGATATAGCCCTGCCTTTGCCATCCATACTGACCTTTATATCGTGATTTTCCATATAATCTATCCAATGGCTCGAGGTATATTAGCTCCCTTGATTATAGTTGATAACTAACACACAACAAGTTGCATTACCTGAAAAGACTCAATCGATACTCTTTATCTATCATTTTTTCCCGTTCTTTCATTCCTCTAGCATCCCTAAGTTTTTTTTAAGAAATCAATCTCTATCTGCAATTGACCGATTTTTTGATAGAGTTTTTCCTCTTTACCAGCCGATTGTTCTTTTCTCCTTTCTGATGAAAAAACTTGGTCTGCTTGGCTTAAAAACTCTTTCTTCCAGTTCTGGATTTGCTGAGGGTGAACATCGAAACGAGTAGCTAATTCTGATAGTGTTTCTCTCTCTTTCAGGGCTTCAATAGCAACTTGTGTTTTGAAGGCGGGGCTAAATTTTCTTCTTGTTTTTTTCATTTTTCTACGAGTTAGAATTAATACTTTTTTTTTACTTAACCCGTGGTCTGATTGTTGGGGAACATTATAATTTGGTTTTATTGATGGAAGACCTTAATCTACCAGATTAGAATCTCCGTACTCAGTAGGAGGTCTTGATTTATCAGATTGGAATCTCCGTACTCAGTCGGAAGTCTTGATTTATCAGATTGGAATCTCCGTACTCAGTCGGAAGTCTTGATTTATCAGATTGGAATCTCCGTACTCAGTCGGAAGTCTTGATTTACCAGATTAGAACCTCTGTACTCAGTAGGAGGTCTTAATTTACCAGATTAGAATCTCTGTACATCTTGGGAACTTTGTTTAATATCAATTCTAATTACAGTAATAAAAAATCACCCCTTTTTATAAAGAGGTGATTTTTTGTATATCAAAATTAGAGGGGTTTACCCATTCTTCTTGGCTTCTTCTGCAATCAAGTTGAGGGCAGAGCCTGCACGGAACCAACCGATTTGCTGGTCGTTGTAAGTATGGTTGGCAATTACGGTATCTTTGCTGCCATCAGCGTGGATAAACTCCAATGTTAATGGTTTTCCTGGTGCAAAAGATTCCAAATCAAGGAAGTTAACAGTGTCATCTTCTTGGATTTTATCGTAATCTGCTTTGTCCGCAAAAGTTAATGCTAGCATCCCTTGCTTTTTCAAATTGGTTTCGTGGATACGAGCGAAAGATTTCACCAATACCGCTTTCACCCCAAGGTGTCTTGGCTCCATAGCAGCGTGCTCTCTAGAAGAACCTTCACCATAGTTTTCATCTCCTACTACGATGGAAGCTACATTATGAGCCTTGTAATCTCTTTGTACCGCAGGGACTTCGCCATATTCACCTGTCAATTGGTTTTTCACCTTGTTGGTTTCCATATTGTAGGCGTTCACGGCACCGATGAGCATATTGTTGGAAATATTATCCAAGTGACCTCTGTATTTCAACCAAGGCCCTGCCATAGAAATATGGTCGGTAGTACATTTTCCGAAAGCTTTGATGAGTACTTTTGCCCCCTCGATGTTTTTACCATCCCACGGCTGGAACGGCTCTAGCAATTGCAATCTATCCGACTTAGAATCTACGATTACTTGTACATTAGAACCATCTTCAGAAGGAGCTTGGTAACCATTATCATCTACATCAAAACCTTTTGCTGGAAGTTCAGCACCTTTTGGCTCGTCTAGTTTGACTTGCTCACCGTTTTCGTTGGTCAAAGTATCTGTAATAGGATTGAAGTCTAATCTTCCTGAAATTGCCACAGCAGCTACCATCTCTGGCGATGCTACGAAAGCGTGGGTATTAGGATTGCCATCGGCTCTTTTTGCAAAGTTTCTGTTGAAAGAGTGAATGATGGAGTTTTTCTCTTGTTTTTCAGAACCTTCTCTATCCCATTGTCCGATGCAAGGGCCACAAGCGTTGGTGAAGATTCTTGCATTATCAAACTTTCTGAAAGAATCCAAGAAGCCATCTCTCTCGGCGGTGAATTTTACTTGCTCAGAACCAGGATTGATACCCAAGATAGCTTTTGGTTTTACCCCTTTTGCAACAGCATCTTCCACAATGGAAGCGGCTCTAGAAAGATCTTCATAAGAGGAGTTGGTACAAGACCCAATCAATGCCCACTCTACATCTAAAGGCCAGCCATTGGCTTCCGCTTTTGCTCTAAACTCAGCTACAGGCGTTGCTAAATCTGGCGTGAAAGGTCCATTCAAGTGAGGGGTTAATTCTGAAAGGTTGATTTCAATCACTTGGTCAAAATATTGCTCTGGATTAGCATACACTTCTGCATCTCCTGTAAGGTGTTCTGCAATTTTATCTGCAGCATCTACCACATCTTGTCTTCCTGTAGCTACGAGGTATCTTCTCATAGAATCATCGTACCCGAAAGTAGAAGTCGTAGCTCCGATTTCAGCACCCATATTACAGATGGTTCCTTTCCCTGTTGCCGAAAGGCTCTCTGCACCTTCTCCAAAATATTCTACGATGCAGCCTGTACCTCCTTTTACGGTAAGGATACCAGCTACTTTTAGGATAACATCTTTGGCGGAAGTCCAGCCATTCATCTTACCAGTAAGTTTTACCCCGATGAGTTTAGGCATTTTAAGCTCCCAAGCCATTCCGGCCATTACATCTACGGCATCAGCACCACCAACACCGATGGCAACCATACCAAGACCACCAGCATTCACAGTGTGAGAGTCGGTTCCAATCATCATACCGCCTGGGAAAGCGTAGTTTTCTAATACCACTTGGTGGATGATTCCCGCTCCTGGTTTCCAGAATCCGATGCCATATTTATCACAAACGGAAGAAAGGAAATTGAAAACTTCAGAGTTTTTATTAATACCTTCTTGTAAATCTTGCTCTGCACCCACTCTCGCCTGAATCAGGTGGTCTGCGTGTGCTGTAGAAGGTACAGCTACTTTTTTACGCCCTGCTTGCATAAACTGCAAAAGAGCCATCTGTGCGGTAGCATCTTGCATTGCTACTCTATCTGGAGCGAAATCTACATAAGAGTTTCCTCGTTCATAGGCTTGTGTAGCATTGCCCTCCCAAAGGTGAGCGTATAAAATCTTTTCTGCAAGTGTAAGAGGTTTTCCCACAACATTTCTTGCTGCAGCAATTCTCTCTGGGTAACGCTCGTACACCTTTTTAATCATATCAATGTCAAAAGTCATATTGTATATTATTTTGATTAAAATTAATTTTTCAAAATTACAAAAATTAAAATATTTTCCTCCCGTTTCTAATTTAGATTGTGTATAAATTACATTCATCTCTTCTATCATTGTTTTTGGAAAAAAAATAAAGCTATAAAAATTCATTTCTTATCCTACATCAATGTTTTGACCTATCCAGAGGAAGTACCTTTGTCTCATCAATTAACAAATAAAATAAATTTAAGATATGGCAACAACAAAATGGGTATTAGATACCGCACATAGTGAATTGAATTTCAAAGTAAAACACTTGATGATTTCTAATGTAAAAGGAAACTTCAAAGATTTCTCAGCCGCATTTGAAGGGGAAGATTTTGTAAACTCTAAAGTTACAGCAACGGTAGATGTAGCGTCTATTTTTACGCGTAATGAAGATAGAGACAATCACCTCCGAAGTGTAGATTTCTTTGATGCAGAGAACTATCCCAACATTACTTTTGAAGGCACTTCTATATCACCAAAAGACGAAGAGGAATTTACTCTCGTAGGAAACCTGACTATAAAAGGACAAACCAAAGAGGTAAAACTCAATGTAGAATACGGCGGTATAAGCAAAGACCCTTGGGGGAATGAAAAATTAGGATTTTCTATCCAAGGAAAAATCAATAGAAACGATTTCGGACTTAGCTGGAACGCTGCCTTAGAAACAGGAGGGGTTTTGGTGAGTGAAGAGGTGAAAATAGAAGGAGAACTTCAATTTGTAAAACAAGCGTAATTTCTTTTATTTAGAATTTTTAGTTTGATATAAAACATCTCATATACGAAAAAAATAATTCTGATGTGAGATGTTTTTTTTGTAAACTTGTTAGAAAATTAAAAATGAAACCAGAATTAGAATCTTTACAACTTCTAAAAAACGACAAAAAACAACGCTTTGAACTTCAAAACAACGGGCATATCGCTTTTATCGATTTTGAAGAGAAAGAGCATCTCATCGCTTTGGTGCATACGGAAGCTCCAGAGGAACTACAAGGCACGGGAACGGCTGTTGCCTTGGTAGAAAAAACCTTGCAACACATTGAAAAAAGTGGCAAAAAAGTAATGCCTTACTGTCCGTTTGTATTCGCATACATCAAAAAACACCCAGAATGGAAACATCTTGTAAGTGAAAAATTCCCAGGGTATGGGCAACTTTGATAGCGGTTTTAAAATTGTAACATTTTAAATTTTCAATAGACTGATTGTTGAAATTACTATTGAAATCAAATGAAGAAAAATGTTATTCTGGGAGCGATATTATCTTCAACAATGATTTTCGCTCAGGAAAAAAATAAACCAGAGAAAGAAAAACAGATAGAGGCTGTCAATATTATAAAAGCCAAAAAAACGGTAGAGCAAAAGGCAGATAGAACTATTTTTGATTTTTCAGAGCAACCGGTGCTCAACTCTGGAACGCTGATGGAGGGTGTGAAAAAGCTTCCCGGCTTGGTGGTTACGGATATTGCTGGGATGATGTATCAAGGGAAAATGCTGGATGTCTATATGGATGGTCGCCCTCTGAATATCAGTTCTAACGAGCTGAATGGCTTTCTTGAAGGGATGCCCGCCAATGCTGTGGAGCGTATAGAAATCATTACTCAGCCCGGAGCAGAGTTCCCTGCAACATCAGGCGGAGCGATATTGAATATCATCACTTCTAAAACGGCAAAGAATTATCTTTCTGCTACTTATGCGGGAAATTATAGTTTTACCAATTATGATAAGTTTCGCAGCCGTACCAATCAATCTTTGAGCTTGAATGCAAAGAATAAATATTTTGGCTGGCAACTTAGTATAGGGGAGAATTATAGAGAAGGGATGATGAAGGGGAATCTGGATAACCTTACCTTTACCAATAGTGATAATAGACGCAGGGGATATTTTGCAAAGGCGGCGGTTACTTTTGATCTTGGACAAGATCGCTTGTTGCTCAATTATGATATTTTTCATCATAATAATGATGCTAACACTTTCAGTAGTGGAACATTTTTCCAGATGCCTTATGAAAGAAACGATGATGCTAAAACACTTAATCTGAGAAATGAAGCTGTGGTAACTTATCAGAAACGCTTTAGCGATAAGGCTAAGAAGCTGGATTTTAGGTTTAATTATAGCAATGCAAAGTCAGATTTTACGCAGTACAATAGGGAAATGGTGCAAAACACATTGGACAATCAATCTGATATGAATGTGTCTAGCTTTAGGGTAGATTATTCTCAGCCAGTCAAAATTTTAGATGAGGGGAAAATAAGTGTAGGGGCTTTATATGAGTTGCAAAAGTTTGATACACAGAGCTATGGTATTACCAATTTGGATTATCAGCGTCAGACGGCATCTTCCTATATCGAACTTCAAGCAAAGCTGAAGAAATTTGATTTTACCCTCGGTACTAGAGCCGAAGATTATGATATTTCTGGGATTACTAGGTATCAGCAGAACGATGCTTTGGTAACAGAGGATTTAACGCCTTTCAAAAAGTTTAAACTCTTCCCAAATGCGAGTATCCAGTACAGCTTGATGCCCAAAGTGTACTTTGCACTCAATTACAATAAAAAAATTACATTGCCAAGCATCTCTGCTCTAAACCCTAATAATAATACATACCAAAATAGCAATTCTACTACTTTTGGAAACCCCAATCTCCAACCCACAATTTTTGATAACTATGAGGCTAAAATCTCAGTGTTTGACTATGCTTTCATCGGGTACAATGTGAACGTTGCTAAAAATCAAGTGATGCAAATCATTACAAGGGAAACGATTACAGATGCTCAAACAGGGCTTACGAATGATTATATCCAAAACAGACAAGCGAACATTTCTGAGATGAAAATTCATAACTTCAATGTGGGATTGCCTATTCCGTTTATGATTTTTTCTAAACCATTGAAGGAAATAATGAAATTCAATTTCAATCCAGATAAAATCAATTTCCTTTATGTTTATTGGGCTTATCAAAAACACGAGTTGCCAGACATCAAAACAAAATGGGCAATGGTGCTCAATCTGAATGCTCAGATAATATTACCGAAAAGTTTAGTTTTGAATGCAAATTACTTTGTTATTCCACCGAGGGGTAATTACTTCTACTTCCAAGCGGTGAAACCTATTGGGAATAATCTAGACCTTACACTATCCAAAAAACTGATGAACGATAGGCTGAAGCTATCCATCTTTGCAAACGATATCTTTAATAGTCAGCAGTTTTACTTTCGTTCTGTGGCGGCACAGCCGTATGTGCATACCAGAAGTAAGGTGGATTCTAGAGCCTTTGGTATCTCGGTTAATTATAAAATTCCTACCAAAAATAAATTGGCAAAAGAAAATCCTAACCTTCTCAACCAAGAGAAAAAAGAAGATAATAACGGACTTATGGCGCCAATGCCATAGATACAATATCCTCTCAATGCAAATTGGGAGGATGTTTTTTTTCAATTCTATTAATATCCTTTTACTAAAACTTTTGCTACAATCAAAACTATTTACTAATTTCGTTCGGTAGAAAAAATACCAATGTCATTAGAAGGAAAAAAAATTCTCATCATTATTTCTGGAGGAATTGCGGCTTATAAAATCAATTTTTTGATACGAGATTTCGTAAAGCAAAATGCAGAAGTAAAGGTGGTGCTTACCCCGTCTGCAGAGCAGTTTGTTTCTAAAGTTACGCTATCCACACTCTCTAAAAATGAGGTGCTTACCGAGTTTTATAATGACAACGGAACTTGGAATAACCACATAGAACTAGCACTTTGGGCAGATGTTGTTTTGGTAGCACCTTGCACGGCTAATACCCTCAGTAAGATGGTTCACGGGCTGTGTGATAATCTTGCGTTGGCGGTTTATCTTTCGGCTAAGTGTCCAGTGTTTATTGCTCCTGCAATGGATTTGGATATGTACGCCCATCCTTCTACAAAGCAGAATTTGGAATTAGCGGAAGATTTCGGGCATATCATTATTCCCGCAGAATATGGCGAATTGGCAAGTGGATTGGTAGGGCAGGGAAGATTGGCAGAGCCAGAAACCATCTATACAACTATTGAGGAACATTTCTCCAATGCTCATCAGTCACTAAAAGGAAAAACAATCCTCATCACGGCAGGTCCTACTTATGAAGCTATAGACCCCGTGCGGTTTATCGGGAACCATTCTTCTGGAAAGATGGGCTATGCCCTAGCGGAGGAGGCGGCACGGAGGGGAGCACAGGTGATTCTAATTTCAGGACCTTCGGGGCTAAAGCCCCGCCACCAAAACATCCAACTACATCGGGTGGTTTCAGCTAAAGAAATGTTCAATGCGGTATTTCAGTATTATAATGCGGTGGATATAGCCATTGCTAGCGCCGCCGTGGCAGACTATACCCCTAAGGTGGTAGCCGATGAAAAAATCAAGAAAAATGAGGATACTTTTACCATAGAATTGGTGAAAAATCCAGACATTCTGAAAACAATGGGAGAGAGGAAGCAACATCAAATCTTGGTAGGCTTTGCCCTTGAAACCCAAAATGAAGTGGAGAACGCCAAAGGAAAATTGCACAAGAAAAATCTGGATATGATTGTGCTCAATTCTCTAAGAGATGAGGGTGCAGGTTTTCAGAAAGATACCAATAAAATAAGGCTGATTACAGCCGAGGAAGAACAGCCTTTCGCATTAAAGCCTAAAGAAGAAGTAGCGAAGGATATTCTCCTTTTCATAGAGCATAAATGGCTAAAATAAAATGTAAAACTTTCCGTTTCTTTAAATAAAATTTGAATGAAAAAAATACTCTTTATACTTTCGTTGTTGTTGATTAATAACGCTTTTGCTCAAGAGCTTTTAGCAAGTGTTACCGTGAATTATGATCAAATCCAAGGGAGTAATACTCAGGTGTATAAAACGCTGGAAAAAAGCCTTCGAGATTTCATTAATAATACCAGCTGGACAGGCAAGAAACTTCAAAACTATGAGAAAATAAAAAGCAATTTTGCCATCATCATCAATGCCCGAGAGGGGAACAATCAGTTTAAAGCTTCCATCGTGGTGCAGGCGGTACGCCCCGTGTTTAATACCACTTATGAATCTCCTTTGTTGAACATTAACGATGCCAATTTTTCTTTTGAATACAATGAAAACGAAAATTTAATTTTCAATGAAAGACAGTTTTCTGGTAAAAACCTCATAGATGTTATCAGTTTTTATGTTTATACCATTTTGGCTTATGATGCAGATAGCTTCAAGTCCAATGGCGGACAAGAGTGGTTTACGAAAGCTCAAAAAATTTCACAAAATGCCCAGAATCAACGCTTCACAGGTTGGTCTGTGGTAGAGGGGCCAAGAACGCGAGGCAGCCTTATTGATAATCTTCTGAAGCAGGAAAATAGAACACTGCGTAATGCCTTTTATACTTACCATCGTTTAGGGTTGGATAATTTGTATAAAACCGATCAAAGTGCGGCTAAAAAGAGTATTGCAGATGCATTGCTAAGTCTGAAAAGTTATGAAAATAATTTCCAGATGAACTATCCTTTTAATGTTTTTATCGATTCTAAAAAGCAGGAAATCTACGATATTTTTGCCAATGGCAATAATGCCAATATCAACTTGACCGACCTAAAAACCTTGATGAATGCCTTTTCTCCCAAAGATACCGATACCAAGTGGAATAAGTGGAAATAGTTTTTTAGCGTTGAGGATTTCATTACCTTTGCATCTATGCTCAATAGAATTTTTATACAAAATTTTGCCCTTATCGATACACTCGAAATTTCTTTAGAGAAAGGGCTACAAGTGATTACAGGTGAAACGGGTGCTGGGAAGTCCATCATCCTTGGAGCATTGCGTTTGATTTTAGGCGAGAGGGCAGATGTAAAAGCCATTGCCAATGCAGAGAAAAAAAGCATCGTAGAAGCAGAATTTTCCGTTTCCGAAGGGCTGAAACCTTTTTTTGATGCCAATGAATTGGATTTTGAACTTCAAACCATCATCCGCAGAGAGATTTTACCTTCGGGGAAATCTAGAGCATTTGTGAATGATGTTCCCGTTACGCTAGAGGTTCTGAAACAGCTTTCTCAGCAGCTGATAGACATCCATTCTCAGTTTGAAACCTCCAATCTTTTTTCCCAAGATTATCAGTTTGCCATTATAGACGGATTATCAGAGAATAAAAATTTGATTTTGGAATACCAATCCCTTTTTCATCAATGGAAACAGCAAGAGAAACAATTGGCTCAGCTGAAAAAACAGTTGGAAGATGGTAATAAAGAATCGGATTATAAGGCATTTTTGCTGAATGAATTAGAGGAAATCGATTTAGATGAAATTGATTGGGAAGGACTACAAGCCAAGCTTACCACCCAAGAAAATGCTGAAACCATCTCTGAAGCATTGGCGGGAGTTTTTGCCCGTTTTGATGCGGAGGAAATAGGGATTTTAGATGGTCTTTTGGATTCTAAAAACAAACTGAATAAAGTAGCAGACTACTCTCACGAGTTCACCCTTTTGCGGGACCGTTTTGAGGAAAACTTCTTGGAACTGAAAGATATTATTTTTGAACTTCAAAACAAAGCAGAAGCCATAGAAGTAGATGCCCATTTGCTGGAGGAGCTTAATGCAAAGGTGAATAAAATCAATGCACTGTTCCTGAAACACGGCGTGGGAACGGTGGAAGAGCTTGTTGCCCTAAGAGATGCTTTGGCAGCAGAGCAAAGTGGTTTTGCAGATTTGGAAGATAACATTCTTGCCTTAGAAAAAACGATTGCCGATGTAAGAAAGCAGTTGGACGCCCTCAGTAAACAACTCTCGGTTAATCGAAAAAAGGCGGCACCACAGTTTACCCAAAAGATAGAGGCGTTGCTAAGGCAATTGGGCTTAGAAAAAGCGAAAATAGAAGTAGCTCTTGATGAGGTTGATACATACAATCATTTTGGTAAGGAAAGCATTGAGATTTTATTTCAGGCGAATGCAGGATTTCCGCTCAAGCCGATACAATCTGCCATCTCCGGTGGAGAGCGTTCTCGGGTGATGCTGGCGGTGAAAAAGATAATGGCAGAAAACACCCAGTTGCCTACTTTGATTTTAGATGAAATAGATACAGGCGTTTCTGGGAAAGTAGCAGAGGAAATAGGCAATGTGATGAGAGAGATGGCACAGCATCTTCAGCTGATAGTGATTTCTCACTTGGCTCAGGTAGCTGCGAAGGGCGACCGAAACTATAAAGTGATAAAAGAGGAAATAGATGGCAAAACGCAATCTAATATCATTGCCCTCTCCGAAGCAGAAAAGCTACAAGAGATAGCCCAGCTCCTCTCTGGCTCTAAGATTACCGATGCCGCCCTGCAACAAGCAAAGGAACTGATGAATTGAAACGCTAATCCCTTTCCGTGAGGAAAGGGATGTTTTTTAAGAAACGGCAATGATTTCCAAATCTTCGGAGCCTATTTTTATACTATCGCCCACTGTCTTTCCTTTGATTTTGGAAAAAATAGGAGCTTCTGCCGAGATGCAAAACACATCTTTCCCATTGATGTTGAACTTGGGTAGTGGTACTGCTACAAAGAGATAGTTTTTAGGCGTTTCTATCAGGGCACCTTCTTCCACTTCGGTGTGGGTGCGGTCTAACTCTGCAAGTACATACGCCATATCTTGCTTTTCCTTTTGGAGCAGTTTTTCAAACCGAAGTTGCATATCCTTCGCTTCTGTTTGCCTTGCAAAGTCATCTGGGTCGGAGGTATCATCTTCATCTAAATCAGAGGCAGTTTTGTATCGCTCTACGGAGTAGTGCAGATTGTCTATCACGCGTTGTTGTTCTTCAATGATTTTCTTTAAAATATCTTCTCTTGTCATTGTATTATTTTTTTTGAGTTGCTAACAAATTTACAGAAATAATCACATCCGAAGAAACTTTTTAGAGATGATATTTGGCAAGAGTAGGGGAGTAGGTTGTTTTTTTATTACCGCGAAGACCGCGAGGAGTCGCTAAGGCTTGAATGTGAAACTATCTTTGCGGAAATCTTTGTGTCCTTTGCGGTTGTTTTTTTTACCGCTAAGACCGCTAAGAATCGCAAAGGCTTGAATGTGAAAATCTAATCTCTAACATCTAGCTTCTAACTTCTAACCTCTAAAATCTACCCTTTAATCAGTTTCAAAAAATCTTTCTCCACCTCTTGATAATGGCGGGGAAGCTCTTTGGAAGCCCAGAAGAGCATAGAAACCGAGGTCTCGCCAAACCTTTCTACGAATTCAGATTTATTCAGTCGGTAAACCTCTCTTAGCAATCTTTTGATGCGGTTTCTATCGGTAGCTTTTTTAAAGAATTTTTTGGAGACAGATACCCCTATTTGATGGGAGGCATTATCCTTTGGGCGATAAGTGATAATGCGAAGATTACCGCAGGTTTTCCATTTTCCTTTCTCAAAAAGAAGGGCAATGGTATTGCGGTGTTTTAGTTTCTCTTGCTTAGGGTATCTGTAAGAATTCATTTAATCTTTTTTCAGTAAATAATTGATAACCTCTCCTGCGGCGTGCAATCCAAACGCTGCTGGAATAAAACTGATGGTGCCATAAAAAGAGCGTTTAAAATTAGTACCATCGGTCATTTTCAAGCTTTCCTCATTTTGAAGTTCAGAGGAGAACACACATTTAAACCCTTTCTGGATGTTGGTTTCTCTTTTTAGGCGTTTTCTTACTTGCTTAGCGAGGTAGCAGTTGTAGGTCTTACTGATGTCTTTCACTTGGATTTTAGAAGCATCGGTTTTACCACCCGCTCCCATACTAGAGATGAGTTTTATTTTTCGGCGTTTGGCTTCTTTTATTAGAGATAATTTTGGAGATACGCTATCAATGCAATCCAAGACATAATCATAGGTTTCTGCATCTAAGATAGCAGCCATATTTTCTGGGTTTAGAAATTCCGTTACCACCTTTAGGTTCAGCTCTGGGTTGATGTCTAGCAATCGGGCAGCCACCACTTCGGCT
The DNA here is from genome assembly GCF_042427575.1 of Bergeyella porcorum. Lineage (NCBI taxonomy): Bacteria > Pseudomonadati > Bacteroidota > Flavobacteriia > Flavobacteriales > Weeksellaceae > Bergeyella > Bergeyella porcorum. The sequence continues at coordinate 14,242 of NZ_JBHMFD010000010.1, forward strand.
TTGGTTTTACCGATGGTGGAATGTAAAGCGGGAAGCTGTCTATTAATGTTGGTAACATCTACAGTATCCCCATCTATTATAGTCATAGAGCCAATCCCAGCTCTGGCTAAAAATTCTGCTGCAAAAGAACCTACCCCCCCCAGACCTACTAGGAGAACATTGGCTTTTTGAAGTTTTGTTAATCCTTTATCTTTTACTAAAAGTTCGGTGCGTTCCAACCACTTTTTACTCATATATTTCTGATGCGTTCTAAATTATCTATTATACAAAGGTGAAGTTGCTCTATGCTGATGCCTTTTAATGTTGCTACGGTTTCATAAAGGTCTTTGATGTCAAAATCAGTATCATCTGTTTCCAAAAACAATTGGTTTAAAGGGCAATCTTTCACAAAGTTTTGCAAAGATACATTTTGCAAAACCGCTTTTCCAAATGAAAGGTAAAATCCGTGGTCTAAAAGTGTGTTTCCTATTGTAGCTTTTTTATTAAAACCGTGTACTACCATTGGAGTTTGAGCCACTTTTCGGAATTTCAGAAGCTGAGCGTGCAACCTTACACAATGGATGACAAGAGGTTTTCTGATGGCGTTTGCTAATGATATATGCCTTTGGAATACTTCTTCTTGCAGTTTGCAGTCCACAGGAACCAAGCCATCTAATCCACATTCGCCAATGGCAAAGCAGTTTTTGGCTAAGGCATATTGTTCCACAATGCGGAAATACTGCGTCCATTGAGCATCAATATCTTTGGGATGTATCCCGATGGAAAAGGGAAAATTGGGAATGTTTTCTTCAAAATGGAGATTGTAGATTCCATTAGTTATTCCTCTTTTGTGGTGGTGAAAGTCCAAAAATTTCATAGCCAAATTTAACAAAAAATTAATTTTAGTTTGGACTGTGATAAAAAAATAATATATTTACCAAAAACTAAAATAAGTAAAAATGGAATTCACTGAGAAACAGATTAAGATTTTAACGGTAGCCGAAACGTTGATTGCCAAGAAAGGATTTGATGGAACTTCTATAAGGGAAATCTGTAAAAAAGCCAATGTAAATGTTGCAATGATTTCTTATTATTTTGGCTCTAAGGACAGGATGTTGGCATATCTTTATCAGTATCGTGTGATGCGTACCAGAGAGTGTTTTGCGGAGTTTATGGAGGTCATAAGAGAAGGTCGCCCAGAGATGCAGATGAAGGAGATTATCAGGTTTATCGTAGAGCAGATGTTTAAGTATAGCTATTTTCACGCTTTCGTAAAGCAGGAAGTGCGGCATATAGAATTGGTGAAAGATGAGCTGATAGAATTTTATAAATCCGCCACAGAAAAAATAGATGAGGTTATCAAAAAAGGTGTTGCTGCGGGCGTTTTTCACTTCACACCAAAGGCGGAAGATGTATTAACGATTATCATTGGGACAGCAGTATTTTCAATTAGAAATAAAGGGTTTTATAGCATTTATCTTTCCGGGTCGGAGAAAGATTTTCTGAAAAAGGCAGAAACTAAAATCAGAGCGAGTAATTACCAGACGGTATTTTCGCTATTGGGGTATCAACCAAAAGAATAAAAAAGCGAATGAGTAAACATTACATTATATTTTGATAAAAATGAAACCACACAATAATAGCAGTTGTGTGGTTTCTTCTTATTAAGTATGAAAAAAATTATTTTCTTTCTTCGGTTTTTCTGAAATAGATATCATCATTTAGCCATTGCTCTACCGCGATGGAGGTAGGTTTTGGCAATCTCTCGTAATGCTTAGAAATTTCAATCTGCTCTCTATTTTCAAATACCTCTTCCAAAGTGGTATTGTGTACCGCAAATTCATCAAGCTTCGAGTGAAGTTCTGAACGGATTTCTGCGTTGATTTGTTCCGCTCTTTTACCCATAATTACGATAGCCTCGTAGATAGAACCTACTTTTTCTTCGATTTTATCTCTGTCGTAAGTTACTGTTGTTAGTTCTGCTTTTGTATCTTTTACACTCATTGTCAGTGGATTATTTATTATCAAGGTTGCAAAGATAATTAATTTCTTTTAATTTTGAAAGTTGCTGCTGGTGCGGGTGTTGTTGCTGCTGCACTATCCATCATTGCTTTTTTGTTGTCATCAAGGGTTTTTAGTACATTTTTCACCTCGTTTCGTCTTTGTTCTCTAGCTTCTTCCTCCGCTTTTAGTTTCTTTTGTTTTTCGGCAAGAAGAGCGTTTTCAGCCTCTACGCGTTCTTTTAATTTTTGAAAGTTGACTTTTTCGGCTTCCAATTTACTTCTAAAATCTATTGCAGTTTTAGTATAGTTGGTTTCTGGCAATTCTTTTTCTACAAATTTGGTATAAGCCAAAGCTGTATTGATGCGGTCTTCTTTCTTTGCATATTTAGAGTTCATTGCCAAGTGGTATTTAGATTTCATAATGTAATCATATACCTTGGACCTAAGCTTAGTAGCGGGATAGTCTTGAAGAAAGTTTTCAAATGCAATGTCTGCAGACACATATTCTGCCATATTATAATATTGTCTGGCGTGTTCGTAGGCTTTAAATTCTATCTTGTAAGACAATTCGTCTATCAATTCATTGATGTTTTTTCCTCGCTCTGAATTAGGATAACGATTGAGAAAGTTTTGAAGCTCGTTGATTGCAGATTGCGTATTCGCTTGGTCTAAGTTGTAATCATAAGATCCCTCATAATAGCAAAGTGCCGACATATAAGCCGCCTCTTCTGCCCTTGGGTCATCAGGAAAGGTTACAGAGAAATTCTTGAAATGATGCCCTGCCACACGGTATTGTTTGTCGTAGTAGTTGGCATACGCTGTATTGAAAATTACGGTTTTAGCATCATCTGTTCCTGCTACCAGATTGGGCAATCTTTCGTAGAGAGCGATGGCTTGTTGCCATTTTTTATTGGCGAAATATTCGTTAGCAGTTTCTAAAATAAGGTTTTTATCGGCACTTTTCATCGCTACATCAAACTTCTGTTTACAAGAGCTGATGGCTAATGCCAAAACTAGCAGAGCTATTATCTTTTTCATATTCAATCTAAAAATTGTATTGAAGTTTTTTCAACGGACAAAAATAAGATTTTTTTTATTACCGATTTCCTATTTATGATACTTTAACAAATTGAATTTTTTATCTCAAATTCAGTAAAATAAAATCACGGGCTTTGTGCTAATTGCTTTCCAATGGCGGAACTGAGAAACGATAGACAAAAGTAAAGAATCCTATAGATAAAACTAACGCTTTTTTTCAGTAGGTTTGTACCGACTTAATTATAATTTTAAACCCCACACAAAATATGTCAAACATTGGATTAATCATAGAAGAAAAAGCAGCGAATATTGGCAACTTTCTGGTAGGAAGGCTGTTGCCCTTTCGTGAAAAACGCACCGTAGGGCCGTTTATTTTCATAGACCATATGGGGCCCGCAGAGCTTTCTGCAATGGATAATTTAGAAGTTCCTCCACATCCACACATTGGGCTTTCTACGCTCACCTACCTTTTAGAGGGGGCTATTTTTCACCGCGATAGCCTTGGAAACGCCTTGGAAATCACACCAGGAGCGGTCAATTGGATGTCGGCAGGGAAAGGCGTAGTACATTCCGAACGAACGCCAGAGCGATTGCGAAATACCTCAAAAACACTTCACGGATTGCAAATTTGGGTGGCAATGCCCAAAGATTTAGAAAACGGCGAACCTTTTTTTCATCATACCGATGCAGCGGATATCCCCGCTTGGAACGAAGGAAACACGCAGTTCAAACTCATTGCTGGTGAGGCTTTTGATAGAAAATCTCCTGTGCCCGTACACAGTCCGTTGTTTTTTGTGGAGATAAAATCTACCGAAAGAGCCGTGCTTAATATCGGGAAACACCTCTATGGCGAAGTAGCGATGTATGTGTTGGAAGGCTCGGTAACCATCGAAGGGAATCATTACGAAACCAAACAACTTTTAGTAGCAAAAAACGCTGAGCTTTGTTCGTTTAAAATCGGAGAAAACACCACCGTTTATCTTTTTGGTGGAGAGCCTTTGCCTGAAGAACGCTTTATCTTTTGGAATTTTGTAAGTTCGGACAAAGAGAAATTAGAACAAGCCAAAAAGAATTGGCAAGAGCAAAATTACGATGCCTTTCCGAAAGTGCCAGGCGATGAAGAAGAATTTGTCCCACTGCCAAAACCATTTGGTAAATAAAAAGAAAGAATACAGAATATGGCAAAAGTTAGCGTAAAAGCAGAATTATCTGGCGAGAAATTTCTTACCAAAGTAACAGCAGGAAATCACACCATCTATACCGACGAACCCATAGACAAAGGTGGAGAAGACAAGGGAGTGAATCCATTAGAACTACTAGCTTCCTCATTGGCAACCTGCACCGCAGCAACATTGAAGATGTATGTAGAATTGAAACAATGGAAAGTCCCAACCATTGATGTAGAGGTAATTTTGGAAAACAACAACAAATCAGGAGAAGCACTATTTGAAAGAAGCATTTCTTTTGGCGATACAAACCTCACCGAAGACCAACAAAAACGCTTACTTTCTATAGCCGAACGCTGTCCTATACACAAACTACTCCACGGGAAAATAGAGGTGATAACCGAGATTTTGTAAAAAAGTAATGTTTCTCTAAAATAAAGAATTATTATCAAGTATTTCAGTTTATTATAAGTCTTTATACAACTCCCGAAACTCGGTGGGCGACATTCCCAAAACCCGCTGTACATATCGGCTGAAATACGAAACCGAAGAAAAATTCATCATCTCGGCAATTTGCGTTAGGGAATATTGTTGTGAGCGAATCAACTCTATGATTTTCACCGTTGTGTAGCGTTCTATCCAATATTGAGCAGGCAGTCCGCTAACCTCCACCGCTATTTTGGAGAGGTATTTTGGCGTTACAGAAAGTTTTGAAGCATAGTAGCTTACCTCTCGTTGTGCCATATAGGTTTCGTTTTCCAGAAGGGCAATAAACTGTTTCAGAATCAAAGATTTGCGTTCGGAAATTTCATTTTTCCGATAGATGCGGTAATGAGCATCATAAATATCCAGAAAAAAAGCCTTTGCCAACAGCCCGATGAGTTCGCTGTGAAAATGGTGAGTGGTGTCGTTTAATCTGTTTTTAATCAGGAGTATGTCCTCTTTGAGGATTTTGATTTCCGCTTCGTTGAGGGACATTATAGGGTTTTCAAACAAAGCCATTACGCCAACCACATCGTAGTTGTTTTCGGGGCGGTGGTTGCGAATAAAAACCTGCGAAATAAACAGGGCAACAACCTTGAAATCTGCCGAAAACCGAAAATCAGACATCAGATGTCCGTTGGGAAAAACCATAAAGTCGCCCGCTTTTATCTCGAAGCGTTTCCCTGCCAGCAGAAAACTTCCACTGCCAGCCTCGCAAAGGGCGTGAGCGGTGAAATCCTCACGATGCGTGGTGAAAAAGTCCAATTGGGTAGAAAATACAATATGCTCTAATGGATTGAGTAACATAAGGTTTTAATGTTGTTGTTGGAAAAACAAAGGTAGTTGTTTTTTTTGACAAAGGCAAAAAGTGAAACTTTCGGCTCCTTTTGGGAAACAGCATTTTCTAATTATCGGCATACCTTTGCAGAAAATAGTTACCAATAAGCAATTAATAGATTAGTATCAAATACAGAATATGAAACCAATCTTATCAATCGTTTTTGCAATATATTCATTAGCAATATGTTCGGCTCAAACTAAAACATACAATACGACCGATATGGAAAAAGAAATTTTAAATCTTTCCGAAAAAATATGGAAAGCAATGCAATCCGAAGATTTTGAAACAATGACCACAAACATTGCTCCCGAAGCCTTTTTTGTGCATATGGGAGCTACCTTAACACGTAATGAGGAGATAGATGTTTTACGACGCAGAGGTATCGTTTTGAAGGCGTTGGAAATGCAGGAAAAGTCCGTCAGAATCATTGGAACAACAGCTGTGGTGCTTTCCAAAATCCGCCTGACGGCAGTCGTGGGAGGCAATGAGGTTACCAATCCGTTTGTAGTTACCGAGACCTACTCCCAATGGAACGGAAAGTGGCTTTTGGCTTCGTTTGCCTACACAAGGATAGTGTATTGAGACACATTATAATAACACCATAAAATAAAATGCAAGAAATGAAAACAAGAAAATTAGGACAGTTACAAGTATCCGAAATCGGATTGGGTTGTATGGGAATGTCGATGGCTTATGGCGATGCAGGCGACCCCAAGGAGATGACCAAAGTAATTCATAAGGCAGTGGAGCAAGGTGTTACGCTCTTTGATACGGCAGAGATTTACGGACCTTTTACCAACGAGGAGTTGGTAGGCAAAGCTCTTGCTCCGTTTCGTAAAAAGGTGGTAATTGCTACCAAATTCGGTTTTAAGTTTGAAGGCGACAGGGTGGCGGGGTTGTGCAGTCGTCCCGAAAATATCCGTAAGGCGGTGGAAGGTTCGCTCAAACGCTTGGAAACGGATTACATAGACCTTTTGTATCAGCATCGGGTGGACCCCGAAGTGCCGATTGAAGAGGTGGCGGGTACGGTGAAAGAGTTGATTGCCGAAGGCAAAGTACTGTATTTCGGCTTGTCGGAGGCGGGAGTGGAGATTATCCGCCGTGCCAATGCCGTACAGCCTGTATCGGCGTTGCAGAGTGAATATTCGCTTTGGTGGCGAGAGCCCGAAGCCGAAATATTGCCTTTGCTCAAAGAGTTGGGTATCGGGTTTGTGCCGTTCAGTCCATTGGGAAAGGGATTTTTGACAGGTACAATCGACCCCGAAAAGCTTTTCCCCGCCAATGACTTCCGTAGTACTGTACCGCGGTTTCAAAAAGAGGCGATGGAAGCCAATCAGGTTTTGGTGGAGCTGCTACGCCGTTTGGCATCGCAAAAGGAGGCTACTCCCGCACAGCTTGCCTTGGCGTGGGTGTTGCATCAGGGCGAAAACATCGTACCTATACCCGGTACACGCCACATCGGACGACTTACCGAAAACAACGGAGTCACCGACATTCGTTTCGCGTCGGAAGAGCTTTCGCAGATACGGGAAGCCTTGCAATCCATTCAAATCGTGGGACATCGATACAACGAAGCAAGCCAAAAGATGATAAATAGATAATTACGGAAAATGAAAAAAATATTTTTAATACTATTAAGTTTTATAACAATGAGTATCTCGGCACAGAAACAAAGCAACGACAATCCCTTTGGTTTGGTCTATCAAGGGGCTATTACAAAAAATGAAAAAGGGCAAGTGAACATAACTCCCGTAACCTATAAGCACAGCGGACTAACCATTGTTGCCAATGTCTATACGCCTGCCGATTTCGACCCTAAAAAGAAATATCCAGCCATCGTGGTAGCACACCCCAACGGTGGAGTTAAGGAACAAGTAGCAGGACTTTACGCCCAACTTTTGGCACAGCAAGGCTACATTACCATTGCTGCCGATGCGGCTTATCAGGGTGCAAGTAGCGGCGAACCGCGTAATACGGACAAGCCCGATAATCGTATTGAAGACATTTACGCGATGGCAGATTTCATTTCGGAATACAAAGGTGTTGATGCCAACCGCATCGGGGCACTCGGTATTTGTGGTGGTGGAGGCTACACGATTAAAGCGGTGCAAACCGATAAGCGTTTCAAAGCAGTGGCAACTGTAAGTATGTTCAATTCGGGGTTGGTACGCCGCAATGGTTTTCACGATGCACAACTATCAACCATTCAGGAGCGACTGCAATTGGCTTCCGATGCCAGAGCCAAACGCATTGCTACGGGCGAAATAGAATATACGGGAAGCAAGGCTACCAAACTTTCAAAGGAAGAATTGGCAAAAATTCCTACCGATCTTTACCGACAAGGAATGGAATATTACGGCGATACACACGCTCACCCCAATTCTACTTTTCAATATACGACCGAAAGTTTGCTGTATCTGATGAATTTTGATGTTAATACCAATGTCGATTTAATCACGCAACCGCTTTTGATGATTTCGGGCGAAAAATCCGATACGCATTATATGACCCAAGCCGTTTTTGACAACGCAACGGGAACATCTGATAAAGAGCTGTTTATCGTAAAGGGAGCAACCCATATCGAAACCTATTGGAAGCCCGAATATGTAAAGCAAATTGCAGAGAAACTGACAGATTTTTTCGGAAAGAATCTGCACAGATAAACAAAGTGGAATATGATACATTAAAGGGGCGTACCGTAAGGGAGTATCGCATACTTCCTCTTTCCCAAAAAAGCGGAAGTCTTCTCGGTTTTCGCTTTTTTTATCTTTTAGAAAAAGGCAAAAAGTGAAACTTTCGGCTCCTTTTGTGAAACAATCGGTAAGAATGATTGCCATACCTTTGCGGTAGTAAACAATAAAATCTAAAAGAATGAATAGAAATTTGATACTAAGCATTGCTTTTGCAGGAAGTTTGTTCTTTCAGGCAGAAGCCCAAACGAAAAAACAAAAACCTTTGACCATCGAAAAACAGACCTCTTTTGCCGTTGGTGGTACAAAAATTCAGCGTCAGGGAACTTTCAACAATAAAACGTTCAAAGGTTGGGCGGAGGTTGATGAAACGGGACAAACGCTACACTCCGACCACGCTTGGGTAGATTACCAAAAGCCTACCAATGCCAAACAACACGCGATGATTTACATTCACGGTTATGGCGGTTCGGGGACAACTTGGACATCGACTCCCGACGGGCGTGAGGGCTTCGCTACGCTAATGCTTCGCAAGGGTTATCCGTCGTATGTGATGGATTTGCCGGGGCGTGGGCAGGCAGGCAAAACATCGAAAGAAATCACCATTAGCCCCCAAGCCAACGAGCAATTTTGGTTTGAGATATGGCGTATGGGCGACTATCCGTCCTACAACAAAGGCGTACAGTTCCCGACCGATTCGGAGGCTTTTTCGCAATTTTTCAGAACAATGACTCCCGATTTGAGCGGTGGCAATTTCCAAAACGATGTAGCCACCATTGTAACACTTGCCAATAAAGCAGGGAAAAATATTTTGGTAACGCACTCGGCAGGTGGTGTGTCGGGGTGGTTGGCAGCTGCCGCTAACAACCAAACCAAAGCTGTGGTAGCGTATGAACCCGGAGCATTCATCTTCCCCGAAAACGAAATGCCCGAACCTATCAACGGACTTACGGGAGGTTCGACAGGAGTCCCCGTTCCACTCGAAACCTTCAAGAAACTGGCTGAAAAACCGATAGTTCTCTACTTTGGCGACTATATCCCCGAAGAGGTTACCGACCGATTGGGCAACGAAAACTGGCGTGTTCGCCTTCAAATGGGGCGTAAGTTTGTGGAAGCCATTAACCGACACGGTGGCAAAGCAACCCTCGTGGAGCTACCCAAATTGGGAATCTATGGCAACACGCATTTCTTGATGAGTGAAAAGAATAACGATGTTCTTGCTGATTTGCTCGCTAAGTGGTTGAAAGAAAATAAATTGAATTAATAACACTGTTTTGTTTTCTGAAAACAATTTTGGCGGTATCACCTTGCGTGAAGGATGGAAGCGGCTACCCCACAGCGAAGTGCAACGGAGCGAGGAGTAATAGCGAACAGCCCGACCCGATAGGGGCACGCCCAAAAAATAATATAAAAAAATCGAAAACACACAAATAATAAGCAAATGAAAAATTTCACCAAACAGCTAAAAATGTTTTTTTGTTTTCTGATTTTAGGAATAAATAGTATCTATGCGATGAATACAAACGATAAAATAGCACAAGCACCTATGGAACAAGTGAATGTAACTCCTGTAACTTTTAAAAATAAAGTTTCGGGATTTACCTTAGCGGGAATTATCTACACGCCTGTAAAAATGAATCCGAAAGCGAAGTTGCCCGCCATTGTGGTGCAAGGACCTATGGGTAGCGTGAAAGAACAGACCCAAAGTCTATATGCTCAAATATTGGCTTCAAAAGGGTATATTACAATGGTTTATGATTATTCTTATTTGGGTTCAAGTCAAGGACTTCCGAGAGGTTATGAAGACCCCGAAGTGAAGGCTACTGATATAGAAAGTGCGGTGGATTTTATTCTGCAATATCCCAATGTGGATAGAAGCAAAATAGCAGCGGTTGGTATCTGTGGTTCGGGAGCCTATCTTCCGTATGCGATTACAAAAATGAAATCTAACATTTTAAAAGCGGTAGTTTCTGTTAATCCATTTGAAATTATCCATACAATACAAACCAAATCTGAAGCGGAACTACTGAAAGATAAAGCATTGTATGAGGAAAAAGGCATTGCAACCCGCATCAATCTGATTGAAGAAGGTTCGGAAGGAGCAGTATATTATTACAACTACAAGCGTGGGGCGAGTGTGCATTGGGTGCCGTTTGTTACTTGGTCAGAGCTTTCTTGGCGAAAGTTTTTCCCTGCCGAAGAAGTGAAAAAACTCACTACACCTTATTTGGTGGTTGCTGGGGAAAATGCTTTTACTCGCGAAGGAGCAGAAAAGATGTTTAGAAACACCAAAACCACAGATAAAGAATTGTTTATCGTACCGAAAGCCAAGCATTTTGATATGTATGATAAGGAAGAGTATGTGTCGGTAATTATTCCAAAAATTGTAGAATTTATAGAAAAGCGGTTTTAATATGAAAAAAATAGTTTTAGCCTTATCACTAATGACAAGTACAATAAATATGTTTGGACAAAACACCCAAACCATTACACCCGATTCGGAGTTGAAATATGTAGAAGCTCCCGATACTTATTTCACGGGGAAAGCCTGTTTTGCCCCACTGCCCCAAATTCCGAACAGTGAAGAAAGCTATGCAATCGTCCATTTCGAGGAAGGGACTATCAACAATTGGCACACCCACTCACACGGACAATACCTGATAGTAACCGAAGGTGAAGGGCGTACGCAAGAGTGGGGCAAACCTGTTCAAATCATCAAAAAAGGCGATGTCGTTTGGTGTCCGCCCAATGTGAAACACTGGCACGGAGCGGGCGAGCATACGGCAATGTCGCATATTGTGGTAAGCCCGAAAGCCAAAGAGAACAAAGTAACTTGGTTGGAGCGGGTGGATTTGCCCCAAACAACCGACAAAACTGTAAAAGTTACTCAAAACGAACCCCTTACCGAACGCCAATTGAGTATTGCTCCCATAGCATCGCTCACGGCAATGGGCGATGTAGAAAGGTTGAAACCCGCCTTGGCAGAAGGATTGGCAAAAGGGCTTATCGTGAGCGAGATAAAAGAGATTTTTACGCACTTGCAGGCGTATGTGGGATTTCCTCGTGCGTTAAACGGATTGATAGCGTTTAACAACCTGCTCAAAGAGCGTTCCGAGCAAGGTATACACGACCCCGCAGGCGTGGAGCCGACTGCCGTTTCTCCTGCCGATTACTACCGACTGGGCGAACAGACCCTCAAAGCAATGGGTAGCGGAGCAGTGGCAAGCAGTGAACCTCTGTTTGGTTCGCAGGGAATGGATTATGCGTTGAAAGCCAACTTATTCGGCTATCTTTTTAGTCGCGACAATCTGAGTTATGTGGATAGGGAAATCGTGGTGATTTCGGCGTTGTCCGTTTTGGAAGGCGTAGAAAGCCAGTTAGGTTCTCACCTTCAACTCATCAAAAATTTGGGTATCACCAAACCCGAACTGAAAAAACTTATCGACAGCTTCAAAACCATCAATCCAAAACAAGTCAAAAACGCCCAAAAAGTATTGGAGAAGATGTAAGCATCAAAAAAGCGAAAGCCGATGAGGTTTTCGTTTTTTTAATTCCTTATCTTTGGTTCTCTTTTGAAAGAGAGTGTGTTTTTTTGTTCAACATTCGACAGTATTTCTGTATTTTTTCTAAAGAAAACAAGCTTTTGAATGGTTGACTACTGGTGAATTACACTAACTTTTATAAATTTGCAACGAGAAAATACAGTTACAAATATAAACCGCTGGTTTTTATACAGTTACTTTTTGCGTTTAAGAATTAATAAACTTAACAATATAATGATGGAAGTTCAGATTAAAGACAATAAAATTTTTGCTCCGTTGAAGGATAAATGGTTGGAATTAAAACCAGAAGAAAAAGTAAGACAAAATTATATTGTAAGATTAGTAAACTCGTACGGTTTTGAGCTTAATCAAATGGCTCAAGAGGTGCAAGTGAATAATTCGCAACGAGGGCAGGGGCGTGCAATGGCGGATATTGTCATCTGGAAAAGCGAAGCCGATAGACTTGCAGACAAAAGTCCCGTCATTGTTGTAGAGTGCAAAGCCGAACACATTACCATTCACGAAGAAGACTATTTTCAAGGATACAATTACGCATCGTGGGCAGGTGCCGACTTCTTCGTTACCACCAACGAAAAAGAAACGCGTATTTTCAGAGTGGTAAAAGGAGTTATTCCCAAACGCTTGGAAGAGATTGTAAACATTCCTAATGCAAAGGAAATTAAAAACGACAAAAAGATTGACGAGTTATTAAAACAAACCAAAGCCTTTACACGCGACGAGTTTTCAAAACTATTGTTCAAATGCCACAGCATCATTCGTAATAACGATAAACTTTCTCCTGAAGCAGCTTTTGATGAAATTTCTAAAATTTTATTTATCAAAATTAGATACGAAAGAGCCAATTCCGAACATCAAATTTTTTCCGAAGATGCTTTTAAACAAGATAAGGCAAGTTACGAAAAATATAAGCCCAAAGATGGAAAAGATTTTTATCAATTCTTGTTTGACCAAACCAAAGAAGACTTCAAAGACGACGATTTATTCGAGCCTACTGAAATTCTTCGCATCAGAGAAAACAGTTTTGAAGCTATTGTAAAAGAATTACAGATATACAATCTTTCTACCACTTCGGACGATGTGAAGGGAATTGCCTTCGAGCAATTTTTAGGTCGTACATTCAGAGGAGAATTAGGGCAATTTTTTACTCCTCGTACAGTGGTAGATTTTATGGTAGATGTATTAGACCCTCAGGAAGGCGAAACCATCTGCGACCCTTGTTGTGGTTCGGGAGGATTTTTGATAAAGGCTTTTGAATATGTGCGTGCAAAGATTGAAGACGAAATACAAATAGCAAAAGATAAAATAAAAGACCAATATTATACGGAGGCATACGAAAAACTTCCTGAAAAAGAAAAAACGAAAATAGATGAGCAGGTAACTGATTTGTTTGCCAAGTTAAATGCCGAATTAGATATTAACAATCCCAAAAGTAGGTTGCGTGTGCTGAGTTATGACTGTATTTTTGGGACAGATGCCAATCCTCGTATGAGTCGTACGGCAAAGATGAATATGATTATGCACGGCGACGGTCACGGTGGGGTGCATCACAACGATGGTCTGTTGAATATCAACGGCATTTTTGAAAATCGTTTTGATGTTATCTTAACCAATCCTCCTTTCGGAGCTCGCGTCGAAAAATCTTTAAAGATTACCGAAGCCGATAAATATACCGATACGGAACGCATAGACAAATACCGTAAACGCTATGGCTCTGCTTATGACGAAGCGTTGAAACAAGTGAATAACAACATCGGAAAACCTCTTTTGAATCTATACGAAACGGGCAAAATGAGTACGCTTACAGAAGTATTATTCATTGAGCGTTGTTTAAATTTATTACGACCGGGCGGGCGTATGGGAATTGTTCTTCCGGAAGGTGTTTTAAACAATACCAATTTACAAAAAGTGCGAGATTTTGTAGAAGGGAAGGCTAAAATCATCTTGATTACTTCCATACCGCAAGATGTATTCATTGCCAGTGGTGCAACGGTAAAGCCAAGTTTGTTATTCTTTAAGAAATTTACCGAAAAGGAACAGAAAGAGTACAATAAGATTGTAAAAGAAGCCAATAAAGCAATAAAAGCGAAATACGAAGCTCGTTTAAAAGAGATAAAAGAAGCCTTGGCAAAGAGAGGAAAAGAAGCCCTATCTGCTGATGAGAAAAAAGCATTAAAAGCGGAGCAAAAAGCCATTGAAACGAAAATAGAAACAGAGGTAAAAGCACAGGTAAAAGAGAAGTTCAATTACCAAATTCCGATTGCCGAAGTAGAGAAAGCGGGCATTAGTACTACGGGAGCTAAAATTGAAAACGATTTAGAACCGTTAGCCGAAGAATTTAGACAATACCGCAAAGAAAACCAATTGTGGCAAACGCTACTAAAAGACATAAAATACGAAGTGGTAGAAAACCAAATCTATCGCATTCCCATAGCGGAAAATAATGGAGTGGCTGAACCTGAAATTTTTTATAACTAATGGAAGGTAGTATGAAGCATTTTTTTAAGTTTATTCCATTCTCAAAATTTGATTTATGGGATACGAAAAGATATACTTCAAAATCAATAAATTCTGATTTTGAGGTGATTAAATTGGGGTCTTGCATTAGGGAAGAGAATAAAAAATATAAACTTTATTTAGAGGAAGAAAAAGAATTTGGTATACTTGGAGTAAATAATAAAACGGGAATTTTTGACGCTTATACTCAAAAAGGTAAAGAAATCAATCAGCCTTACAAAAAAATGGAAACAGGTTGGATTGCTTACAACCCATATCGTATAAATGTAGGGTCAATAGGTATTCGTTTAGAAGAACATCTAAACGAGTACATAAGCCCTGCTTATGTTGTATTTAGTTGTAAAGATAATGTACTGCCAGAGTATTTGTTTTTAGTATTTAAAACTGAAACTTTTAATAAAGTCATTAACGAAAATACAACAGGTTCAGTTCGTCAAAATTTGAGTTTTGATAAATTAAAAGACTTAGAAATCCCCTTACCAACACTTCAAGAACAACAAGCGATTGTAGATGCGTATTTTTCTAAAATAAACGAATCCAATCAGTTAGAAATTGAAGCCAATAACATTGATAAAGAAATTGAAAAGTATTTGTTTGATGAGTTGGGATTATCTAAAAATATTGAAAATCAAAAATCCTCAAAACTACTAAAAACAATTAGTTTTAATAAAATAGACCGTTGGGCTATCGATTATCTATCCAAATATTCAAAATTAATTTTTTTAGACAATGGTAATTATAATCTTATAAAATTAAGAGAAGTAATCGAATACTATCAATATGGTTTGTCAGAAAAAGCTTCTGAAGAGGATTTGGGTTTGCCAATGTTAAGAATGAATAATATCAATGATACTGCTCTAAACTTGAATGATATAAAGTATTTAAAAGATGAAAAATCTTTTGAAAGATTTATTTTAAATAAGAATGATTTGCTTTTTAATCGCACAAATAGCAAAGAATTAGTAGGTAAAACTGCAATTTTTGATAGAGATGGTAAATATACCTTTGCATCTTACTTAATTCGTGTTAAAATAAACGAGAATAAAGCTGATGTGAGGTATATTAACGAATTGTTTAATTCATCAATATTACAGATTCAAAAAGATATGGTAAGTCGCCAGATTACGGGGCAAGCAAATATTAATGCACAGGAAATGCAAGATTTTTTATTTCCGATGCCACCATTAGATACACAAGTTAAAATAGCTAATGAGACAAGTGAGCTTAGAAATTCAAAAGTGAAAAAATTAACTATAGCAGCCCAACTAAAACATCAAGCCAACGAAGCATTTGAAAGAGCAATTTTTCAGTAAAATAAACTATTATTATGAGAATAAAGAGTTTGGAGATAAAAGGATATAAGAATATCACCCAAAAAGCAGTTTTCGATTTTACCAACTCTGGAAATTATATTGCCTTAATTGGTTTAAATGGTTCTGGAAAAAGTAATGTTTTAGAGGCAATAAGTCTTATTTTTGGCAGTCTATATCAAAATAAAACAATAAAAAATTTTTGTCCAGAATATGACTTCTCTTATAAGATAATATACACGATAGAAAATCAGGAAATTCAAATAGAAAATGGAAGTTATACTTTACTCAAACAAGATGGTATTATAAAAAATAAAGAAATAAAAAGAAAAAAAAGAGATTATTTACCATCTGAAATATTTGCTTGTTATAGTGGAGATGAGTTGCGATTATGGGAAGAAATATATTCGAAACACTACTTTAGTTATTTCAGGAAACTATCTAGAGGTTTTTATCGAGAAAAACAGAAGTTAGTGTATGTAAATAAACACAGTTGGCAAATTGCACTATTAACGCTTATTTGTCATGATGATTCTGGTGAATATATTAAAGAGATTTTTAAAGTCGATGAACTAACTGATATTTCTATATATTTTGATTTCCCAAGCAATTATGATAACAGAGTTGATTGGTATGTGAGAAATATTGATAATGGTGAAGAGCCATATAATGAGGCTCTTATGCTAATTAATACAATAAAATCTCGTCAAGAAGAAAAAGGAAGCCCATTACACTTTAATGAGATCAGAGATATTATTGTTCTCCAAATGGGAAATAATAAAAAGAACTGTCGGAAATTATTTTTTCTACTATTTGCCATAGGAATGTATAAAGACAAAAAATTATTTCTTAAAATTGATATAACTAATGACCAATTAAGTCTAAAGCAACTAAGTGAAGGTGAAAAGAAATTGATATTAATCAAATGTATTATGAATGTTTTAGCCAATAAAAACTCAATAATTCTCCTTGATGAACCAGACTCACATTTGCATATTGTTAAGAAGAAAGAAATAAAAGATTATCTGCAAGAATCCGATTGTTACTCTATATTAACATCTCATTCACCAAGTTTGCTAAATAGTTTCCCTAATGAAAAAACAATAATTCTAAAGAATGCTGAAAATGGCTTGGAAGTTTATAAAAAAGACAAATTTGAAATATTATCTGATATTACTAATGGCGAATTCTCTATAGCTGAAGCTACTATTGTTATGAGTTCTAATAAGCCAACATTATTAGTTGAAGGGAAGTTTGATATAAATATAATAAAAACCGGATTAAATAAAATTAATCAATCTTCTTATAATAGTATAAAGAATATGAATATATTTCCTATTGGAGGAGCTAGTGGATTAAGAGTATTCTATAAGTTGATTAAAGAATCTAATAATCATAGTAAGGTTGTAGCATTACTTGATAACGATATGGCAGGAAATACTGAAATTGAAGAAATATTGAATACGGAAGAGTTGCAAAATCTTAAAAATAATGGAAGTTTAGAAAAAGATAATTTTCATTTTTTGATGCTACCTAAATTAGATCGCATAACAAATTCGCAATTTGAAATTGAAGATTATTTTAAAACGAAATTATTAAAAAAAATTAGTAAAGAAAAAATTGATAGTTTTAAAGTTTTAAAAGATTTTACTTTGAAAAAGGATACTATAAAAAAGGAATTGAATAAAAGAATTGAAACATTTGATGTTAGTGAATTTGAAGATTTTAAGATACTTTTTGATAAAATTAATTCAATATTGTCTCAATAATACCAACTGATAAGCAACAAAAAAGCATTTGGGATAAAAATATACAATCCAATCAATATTGCAACAGATAAGTAGAAGGAATGGTTAGTAAAAGGTACAGACTAAAAATTACAGAGTATTAGAAACAATGTATTCAATGAAAAATAGTACAAAGATTGAATATTTATAGAACTTCTCACAGAAGATAACACCCAAAACGGAAACCGATGAGGTTTTCGCTTTTTTTGTTTTATAGACCCCCAAAAAATGAAACTTTCGGCTCCTTTTGTGAAACAATATTTCCGAATTGCCGACTTACCTTTGCATTATAGAATTAAATAATAAAGGAGATTAAATATGCAAACATTCAAATTAAATAATGGCGTGGAAATACCCGTATTGGGTTTTGGAGTGTTCCAAATCGCACCACAGGAGACCGAAAAAGCGGTTTTAGATGCTATCGAAGTGGGCTATCGCCATATTGACACGGCACAGGCCTATCAAAACGAAAAAGAAGTGGGTAACGCCCTCAAAAACAGCGGTATCGACCGCAAGGAGTTTTTCCTCACCACCAAAGTATGGATTTCCAATTTCGGGTACGAAAAAGCCAAAGCATCGGTATTGCAATCGTTGGAAAACCTGCAAACGGACTACATCGATCTGATGTTGCTACACCAGCCCATTGGCGACAGCTACGGAGCGTGGCGTGCTTTGGAAGAACTTTATGAAGAGGGGAAAATCCGAGCTATCGGCGTGAGCAACTTCTACCCCGAACGCTTAGCGGAGTTTGTGGCGATAAACAAAGTGAAACCGATGCTCAATCAGGTGGAAATCAATCCGTTTTTCCAACAAGGCGAAGCCATCGACTATATGAAACAAAAGGGCGTACAGCCCCAAGCGTGGGCACCTTTTGCCGAGGGGAAAAACGATATTTTCAGTAATCCGATACTTTCCGAAATCGGGAAGAAATACGGCAAATCGGTAGGGCAGGTAATTCTGCGTTGGAGCATACAGCGAGGCGTGGTGGCATTGGCAAAATCGGTTCGCAAAGAGCGAATGGCAGAAAACATCAATGTATTCGATTTTGAACTTTCCGCCGAAGATATGGCAAAAATAGCCACCCTCGACACGGGCAAAAGCCACATCATCAACCACTACGACCCCAATGTGGTGGAATGGTTGGCAAAGCATAGATAGTGATATATTGTTAAAAAGCGTCGGCACTTGCAAATGCAAGTACCGACTTAGTATCTAATAAAAAGAATTTTATAAACACAAGAGCAGAAGTTTTTTCAATCTTCTGTTTTTTTTAAAAAATATTTAGTTTATAAAATAAACTAATTTATATTTGCATTGTGTTTAACTCATAAATTATTTCAACAATGGAAAATTTACATCCAAAAGACAGTTTAGCGATTATCGAGACTGTTACCAGCAAGTGTAACAGACGACAGTGCTAAAATTAAACGGACGACCAAAATTTGAACATTCACACAAGGGCAAGCCATTTTGAAAAGCGACCAACATATAGACGTTATTACTAACGGACAGCGAGAAACCCGACACGCTGACCTACCCCATTTTTTTTTGCCAACGCAAATTTTTTAAAAACAATTTTTAGCCAACCGCACAAATAACACATTTGGTTTTGCCCCAACACACAAGCCAACCCTTCACAGAAAAAAGAACCATTTTTTGCCCCCGAACGAAAAAATTTATATCTTTGCAATAAGATAATAAATGACAAAACAGATTTACATATTACTCATAGCATTGCTTGGTTTCTTTTTGATACCAACACTGACTTATGCTTGTAATAAATCTCACACACAAACCGAAAAATCTTGTTGCGACAAAAAAACTTCACAGACAGACAAAAATGACTGTTGCAAAAATAAAAGTTCGCATAACCAAAAAGACAATGACGATTGTGGGGGCAAATGCGGACATTCATCTTGCTATTGCCCTACAGTTAGTTTTGGCTTTATTCCTTCTACACCTGAACTCAAATACAATTTATTAGTTGTTGCTCAAAAACAATTCTTTCTTTGTTCAGACCCATACTTTTCTTCGGGTCATCACTCCATTTGGCTACCACCAAAAATTAGCTAAACCCTTGCCTTGACAGCCATAGGACTGTCCAATTGAAAGCAAATAACTTGCTTTCACAATTTATTATTTTCAAAAATCAAAAAATTTTTCAAAAATGAAATCATTAAAATATATAATGACTGCATTGGTAATGCTGTCATTCGGAATGAGCAACGCTCAAATTAAAAACGCCAAAACCGAAACCGTAAAAATTTACGGAAACTGCGGTATGTGTGAAACCACCATAGAAAATGCAGGAAATGTAAAGAAAGTAGCCCAAGTGGATTGGAACAAAGACACAAAAATGGCTACCATTACCTACGATGTCAAAAAGACGAACCAGGACGAAATCTTGAAACGTATCGCTTTAGCCGGTTATGACAGCGATAAATTCCTTGCACCCGATGATGTGTATGCAAAACTGCCTGAATGTTGCCTGTACGAACGGGTGAACAAACCTGTTGCAAAAGCAGAATCGAAAACGGAGACACACGACCATTCCAGTCATACCGCATCTACAGAAATGCAGGAAGTAAACCAACTGAAATCTGTTTTTAACAACTATTTTTCGGTAAAAGATGCATTGGTAAAATCTGACGCAAACACCACTTCCACTAAAGCAAAAGACTTGCTAACCGCTCTTGACGCTGTGCAAATGAATAAACTATCAAACGAGGAACATACGGTTTGGATGAAAGTAATGAAAGACCTTGCCTTTGATGCAGGACACATTGCTGAAACCAAAGATGTGGCACATCAGCGAGACCATTTTATGAGCCTTTCAAAAAATATGTACGAACTGATAAAAGTTTCAAATCAGGAAACGCCTGTTTATTATCAACATTGCCCAATGGCGAACAAAGGCAAAGGAGCAAATTGGTTGAGCAAAGAAAATGCGATTAAAAACCCTTATTACGGTTCACAAATGCTAACGTGTGGTAGTACAGTTGAAACTATAAAGTAACCAACAAAGCAATGAAGTGGTAAAGTCCATCTTCATTGCTTTTCAAAAGTTAAAAGAATATGAAAAAATATACCTGTCCGATGCACTTACAAGTGATAAAGGACAAACCAGGGAAATGTCCACTTTGCGGAATGGATTTAGTTCCAATGAGTGGAGCAAAAAATGAAGCTCACAGCCATCACGGACACCATCATCATCACGACCATAAAGAACATTCCACACATAGCGACGAACATAACCATCATCATTCCGATAGTGGTTACGATAAACACGAAGGACATCATACCCACGATTTCCTCAAACGTTTTTGGGTAAGTTTAATCATTACCGTTCCCATTTTGCTCTTATCGCAAATGATACAGGAATGGTTTGGTTTCACGGTTGCTTTTCCTGGAGATAAATATGTGCTATTGGCGCTGGGAACTTTTATTTACATCTATGGGGGAATGCCATTTCTGAAAGGAATAGTAGGCGAAATAAAAGCCAAAGCTATTGGGATGATGACATTGGTGGCAATCGCTATTTCAGTCGCTTACATCTATTCGGTTGCCGTCGTTTTTGGTCTGCCGGGAATGGACTTCTTTTGGGAACTGGCAACTCTTATCGTGATTATGCTTTTGGGACATTGGTTAGAAATGCGTTCTACTATGGCAGCTTCAAAAGCATTGCAGTCATTGGTGGCACTTTTACCAAACGATGTTACGGTGGAGCGAAATGGTGAAACCATAAAAATAAAACTCGAAAACCTAAAAAACGGTGAAACCATTATCATCAAACCCGGTGAAAAAATTCCTGCCGATGGAACGATTGTAGATGGCGTTTCTTATGTAAACGAAAGTATGCTTACGGGCGAAAGTGTTCCGGTAAAAAAAGAAAAAGACGGAAAAGTAATTGCAGGTTCTATCAATGGCGAAGGTGCGTTAAGTGTTACGGCAACAGGAGTAGGCAAAGACAGTTATCTCAATAAGGTAATCAACTTGGTTCAGGATGCACAGGCAGCAAAATCGAATACGCAAAACCTTGCCGATAAAGTAGCTAAATGGCTCACCTTTCTTGCTATTGCAGTAGGCGTAATCACTTTTATTTATTGGTTCAGCAGTAGCGGAGATATTGCGTTTGCATTGGAAAGAATGGTTACGGTAATGGTTACGGCTTGTCCCCACGCTTTGGGTGTGGCTATTCCGTTGGTGGTTGCCATTTCTACAACGCTTTCGGCTACCAATGGTTTGCTCATTCGCAATCGTACCGCATTTGAAACTACCCGAAAACTATCCACGATTATTTTCGACAAGACAGGAACGCTTACCAAAGGTTCTCACGCAGTAGAAAAAGTGATCCCACTTACTGATAAATATTCTGCTGATGAAATGATACAATATGCAGCAGCCGTTCAGCAATATTCCGAACACCACATTGCAAAAGGTATTTTGAAAATGCTGGCAGAAAGAAACCTTGAACTATGGAAGTCGGAGAATTTCAGCTATATGGCAGGCATAGGTGTCAAAGCATTAGTAAACGGAAAGGAAATAGTAGCGGCAGGACCTAATTATTTCAAACAAAATAATCTTACAGAGCCTGAAACGCCCAAAGAAATCAATCAAAGCATTGAAACAGTCAACTATGTTTTTATTGATAATGAAGTTATCGGTATTATCACGTTGGCAGACAGCATTCGTGAGGGTTCGCAAGAAGCCATTGATGAGTTAAGAAAGATGAATATCAAATCCATTCTGCTTACAGGCGACAATGAAAAAATTGCAAAAGCAGTTTCTGAACAATTGGGAATGGACGGTTATATCGCCAATGTATTGCCTCACGAAAAACAGGAAAAAGTCAAGGAATATCAAGCCAAAGGTGAAGTGGTTGCTATGACTGGCGATGGTGTAAATGATGCACCCGCACTGGCACAAGCAGATGTAGGTATTGCAGTTGGTTCAGGTACGGATGTAGCAGCCGAAACAGCCGACATTATTCTAGTAAACAGCGACCCGAGAGATGTGGTAAAGATGATTGACTTCGGAAAACGGACATATAAAAAAATGGTTCAAAACCTGCTTTGGGCAGTTGGCTACAATGTGATAGCCATACCACTGGCAGCAGGCGTGCTTTATCCGAATTTCGCTTTAAGTCCTGCAATGGGTGCGGTTTTGATGAGCGTAAGTACAATTGTGGTTGCCATAAATGCAAGCCTTTTAAAAATTAATAAATAAAAATTCTGAAATGGATATACAAAATATTTTCTCAAAAAAACTGTTGCCGATAGCCATAATGCTATTAACAACAACTTCACTCTTTGCCCAAAAAGTAGTTCGTTATGATTTGTACGTAAAAGACACACTTGTAAACTATGCAGGAAAAGAAAAAAGAGCGATTGCCGTAAACGGACAAATACCTATGCCTACCCTAACTTTTACAGAAGGTGATACTGCCGAAATTGTAGTACACAACCAATTAAAAGAAAGTACTTCTTTGCATTGGCACGGTGTGTTTTTACCCAATAAAGAAGATGGGGTGCCTTGGCTTACGCAAAAACCCATTGAACCCGGAACAACATACACCTATCGTTTTCCTATTATCCAAACTGGAACGCATTGGTATCATTCACATTCTGGCTTGCAAGAGCAGATTGGTATGTACGGCAGTTTTATAATGAAGAAAAAGGATGATGATAAAACCTTTAGAAAAGGAATTGATGATTTACCCACCGTACCCATTATTATAAGCGAATGGACAAATCTAAACCCCAATAACATCAACCGAATGTTGCATAATGCCAATGATTGGGCTGCCATCAAAAAAAATGCAACACAGTCTTATGCAGAAGCTATTAGAGAAGGACATTTCAAAACAAAACTCACCAACGAATGGAAACGGATGTTGGCAATGGATGTAAGCGATGTGTATTATGACAAAATTTTAATCAACGGAAACCATACTACCGATTTAAAAACTGTTGAAGGTAAAACATTAAAAGCAGGCGATAAAGTACGGTTGCGAGTTTCAAATGGTGGAGCTTCGTCCTATTTTTGGTTGCGGTATGCAGGCGGTAAAATAACAGTAGTTGCAAATGACGGCAACGATGTAGAACCTGTGGAAGTAGATAGATTAATCATTGCAGTTTCCGAAACTTACGATATTGTAGTAACCATTCCCGAAGAGGGCATTGCCTATGAATTTTTAGCCACAACCGAAGACCGTACACAATCAGCAAGCTATTTCGTAGGCAATGGCATTAAACAACTCATTTCCCCTCTTCCAAAATTGAAATATTTTGAAGGAATGAAGATGATGAACGATATGATGAAGATGAATGGTGATTTGGACGATATGGGAATGAAAATGAGTCTGAACCAAATGGATATGAACGTGGTAATGTATCCCGAAATTACAGGCGATACTAAGCAG
The DNA here is from genome assembly GCF_042427575.1 of Bergeyella porcorum. NCBI lineage: Bacteria > Pseudomonadati > Bacteroidota > Flavobacteriia > Flavobacteriales > Weeksellaceae > Bergeyella > Bergeyella porcorum. The sequence continues at coordinate 38,037 of NZ_JBHMFD010000010.1, forward strand.
AAAGAAGACCATAACCAACACAATATGGATATGGAAAACGACCCAAACCGTTACGATGCAAATGCTTTAGGGGAAATTAAAACCCTGAATTATGCAATGTTGCAATCGCCATACAATACTTCACTTCCCAAAGATGCTCCAGTAAAAGAATTAAAATTTACCCTCACCGGAAATATGAACCGTTATGTGTGGAGTATGGATAATAAAATACTTTCAGAAGTTGATAAAATACCAGTTAAGAAAGGAGAAATTCTACGCATCACTATTTACAATAACTCTATGATGCGACACCCAATGCACTTGCACGGTTTTGATTTTAGGGTAATCAATGGCAAAGGCGAGTATTCACCACTCAAAAATGTGTTGGATATAATGCCAATGGAAACGGATACCATCGAGTTTTTGGCAAACGAAGAAGGAGATTGGTTTTTTCATTGTCATATCTTATATCATATGATGGGCGGGATGAATAGGGTTTTTGCAGTTGATGACTACCAAAATCCATACTTGCCCAATAAAAAACAAGCCTATAATAAATTGCAAAGAGAAAGCAATATGCCACATTTTATGGCTCAAAATGATTTTGCTACCAATGGCAATGATGGTGAAGCAATGGTTCAAAATGCAAGATGGTCTTTAGGTACTGAATGGCGATTAGGCTATAACGATATGCACGGTTACGAAATAGAAACACACCTTGGAAGATACATTGGAAAAATGCAATGGTTTATGCCATTTGTCGGCTTCGATTGGCGGTACAGAAAAATGGGAATGGATGAACACGAAAAGAACATATTTGGACAAACCAACAAGAAAGACACCCGCAGGGCGTTCAGTTTAGGTTTTATGTACACATTGCCAATGTTGGTTAATTTTCAGGCAGAAGTTTATCACGATGGAATTGTACGATTGTCATTGATGCGTGAAGACATTCCTATTTCAAAAAGAATAAGAGCAGGTTTTATGGTAAACACCGACAAAGAATATATGGTTGAATTAAGTTATGTTTTGAACAAAAATATGGGACTTAGAACGCATTACGATAGCGATATGGGACTTGGAATCGGACTGTCTTTGAATTATTAAAACCCTCACCAAAGCCATACACATTGCCAAGTCGCACCAGCCGGCACGCAAACCAAAACTTGGCAAAGAGTATGGCTTTCCCAACACTGACAGACGAACAGAACGAGAAAAACAACGAAGGCACAACATCACCTATACGCAAGCAGGGGTTTCGTGCTTCGTAGGACAGGAAAGTGTTATATTTGATGTTTAGTTCTTCGTAAGAAGTTTAGTGCTAAAAATCCCCGCCTTCGCAAAGCGGCAAACCGTTACAGGCAAGCGTAGGACGACTGTGCTAAAAAAATCGAACTAAAACAGAAATGACTGAAAACCTAAAAAAATAGATAAAACATAAAGTTTTTCGCTTTTTACTTGTAGGAAATGGGGCTGTTCGAAAAGAGTGGCTTCTTGGTATCTAATAAATAGAATTTTATAAACACAAGAGCAGAAGTTTTTTCAATCTTCTGTTTTTTTTTAAAAAATATTTGATTTATAAAATAAAACAGTTTATATTTGCGTCGTATTTAACTCATAAATTATTTTTCAACTATATACAAAATTATAAATAAAATAGATATACGCAATATATATGTGCAAAATAAACGAATGTTCGTATATTTGGGCGTTGGTGGCAATACGAACCGAACTCTCGAAAAAAATTGTAGCTTTGCACCATAAAATTAAAAGTAAGCGAAAAATGTAAAAAAATAATTTCTTTCAGACCTTCAGAAAACAGTGAACTCGAAATCGAGTTTGGCTGATTTGTTTAATATCTAAAAGGAAGAAATTATGCTTACTATTCAAAATTTATCATATACACATCTTAACAAAGATTTACTGTTCAGCGACATCAATCTGACGGTAAATAATCACGGAAAAATTGCATTAATTGGCAACAATGGTGTTGGAAAATCTACCTTGCTGAAAATTATTGCCAAAGAATTACAACCGTCTGACGGACTGTTGAAAGTCGAAACGCAACCGTATTATATTCCGCAAATTTTCGGGCAATTCAATCATTTAACCATTGCACAAGCCTTGCTAATTGATGAAAAACTGAACGCTTTGAAAGAAATTCTGAACGGAAATGTATCGGAAGAAAATTTCAGTTTGCTCAATGACGATTGGACGATAGAAGACCGTTGTAGGGAAGCCTTGAACTATTGGAATTTGTCTAATTTAGACTTGTCTCAAAAAATGGAAACATTGAGCGGAGGACAGAAAACCAAAGTGTTTTTGGCAGGAATTTCCATTCACCAACCCGAGTTGGTTTTGTTGGACGAGCCGAGTAATCATTTGGATAATTCGGGAAGAAATATTTTGTATGATTTCATCGAAAACACAAAAAGCACCTTGATTATCGTAAGCCACGATAGAAAATTATTAAATATTCTGGATACCGTTTGCGAACTGAACAAAAACGGAATTAAAGTTTATGGAGGTAATTATGATTTTTACAAAGAGCAAAAAGAAATTGAAATCAATGCGATAAGCCAAGATATACACAGCAAAGAAAAGGCGTTGAAGAAAGCGAAAGAAAAAGAACGTGAAACCACAGAACGGCAACAAAGATTAGATGTCCGAGCCAAGAAAAATTTAGGCAAAGCAGGACTTCCGAAAATAGTTTCCAATACGTGGAAAAACAGTGCAGAGCGGAGTACCGCCAAAATTGCGGGTGTTCACACAGAAAAAATCGGGAATATCAAACAAGAGCTTCAAAACCTGCGTTCTTCGCTTTCGGAAACCGACCAAATGAAATTCGGGTTTGACAACGCCAAACTACATAAAGGCAAAAAGTTGTTCGTTGCCGAAAATATCAATTTTAGTTATGAAAACGGAAACTATTTGTGGACGGAAAATCTTAACTTTCAAATTGTAAGTGGAGAACGAATTGCCATAAAAGGTACAAACGGTTCGGGAAAAACAACCTTGATAAAAGTGATTTTGAGAAATCTGAAACCACAAATCGGGACGGTTTTTATCGCAGAAAATAAATCGGTTTATATCGACCAGGATTATTCTTTGATTGACAATAATCTGACAGTTTACGAACAGGCACAAGTGTTTAACACGACTGCATTGCAGGAACACGAAATTAAAATTCGGTTGAACCGGTTTTTGTTCACAAGAGAAGATTGGGGTAAATCTTGTAACGCTTTGAGTGGTGGAGAAAGAATGCGTTTAATGCTATGCTGTTTAAGTATCGGCAATCAATCACCCGATATGATTATTTTGGACGAGCCGACCAACAACTTAGACATTCAAAATATTGAAATTCTGACGAATGCAATCAACGATTATCAGGGAACATTGCTTGTCATTTCTCACGATGAAACTTTTTTGGAGCAAATCAATATTAAACGGAAAATAGCACTGTGAACAACCAGTACTGCCACCAACAAGGGTTTTGCAAAATGGCGGGTTAAGTAATAGTTGAAAGTTTTCTGCTTCGTAATCCGCAAAAGCCAATTTTATTGGCTTTTTTTCATAATTTAGCAAATAGAAATTGGCTTTTGCTACGTGTCGTCTAAATCGAAACTTTCCGCTTCGATTTTCCGCCACTTCGCAAAGCCCCGAAACGTTAGCGGGCATTGTGAAAGATACCAGCATAACAGTTAAACATTGATAAATGAAAAAAAAACTAC
>NZ_JBHMFD010000011.1:0-160 GCF_042427575.1 Bergeyella porcorum
TGAGTCTTCTTTCCAGAACACCAAAGATCATTAAATTTGGATAAGTGAGCTAAAAGATACGGCCAAAATACTAAATACTGTTTTTGGATGGGTGTTATATCTATTTGAGCTTAAATTGCTCCAAATTTATTTATTTTCAATTATATTGTGTATATGTCCG
>NZ_JBHMFD010000011.1:309-381 GCF_042427575.1 Bergeyella porcorum
ATACTGTTTTTGGATGGGTGTTATATCTATTTGAGCTTAAATTGCTCCAAATTTATTTATTTTCAATTATAT
>NZ_JBHMFD010000011.1:409-562 GCF_042427575.1 Bergeyella porcorum
GAAAAAGAATTTTGGAAAAATACCTATGGGTGAAGGAGAATTTCTAGAGAGAGAAAGTCCCATGAAAATAGACACAAAGGGGTATTTTCGGAATTTATCGAAAAATTATGATTTTTACATATATGGTGTAAATTGATTTTATATGAATTTAGA
>NZ_JBHMFD010000012.1:0-308073 GCF_042427575.1 Bergeyella porcorum
AAATCTCCAATTTCCCTATTTATTCCTATATTTGACGGGTAAATTTTCGCGTTGGGGGCTTGAATCTACAACATCAACAAAAATGGCACCAAATATTGATGCCATTATATCTATTTTATTTTTGTCTAAATTATTTTACGCTTCAGTTTTCACTTTCAAAGCAAGTTCATCGAGTTGCTCTTGGGCAATAGGCGCTGGTGCATCTATCATTACATCTCTTCCGCTGTTGTTTTTTGGGAAGGCAATATAATCTCTAATCACCTCGTTGCCATCCAAAATGGCTACCAATCTATCAAACCCGAAAGCGATTCCCGCGTGTGGTGGTGCTCCATATTTAAAAGCATTCATCAGGAATCCAAACTGAGCCTCGGCTTCCTCTTGGCTAAAGCCTAAAAGATTAAACATCTTAGCTTGTAGCTCTTTATTGAAAATCCTTACAGAACCTCCACCAATTTCATTCCCGTTCAATACCAAATCATAAGCGTTGGCTCTGGCTTTTCCAGGTTCGGTTTCTAATAGGGTAATGTCTTCTACCTTTGGTGAAGTAAATGGATGGTGCATTGCGTGGTATCTTCCAGACTCTTCGTCCCATTCTAGTAGTGGGAAATCTACCACCCAAAGCGGTGCAAATTCATCACCTTTTCTCAATCCTAGTTGGTTCCCGAGTTCCATTCTCAAAGCAGAAAGTTGGGTTCTTACTTTTTGTGTATCGCCACTCATTATAAACATCAAATCGCCCGCTTTCGCTCCAAATTTCTCTGCAATGATTTTCAAATCTTCTTCAGAATAAAATTTGTTCACCGAAGAGGTTAAAACGCCATCTTCTTGGAATTTTACCCAAACCATTCCCGTAGCACCTATCTGTGGGCGTTTTACCCAATCGATAAGCGTGTCAATCTGTTTTCTGGTATAATGGACACAACCTTCTACATTAATACCAACAACCAATTCTGCTTCATCAAATATTTTGAAATCCTTTCCTTTCGTTACATCGTTCAGTTCCACGAATTTCATTCCGAAACGGATATCTGGCTTGTCGTTTCCATAGGTTTTCATCGCTTCTGCGAAGGTTATTCTTGGGAAAGTTCCAAAATCTTTACCCGTAACTTCTTTCAGAAGCGTTGCGGTAAGACCTTCAAAGATATTCAGTACATCTTCCTGCTCCACAAAAGCCATTTCACAATCGATTTGAGTAAACTCTGGTTGTCTATCGGCACGCAAATCTTCATCGCGGAAGCATTTTACAATTTGGAAATATCTGTCCATTCCACCAATCATCAGCAATTGCTTGAAAGTCTGCGGCGACTGTGGGAGAGCGTAGAATTGCCCTGCATTCATACGGCTTGGCACCACGAAATCTCTTGCCCCTTCTGGCGTAGATTTGATAAGTACAGGCGTTTCTACTTCGATAAAGCCTTCACCAGAAAGGTAATTTCTCACCTTCTGAGCCATCTGATGGCGAAAAATCAATTTATCTTTCACAGGATTTCTGCGGATGTCAAGGTAGCGGTATTTCATTCTAAGCTCTTCTCCACCGTCGGTTTCATCTTCTATGGTGAAGGGTGGGAGTTCGGCTTCGTTGAGAATGGTAAGTTCCTCTACCAAAATTTCGATGTCTCCTGTTGGAATTTTCGGGTTTTTAGAGCTTCTTTCGATAACGGCTCCCGATACTTGGATTACAAATTCTCTTCCCAATTGCTTGGCTTGTTCTAAGACTTCTTTAGGGGTGCGTTCTGCATCGAAAACCAACTGCGTAATGCCGTAGCGGTCTCTTAAATCTACCCAGATAACGAATCCTTTATCCCGAATGGTTTGCACCCATCCTGCTAATGTAACTTTTTGATTGATATGGCTAAGCGATAACTCGCCGTTGGTATGTGTTCTGAACATTTTTTTGATAGAAAAAGTTTTGGTTAAAAATTTCAACTGCAAAGATAAGTTTTTTGCTCGGAAAATTTTTGTTAATGACTACTTATTCAAAGAGATTTAAACATCATTTATCTTCCTCCCGATACTCTAATAGATCACCTGGCTGGCAGTCTAATGCTTTACAGATAGCTTCCAAAGTGCTTAGCTTGATGGCTTTGGCTTTGCCAGTTTTTAGAATGGAAAGATTCGCTTGGGTAATGCCTATTTTCTCGGCAAGTTCTCGGCTCTGCATCTTGCGTTTGGCAAGCATTACATCGATATTGATAATGATAGGCATAATGCTAAATTGTGAGTTCGTTTTCTTGTTTCAGTTCCAATGCTTTTTGATACAAAACGCCCATCAGAAAGAGGATAAGCGAAGTAGTGATAAAGCTATCGTTATCCAATTGTGTATAGAGGAGCAATTCATTCGGAATGTTTTTCTCAATAAAAAAAGCTTCAAACCATTGGGTAGCTCCGATGAGAAACGCCAAAAAACTCATTGAATAAATCAGCTTGGACACTCCGAAATTAAAGAAGTTATTAGCGTCTAATTGGTTTAAAATCTTGATAGCAATCCAAAATAAACTCAATTTACCAAGGGTTTTTAGGAGTTCACAAAGCATCATTCCATTCAACCCAAACGGCGTACTCTTATAGATGGCAGAAACATCCATACTTTCATAAAATTTTCTAGGTGCTTCCCAATCCAAATTGTGAGAAAGCACAATCCAAGTAATCATTACGAGATTTACCACCACTCCGATTTGTGATAGCCAGAAAACAATTTTCAATAGTTTAATGGCAAATTTTGTTAAGTTTTTCATTGTCTATTTTTTTATTGATTCATATCGCAAATATATAATTAATTATCGTAAAACGATAATTATTTTAGAAAAAAAATAAATTTTAACATTTGTATTTTTTCGTATTTTTGCAATAAATCATTTTGATGTCATTGAAATACAATTGGTTAATCATTCTATTATTACTGTCCCAGACTTTATTCACTCAGACTTATCAGGCTAAGATTATCGGGGTGAAAGATGGCGATACGGTGGAAATCTTATACGAAAATAAAAGCAAAACGGTAAGGTTGGCTCATATTGATGCTCCAGAAAAGAATCAGCCGTATGGTAAAAAAGCCAAGCAAACGCTATCAGATTTTTGTTTCGGGAAAGAGGTGAAAGTGGTGATTGCAGGAAAGCCCGACCGCTATGGCCGTTGGATAGCAGAGTTGTTTCACAACAACCAAAACCTGAATAAAGCCTTAGTGAGGCAAGGTTTAGCGTGGCATTTCACGAAATATTCTAAAAGTGAAAACTATGCTGATTTGGAACGCATTGCCCGAAAAAAGAAACTAGGACTTTGGCAAGATGCCTACCCTATCGCCCCTTGGGATTGGCGAAAGAGAAAAAAAACCGCATCTCAAAGAAACGCGGTTTTACTATGGGATGTAAAGTGAGAGTTTTAGAGATTGGATTTTATGTCAACCTAAATTATTCTCACCTTTTAAGGTTATTTTTTTCCGAAAAAAGAACCGATAAGGTCGCCTATACCACCTTCTTGTTTCTGCTGTCCGCCTCCTAAAACTTGTCCTAAAATGTCGCCAATAGGATTGTTAGAAGATTGAGAGCCGCCCAATACAGAGCCTAAAATATCGTTCAAAGGATTAGAATTTTGAGCCTGCGACTGAGCACCACCCAAAATATTACCCAATAAATCTCCGATACCTCCAGAGCTGACATTATTCTGCTGTTTTTCTTTGCCAATATAGCCCATCACAACTGGAGCTAGCATTGCCAAAATAGGAGCGACTTTATCAATAGAAATACCCGTTTGCTGCGAAAGAGAGCTTTCCACTTGGGCTTTTTGTCCACCAAAAATATGATCCAAAATAGAGTTACCCTCTTGCTGTCTGCTTTCCAATTGAGAAGGATTACTCAGGATACTACCATCGTGGTCTTTGTCTAATGCGTTGTTGAGGGCCTCTGCCTCTTTAGAATCTTGAGATTTTTTTCTAAGGTAAGAGATGATAAGCGGTGTAGCCACTGCCAAAAGGGCAATCACTTGGTTTTTCTGAATACCAAATTTATTCTCGGCTTGTGTAGCAACAGCATTTCCTGTGTTGCCTGTAAGAAGGTCTAATAGACTCATTGTAATGTTTTTTTAATTGTGCTTTGGAATACATCAAAAAATGTTCCGAAATGAAAATTGATACAAAAATCCATTCTGTTCTATATAACTCTCTACAAACTATCCGTGGCTATTACTTTTCTCTTTGAAACACATTACTCAAAACCATTTTGAATGTTCTCATATTTTTTTTATTTTTATCCAATGAAAAAATCACTTGTTATATTATCCGTATTATTTGGAATTTTCTCTTGTACTAAAGACGGAAACCAGACGACTAATGGGGGCGATGCTGCTTCACAAGATATTGCCATTATGGATTCTACCAATGCTGCTCCAGAAATATCCGCTCCCAATGCAGGAAAAAATATTAAACCCCTAGCAGAAACAGCTGGTAAAAACAAAATCATTTTTAAAAACAACCAGCTGATTATCCTTTCCTTTGATACCCAATCCCAAACGGGAAGCATAGAGATAGACAATATCCCTTATACCCTAGATAAGCTTATTTTCTCGGAAAACAACTATGAAATTAGCGGAAAAAATATTAAAATCATTGCTGAAGATGGCAACTTTGAGGAGCCCAACTCCGATTGCTTAACGGGCACGTTCCCATCGGTTACCATCACTACCCATAAAGGACAAATCCACCTAAGCAATATTTCCGTTCAAGATTGTTCCTCGCTCTAAAATTTCATTTCGAGAATGAATGCCATCAAAGTATCTTCTAGCGTGCACCGAAAGGAGTTTTTAGATTTCCCTGCTCGGCTTTATCATAATGACCCGAATTATATCCGCCCTCTGAATAAGGATATAGAAGCGGTGTTTGACGAAAATAAAAATAAACTGTTTCAATCTGGACAATGCGAAAGGTTTCTATTCCAAAAAAATGGGCAAACCGTAGGAAAAGTAGCTGTTTTCATCAATCCGAAATATCAAAATGAAATTCCCACAGGAGGCATTGGCTTTTTTGATTGCGTCAATGACCAAGAGGTGGCCAATTTCATTTTTGATTTTTGTAAACATTGGCTTCAAGAAAGGGGAATGGAAGCAATGGACGGGTCTATCAATTTTGGGGAGAGGGATAAGTTCTGGGGCGTATTGATAGAAGGTTTTGATGAGCCACTCTATGGGATGAATTATAATTTCCCTTACTACAAAGAGTTGTTTGAAAACTATGGCTTTCAGACTTATTACCACCAGCTTTGCTACTCTCGTTCTGTGCATTCTGATGTTTCCAGAGTCTTTACTTTAATGCACAAAAAGCACGCTCAGAATCCCTCCATCTATGCCCTACCAATGAAGAAAAATCAGCTGGAAAAGTTTGCAAAGGATTTTACAGAAATCTACAACAAGGCGTGGGCAAGCCACGAAGGAGGCAAGCAGCTAGAGTACCCAAAAACACTAAAAATGTTCCGAACAATGAAACCCGTGCTTGATGAGCATATTTCTTGGTTTGTGTACGAAAAAGAGAAACCTATTGCTTTTTGGATTAACCTTCCCGACCTTAACCAATGGTTTAAACCCCTTAAAGGAAAATTTGGACTATGGGAAAAACTAAAATTCCTTTGGCTAAAACAGTTTAAAAAGAACACCAAAATGGTAGGGCTGGTTTTCGGCATCGTTCCAGAGTGGCAACGCACGGGGATAGATGGCTATATGATATGGGAAGGCACCCAGCACATTAGGAAGCACACCCATTTTGAAGTTACAGAACTACAATGGATAGGCGATTTTAATCCCAAAATGATGAAAATAGCCGAAAACCTAGAAACCACCATCACCCGAAAACTTACAACCTATCGGTATCTATTTGATAGAAATCAACCTTTTAAAAGGCATAAGACACTTTAATTTCACCGCTTAAAACTGTGAATTGGTTGACGGTTGTCGGTTGAGGGTTAAATTATTAGAAAATTAAGAAGCTAGAAGGTTAGAGGGGTTAGAAGTTAGAGTCTTTCCTTTTTCTTCAATTCTAAATTCCACCTAAATTCCATTAGTAAGTGCAATTTTTTTGGATTGGTTTTAAAATATTTTTGTACACTTGCATTACAGAGGGACAGGGTAATTCCTCCCACTGTGCCGAAAAAGAGGTCGTAACAAAGGCTTCTTTTTCATTTTTTTTTCTAGTATTAGTAATAATGTGTTTTTTTTGAATCTATAACCGATCTGTCCATTGTATTTTTATCACTTTCTTTATTTTTATAGAAATGGGAAGAAGATAAAAACGAAAAATATAATTTGATTTTGGATTTAAAACAGATATATTTTTTTCCTAAATTTGCCGAATTGACTTTTCGATTGATATAATGAAACACATTGACAATATAGCCCAATTATTCAGCAAAAATTTTGTTGCCCACCCGCTTATCGATTCCTTCGATGTAGGGAAACTTTATTTACCTACAGGGAAACTGGTAGCGTGCGATCCTTTGATTACCAATGATAAAGACGCTTTTATAGAAACTTTTCCTCAAGGTGAGTTTTCAGTTTTTGTGCATAAGGAGAAGGAGAGTAATTGTGTGGCGTATGTGGAAGTTGTATTCGGGGAAAATGAAGTGAAAACTTGGAAAATGGCAACTTGCGAAGGGCAAAATGTAGAGGAGTTAGAAGGAGAGGAAATTTTTGGATATCCTGTGCAGAGCGGTATGGCAAGTTTTATGGATAGTGCTACGCAAGAGGAGCTTAATCATCTGGAGCAAAAATTGTTTAAGATGAAAGGTGTAGATTTTATGGGGATTTATGAAGAGTTTTTTCACGAGCATTTTTTCGATGAAAATGGAGCGATAGACCAATATGCCTTTCTGAAGCCAAGTGATGAGAATGCGGGTAATATTTTTGCTTTTGAAGCAGGCTATGGTGAGGGGTTTTATGCTAGTTATATCGGTTATGATGCGGAAGGAAAACCAATAAAAATCATAACGGAGTTTATAGAAATTTTAAGTTAAAACAATCTTTTTTATATCAATAAAATGAAATTTAGTTCGGAACAACCCAAGATTATAGTAGTAGGAAGCTCGTCGATAGATTTGGTTCTGAATACAGAAAAATTTCCAATGCCCAATGAAACCGTATTAGCGTTAAAGTCTGAAAGTTTTTTTGGAGGTAAGGGAGCTAATCAGGCTGTAGGTACGGCACGCTTGGGTGCAAGTGTCTATTTTATAGGATGCGTGGGGATGGACCCTCACGGGCAGCAAGTGATGAGAAACTTGGTGAACGAAGGCGTTAATGTAGGCTATGTGGTAGAAGCGGAGGAAGCTGTTACAGGGACGGCTTATGTTACAGCTTCGGAGGGGAAAAATGCCATCATTGTAGTACCAGCAGCCAACTATGAACTGAAACCGAAACATATAGATGAAGTAGAAAAATACATTGCCAAATCAGATATGGTGCTTCTTCAGCTGGAAGTGCCTATGGCGGTGGTGGAGCATACGGTTAGATTGGCAAAAAAATACGGCACGCCCGTGGGGATTTATGCTGCACCAGCACAGCAACTGTCTCAGGAAGTGATAGAGTATGCTACCTTCATTGTAGCAAAATACAGCGAAATTCATAAAATTTTCGGCAATGAATATTCTGGAGAGGAACTGATGCGGAGATATGTCAACAAACTTTTTGTGAGGGATGAAGCCAACTCCACTACCTTCTACAATGGTGAGGAGATGAGGTATTTCCGAAATGAGGAAGTGGATATCCTTCATAAAATGGGGATGGGAGATGCTTTTACTTCTGGTTTTGCGGTGGCATATTGTCATCAAAATAACATAGAAGATTGTGTGAAATTTGGTAATGATGTTTCCCTAAAAGTGGCAGCGGTGCGAAGCTCGCAGAGAGGATTGCCATACAAAGCAGATTACGAAGCATAGACTGAAATCCTCAAGAGAATGTCACTTATAGAAGCTACCATTAGGTTTGTAAAGGAAAGATTGAAAGGGATAGAATCTGGGCACGATTGGTTTCATACTGAGCGTGTTTGGAAATTATCTAAGCTCATTGCTGCTACAGAAGAATGCAACCTCACTGTGGTAGAATTATCGGCATTACTGCACGATGTGGCAGATGCAAAATTTCACAATGGTGATGAAAATTTGGCATTGGTAGTGGCTCGGAATTTTTTGGAAAAGCAAAATATAGAGAAGGGCTTGGTAGAGCAAGTCCTTTTTATTATTCAGAAAATGTCCTTTAAGAATAGAGGCGAGGCTCCTGAGGTGTTACCCATAGAGTTGAAAATAGTACAAGATGCAGATCGCTTAGATGCGATGGGGGCTATTGGGATTGCCAGAACTTTTAACTTTGGAGGATATAAAAATAATCTGATGTATCACCCCGATATTCAGCCGAATGTAGCGATGACCAAAGAGGAGTATAAGCAATATAATGGCACTACCATCAATCATTTTTATGAAAAACTACTGCTGCTGAAAGATTTGATGAATACCCAAAAGGGAAAGGAATTGGCAGAGAGGCGGCATCATTTGATGGAAGCGTTTTTAGAAGAATTTTACCGTGAGTGGAATGTGGAAGTTTAGTGTAAATTGTTATTTTTGTAAGCGATGGATCAATATATTTTCATAGTTTTTTTACTGCTTACCATTGCTGTAGCATTGTCTGCAGTAAGGCGGAGTTGGGCTACCTTGTTTAGATGGGTGGTTACAGCTTTATCGGTAGGGTATTTTGCATTTTGGTTTGTAGAGAGGAGTTCGGAGGAGGGATTTGTACAAAATTCTATGGCGGTGCAAGTCATCAGCAAACTGCCTCAGCCTGTAGACTTCTATCTCATTAAAATCCGAAGTACGGAAGAGGTGTCTCGCCGATATGGATTGAAGCACTTAGGGAATATCCGCCCAGAGCATTACCGTCTAGAATATCTGGATATGAAAAACGCTGATGAATTTTGGGTGGTGGGTTATCTCGGTAAGAAAAATAGAGTTTACTTTTCTCAGCATTCGGTGCCTAATAAAAATATGGACCAGATTATAGAGGTGAACAATTATATCAACCAAAGCCATAAGTTATCCGAAATTGCAGGAAAAACAGTAGATACGGCAAGGGAGCAAGATATTCGCAGGGTAGTTTGGGTAACGCTTAGTTTTCTTTTAATATTTCTGAATGTTATTTTGCTTTTCAAGAAAGTTTTTTGATGAGATTATGAAGAGGTGAAAATTCTGATGTTTAATTTTAATATTAAGATTTTGAGTGGTTTATAAAATTTCGTTTAGCTGAAAAAGCCTTATTTTCTATTGAAATAAAACTAAAACCCCTTGAGAGTGCCTAATGATGGGCGTTTGGGGTATTTGTGGAAAACTTTTGCGGGGATAAAGAGATGGATTCTTTCTATACTGAATCCATTTTTTTATTTTTGTTTTCGGTCATAAGGAGTAAAAAACTCTTTTGTTAAAGATGTGATTTCTTGGTTTAATTGATTTTAAATCAAATAGATATAAAATAAAAATACAAATATGGGAATTTTTGACAAACGCGTAAGCTACAAGCCTTTTGAGTATCCAGAAGTTTTACAGTTCGTGGAAGCGATTAATAAATCGTTTTGGGTGCATTCTGAAGTGGATTTCACTGCCGACATTCAAGACTTTCATTCGCAATTGGAGCCGCACGAAAAAAATGCGGTGAAACACGCCCTATTGGCCATTGCACAGATTGAAGTTTCGGTGAAAACTTTTTGGGGAAATCTCTACCATCATCTTCCAAAACCAGAACTCAATGGGCTGGGAGCTACTTTTGCAGAATGCGAATTTCGCCACTCGGAGGCGTACTCTCGTTTGTTGGAAGTGTTGGGGTATAATGATGAGTTTCTCAATGTGGTGGAAATCCCAGCGGTAAGAAAGCGAATAGATTTCCTTAGTAATGTGCTGAAAAATGCCAATTCTACAACGCCTAAGGAATATGTTTCTTCGCTTCTATTGTTCTCCATCTTGATAGAGAATGTTTCCTTGTTTTCGCAGTTTGCCATTATTCTATCTTTTACAAGGTTCAAAGGTTATATGAAAAATGTAAGCAACATTATCGCTTGGACTTCTGTGGACGAGCAAATCCACGCCAATGCAGGGATTTACCTCATCAATAAAATCCGTGAAGAGCAACCAGAATTGCTTACAGATGAAGATATAGAAGCTATTTATCAACTTGTAGATCAATCTTTGGAGGTGGAAAGCGAGATTTTAGATTGGATTTTTGAATTGGGCGAAATAGACAAAGTTTCCAAAATTAACTTGCTCAATTTTATGAAATACCGCGTAGATGATTCTCTGAATAAAATAGGAATGAAGCCTCGCTACAATGTCTCTGAAGAAGATTATAAACCAATGGTATGGTTTGAGGAGGAAGTATTTGCCAACTCTCTAGATGATTTCTTTGCAAAACGCCCTGTAGATTATACCAAACACGATAAATCTATCACAGCGAATGACCTTTTCTAAAGGCTTTAATGCTTGAAAAAAATAACCATTAATCATTAACAACTAACCATCACAATGATTCCCATAGACTTATCTACTTGGAATAGAAGAGAACACTTTGAGTTTTTCTCGGAGATGAGCAATCCTTTTTTCGGGATTACTTCTGAGATTGACTGTACCAAGGCGTATGCGATATGCAAGGAAAAGGGAATTTCATTTTTTGCCTACTATATGCACAAATCTATTATGGCTTCCAATGCTGTTAAGGAGTTGAGGTATAGGATTATAGATGGGCAAGTGATGGAGTTGCCTTATGTGAATGTGGGAACTACCATAGCGAGGGAAGATGGTACTTTTGGGTTTTCTCTTACGGAATATTCGGAGGATTTTGAAGTGTTCAACGCTCGTTTGCAAAAGGAGATAGAAAATGTTCAAAACTCAGAAGGCATCAGGCTGCATACGGAAGATGGTAGAGTGGATTTGATTCGCCATACCACCATACCGTGGACTTCTTTTTCGGCAATATTGCACCCTTTCAATTTGGGAAGTGGCGATTCTGTTCCGAAAATTGCCTTTGGAAAATTCCGAGTGGAGGGCGATAGGAAATGGCTTCCTATATCCATAGAAGCCCATCACGGCTTGGCTGATGGTAGGCATTTGGGGCTTTATTTTCAGAAGTTTCAAGAGTTGATGAACGAGGATTTTTAGAGAACTAACCATTTTAATATCATAAGAAAATGAAAATAAAGCTTTGGTTTTTTTTGATGATGCTTTTTGTGTTGAAAATATGATAAACTAGGAAAATTCGTTTTTTTAAGGGGTGAAAATGTTTAATGTTTAGATTATTAATGATTAAATGTTTGTTTTTTTTATTATTTTGTGTAAAATTAATCGGGATTTAGTTATAGTATACTGATATTCAAAATCTGATTTTCATTAAATTATATTAATGCGTAACCTGGTAAATTTAGTCTAATTTTTTTTTGTAATACTTGTGAGATATTATTAAATTGTTTACATTTGTAGAGAATCAAAAAAAAATAAATTAGTTATGAAAAAATTAGTTTTTAGCGTAATCTTAGGATTAGTAAGTGTGAGTATGAGTGCTAACTCAGTAATTGATGAAAAGTGTACTAAAAGCACTCAGGAAGGTGGTAAGAAGCTTAAAGTTTCTTTAGCCATAGATGAACTTCCTATTAAGGATGTTATGAAGGTGAGGTGTTATACTGAGGGACCTGATGGGAGGCCTGTTGAGATTAAGTGTCCTGAACCAGGTGGTACTATTCCAATTATTGTTATAGATGATGGTACAGGAGAGGTCTAATTGTTTTTTTTGAAAATTATTTAAGCTATTTAGTAACTCTATCTAAATTTTTTTTTTGAAATTTTTAGAGTGTTAGTGTTTCTAAATAGCTTTTTTATAAATATAAATCAAATATTTTGGTATATGAATAAGTTTTTTTCCTTTTTGATGGTATTTGGAGCTTTAGTATTGAAAGCTCAGACGCATAGGTTTTATTATGAATTAGATTTTAGAAAAGATTCTCTATCCAATGATAGAACGCAAGATTTATATGTCTTGGATATTGATAGAAAGGAGGTTAAGTTTTATGGTGAACGCTTACTAAAAGCAGATTCATTGATGAATTTGGAAAATTATAATGAACTGGCAGTGAGTGGGAAAGCTAAGCTTTATCCAGATTTGGATATAAGACTAAAACGCTCCATTGGTTCAGATGAGAATACGGCTTTTCATCTGATGAATGCAAAAACTTACTATGCTTTTAAAACTAAGGATAAGCAGGTTTGGAAGCTTTCGCCAGAGAATAAAACCATTAAAGGATATAAGGTACAAAAGGCAACAACGCAATTTGGAGGAAGGCATTGGGAAGCTTGGTTTACTACGGAAATTCCTTTCGCGGAAGGACCATACAAGTTTAAAGGGTTGCCAGGGCTTATTTTGGAAATATATGATGATAGAAAGGATTATGTTTTTGTATTTGCAGGAAACAAAACCTTGAAAGAAACAATAGACAGCTCGTCCTTTTTGGAGCAAAATCTTGGAAGAGATAAACCTATTGAAATTAGTGAGAAAAAATACAATCAGTTGAAGTTGGATTATTACAATGCTCCTTTTAAAGATTTTGGAGGAAATGATACCTTTTATGTGATTGAAAATGGAACTTATGTTCAGAAGAAAATCGATACAAGGGAGAGAGTACGAAAGGTGCAAGAGCGTTTAAGAAAAGATAATAATCCGATAGAATTGGATAAAGCAGTGAAGTATCCTCAGTCAAAGGATTAAAGTTAATGAAATAATAATGGTAATAGAGCGGGCAATGCTTTCGGATGTGGAGGATATTTGGAAAATTATTCTTTACGCCAAAGAAAGCAGAAGGCTTCAAGGAAGTGAACAATGGCAAAATGGCTATCCTTTTAGGGAGACCATTATCCAAGATATAGAGAAGGGTTGGGGCTATGTGGTGAGAATAGATGGAAAAGTGGTAGCTTATGTAGCCATCATTACAGAAGGAGAACCAGCGTATGAAGCTATTGAAGGGCAATGGTTGAAGGATTGGGATTATTGGACGGTTCATAGAATGGCAGTCTCCGAAGCAGCAAAGGGAAAAAGATTGGGGCAATGGATGCTACAAGCTGTGGGGGATAAAGCGGTAGAAAACAAGGTTTTCAGCATAAGGATAGATACCAATTTTGATAATCTGGCAATGCTGAAGATTTTAGAGAATTTAGAATACACTTACTGTGGCGAAGTGCAATACAACGGCTCTCCACGCAAGGCTTTTGAAAAAATATTGAAATAAGAAGAACGAAAAGAACAAGAAATAAATGGAAGAACAAACAAATATATGGTGGCTCAATGAGGAGTCTGAGCAAATGCTCAACAGAGGGTATCTACTGAAAGGCGAAACGGTGGAAGGTGCTATTGATAGAATCACTACGGCAGCTGCCAAGAGGCTGTATAAACCAGAGCTTCAGCCAGCTTTCAAGGAGATGATTACCAAGGGGTGGATTTCTTTTTCATCGCCTGTGTGGGCTAATATGGGAACGCAGAGAGGACTCCCGATTTCGTGCTTCAATGTGCATATTCCTGATAGCATAGAAGGGATTACCCACAAGATGGGCGAAGTGATTATGCAGACCAAAATTGGTGGTGGTACATCAGGTTATTTCGGAGAATTGAGACACCGAGGGACAGCCGTTACCGATAATGGAAAATCTTCTGGTGCAGTTTCCTTTATGAAACTCTTTGATACCGCAATGGATGTTGTGTCTCAAGGGGGCGTTCGCCGTGGGGCATTTGCGGCGTATTTGGATATAGACCACGGAGATATAGAGGAGTTTTTGTCCATTAAAGACATTGGTTCACCTATTCAGAATTTGTTTATAGGTGTTTGTGTTCCAGATTATTGGATGCAAGATATGATAGATGGTGACATCGAAAAACGAAAAATCTGGGCAAGAGTTTTAGAAAGCCGTCAGCAGAAAGGATTGCCTTATATCTTCTTTACCGATAATGTGAATAGAAACAAACCTCAGGTTTATAAAGATAAAGGATTGATGATTAATGCCAGCAATCTTTGTTCTGAGATTATGTTGCCATCATCAGAGGAAGAATCTTTCATCTGCTGTCTATCTTCAATGAATTTGGAATTGTATGACGAGTGGAAAGATACCAACGCGGTAAAACTGGCGGTGTATTTCTTAGATGCTGTTTTATCTGAATTTATAGAAAAAACCGAAGGTAACTATTATTTGCAATCGGCAAGGAATTTTGCCATCAGACATAGGGCTTTAGGCTTAGGCGTTTTGGGGTACCACTCTTATTTGCAGAAAAATATGATACCGTTTGAAAGCTTTGAAGCTACGCAGTTTAACGCCAGAGCATTCAGGCAAATCAAAGAGCAGGCAGAGCAGGCATCTCGTGAGCTCGCCAATATCTATGGTGAACCAGAAATGCTAAAAGGTTATGGACTGAGAAATACCACTACAATGGCGATAGCCCCTACCACCTCTAGCTCGGCAATTTTAGGGCAAACTTCCCCAGGGATAGAGCCTTTTGCATCCAACTATTACAAAGCGGGATTAGCGAAAGGAAACTTTATGCGTAAAAACAAATATCTGGCAAAGTTGCTAGAAGAGAAAGGATTGGATACGGAGGAAACTTGGCGTGGCATAATGCTCAACCACGGTTCTGTACAGCATTTAGAAGGCTTAACAGACCACGAAAAAGCGGTTTTCAAAACCTTTAAGGAAATTTCACCAATGGAGATTATTTCCCAAGCGGCACAAAGACAGCAGTATATAGACCAAGCACAATCGCTTAACTTGCAGATTCCTTCTACAATGCCAGTGAAAGATGTGAATTTTCTTCTCATAGAGGCGTGGAAAAAAGGAGTGAAAACACTTTACTATCAGAGAAGTTCATCGGTTTCTAAGGAAATGATGGTGAATTTCGTAACCTGCTCAAGCTGTGAGGCGTAGTGTTCTGAGGAGAAAGTTGGGTATTAGAAGTTAGATATTAGAAGTTAGAGGTTAGAAAGGATTAGTTGTCGGTTGCTAGTTGTCGGTTGATGGTGAAAATTCAAAACTCAAAACTCAACACTTAAAACTTGAAAATAGTTAGAAGGTTATAAAGTTAGAGGAGGGAGCTGGACTCTTTCCTCTTTTTTTTCGAATGAAAATGTAAAGTTTATTTGTCTAAATGTAAAATATGTTTTACATTTGTGCCTAATAATAAAAGTATATTAAAATGAAAACATTGTATTTACTTCCGAATGCTTATAAGAAAATAGGCTGGTTTGTGTTTGTTCCATCTTTTATTTTTGGGATTTTAATGTTAATATTCCATTGGGAGTTTCCTTTGGTGAATATCCCTGTGATTTACAATGATGCCCTAGTAGGGGAGCGTGGCTTTTTTGTAGAAACTTCGGTGAGCTGGTTGGAGAATCTTATCGGTATGATGGTAATAGTGGGAGGACTTTTAGTAGGTTTTTCCAAAGAAAAAACAGAGGATGAATATATTGCTTCGTTGCGGCTAAAGGCTTTGTTTTGGGCAATGGGTGTGAGTTACCTTGTGGTTTTGGGGTTATACCTTGCAGTATTTGGAATTGCATTTCTTTATGTCATTATTTTAGCGATGTATTTACCTTTGGTATTGTATGTTTTTCGGTTTAACTATTGTTTACTCGCTTTAAATAATGAAAAATAGCATCAAAATAGAACGGACTCTAAAAGGGATTACACAGGAGGATTTGGCTAAAATTATAGGGGTTTCTCGGCAAACGATTAATGCTTTAGAATCTGGAAAATATGTTCCTTCCACAGTATTGGCATTAAAACTTTCTCAATACTTTGGAAAATCTGTTAATGAAATATTTACACTCGAGGAAGAGGATTGATTTGAGGTTCGGAGTTCAAGGTTAGAGGTTAGATTTTAGAGGTTAGAAAGGATTAGTTGTAAGTTGCTAGTTGTCGGTTGATGGTCTTTTCTCTTTCCTCTTTCTTCTTTCCTCAAAAACGTAAAATTAAAAATCTAACCTCTAACTTCTAAAAACTAACTAATTTTGCAAAAAAAAATCAGAACAATGAAATTTGGACAAGTAGAAGACCCGTCTTTAGTAGATTTTAGTTTGCCTAATACGCATCTTAGAACTTTAGAGGTTTTAAAAGAAAATAAAAATGGTTTTCAAAACCTCTCCATAGGCTGTGCAAAGTGGAATAAAACGGACCTGAAAGGATTTTATCCTCGCGGGACGAAAGATGAGCTTACCTACTACGCTACGCAATTTAACGCGATAGAACTGAATGCTACCTTCTATAGTCTTCCTTCGCCAGAGCAAGTGAGGATATGGAAAGAAAAAACACCACCAGATTTTAAATTCTTCCCTAAAATCACCAATACTATTTCGCATTACCGAAGATTAATCAATGTAACCGATGTGGTAACGCAGTATGTTACTTCTATTATGAATTTTGAGGAGCAACTGGGAATGGTTTTCTTGCAATTGCACGATAATTTCAAACCGAAGGATTTTGATAGATTGAAGCGATTTATCCAAGAATGGCCTCGCGAAATTCCTTTAGCGGTGGAGCTTCGCAATCAGGAGTGGTTTTCCGATGAGGTTGTTTTTGAAACTACGATGGACTTGTTTGAGCGTCATCAAATCACCAATATCATAGTAGATACGGCGGGGCGTAGAGATATGCTGCATATGAGACTCACCACGCCTACGGCATTTGTGCGTTATGTGGGGGCTAATGCTGAGTCGGATTACACCCGATTGGACGATTGGTTGCATTGCATATCGGAATGGAAAGCTCAAGGTTTGGAAAATCTTTATTTCTTTGTGCATCAAAATGTAGAATTGGCATCACCGCTCCTTTCGGCATATTTCATAGAAAAGCTAAATCAAGAATTGGGAACGCAATTACATATTCCACAGTTGGCAAATGCTACGGGGCAATTGTTTTGAGAGGATATTAATGTACTAATGTACCAATGTACCAATTTACCAATGTAATAATTTGCAATGTAATAATGTAACTTAATATAGTCAGTTCATTATAATTGTTATTGATTAAAACTCTTCTCTGAAATAAAAAAATATCTCTGTCTTTAAAGGGGAAAACTATTATTGCTGATTATTTTAGTGTAAACTTTTAATCTCATAAGGATTGATACATTGGATTACTACGCTACTACACTGTTACATTGGTAAATTGCTACACTGGTATATTGCTTAAATTACATTAATCGGAGATTGGTTTCAAATATTCTTCGGAAAAGTCTTATCTTTGGCGGGATATGATTGGATTAATTTTATAAACATAAATCAATATGGATATTATTTTTGACCTTATAGAAAAGGAAAGAGCCAGACAGACCCACGGGATTGAGCTTATTGCATCGGAAAATTTTGTTTCTGATGAGGTGATGAAGGCTATGGGAAGTGTTTTAACTAATAAGTATGCAGAGGGCTACCCAGGAAGAAGATATTATGGCGGTTGCGAAGTGGTAGATGAGGTGGAAACTCTTGCTATAGAAAGGGCTAAGCAACTTTTTGGGGTGGAGTATGCTAATGTTCAGCCACACTCTGGTTCTCAGGCTAATGCTGCTGTTTACTTGGCGTGTTTGAAACCGGGGGATAGCATCTTAGGATTAGACTTGTCAATGGGAGGGCATTTGACGCACGGCTCACACGTTAATTTTTCCGGGATACAATATCAAGCGAATTTTTACGGCGTAGAAAGAGAAACAGGCTTGATAGATTACGATAATGTAAGACAAAAGGCATTAGAAGTGAAGCCTAAAATGTTGATAGCAGGTTACTCAGCTTATTCTCGCGATATTGATTTCTCTAAATTTAGAGAAATTGCAGATGAAGTAGGGGCTACGCTGTGGGCGGATATTGCTCATCCAGCGGGGCTTATTGCTAAGGGACTTCTCAGTTCTCCATTTGAGCATTGCCACATAGTAACTACTACTACCCATAAAACATTGAGAGGACCTAGAGGAGGCTTGATAATGATGGGGAAAGATTTTGAAAACACCTACGGACACAAAACGCCAAAAGGAGAAACCAAAATGATGAGCCAAGTGTTAGATGGCTGTGTATTTCCAGGGGTGCAAGGTGGGCCTTTGGAGCATGTGATTGCAGGGAAGGCGATAGCTTTTGGGGAGGCATTAGACCCTAAATTTGAAGTATATGCTAAGCAAGTAGTTGCTAATGCTAGAGCGTTGGCAAAAGCAATGATGGATAGAGGTTTTGATATTGTAAGTGGGGGTACGGATAACCATCTGATGCTAGTAGATCTCCGAAACAAAGGGGTTAATGGTAAAGAAACCGAAAAAGCTTTGGTGAAAGCAGATATTACTTGTAACAAAAATATGGTTCCGTTTGATGATAAATCGGCGTTTACCACTTCGGGGATTCGTTTAGGAACGGCAGCAATTACCACCAGAGGTTTGAAGGAAAACGATATGGCAACCATTGCAGACTTGATTTCTGATGTGGTAGATAATATCAATAATGATACGGTAATTGCAGAGGTACGTAAGAAGGTGAATGCAATGATGGAAGGCTTGCCATTATTCAGTTATTAAGATAAAAATAAAAATAAATTGCTTAAAATTGCCAGAGTATTACACTTTGGCAATTTTTTTGATAGGAAGAAGTTTGTTGTAAACACCCAAATGATAAACAATGCTCTTTAGCCTTTTAACTTTATAGTCTCATAACCCTCTCACTGCACTATGCATAAATCTTATACTTTTGATGAAATCAAACAGAAAATGATAAACTATTGCGTTTATCAGGATAGATGCCATCAGGAAGTGGAGCAAAAGATGAAAGAGTTTTTATTGATTCCAGAGGCGAAAGATGAGATTTTGTTGTATTTAATTCAGGAGAATTATTTGAATGAAGAGCGATTTACGCGTTCCTATATACGGGGAAAATTTTATGCAAAACATTGGGGGCGAAATAAGATAAAAAATCATTTGAAATTCAAAGGGGTGCCCGAGAAGTTGATTCTATCTTGTTATGATGAGATAGATGATGAAGATTATGAAAATGCTATTAAGAAAATTTACCAGCAATATTATGAAAAACAGAAGGGGCTGAAGGGGTATCAGAAGCAAGCGAAAACGATAAAATATCTGATTGGGAGAGGTTTTGAATATGATATTATTCAGGAGGTTATCAATGAAGATTGATTTATGTTTTGGTTATGTTTGTTTTGTGTTAAATAATAGTATTTGTTAAATAATTTTCTTTAAAATAGTCATTTTATTGTTTTTTTTTTTTTTTTTTGCGATTTTTAATTTGGTTATTTTAAAATAATTCTTCGTTGTAATATTGGGTTAAATTCATTACATTTGTGAACTTTTTTAGATAAAAATTGTGAAAACATTTCTATACAAGCTGAAAAATAAGATATACGATGGCGACAATATTGTGAGCTTGTCCAATCTCCGCTATTTGCCGAGGTGGCTTGTTTTGTTGATAGATGTGTCGCTTTTGGCATTTTCTCTACTGATGTCTTATTGGGTTTTGGACAAATTGGGCGTTCGTCCTATTTCATCAATGGAGATGTATCAGAAATTTCTTTTGATACTTGGGGTGAATGTTGTTTTTATTATTATTTTCCGTACTTATTCGGGGATTATTCGGCATTCTACCTTTATTGATTTATCTAAAATTTTATTAGCGAATGTCTGTACAGCGATAGTTTTATTGTTGGCGAATGTGGTTGCATTTTGGCTCACTAGAGAGAAGCTTTTTCTTACTCCGCTGATTTATATTTATTTTGGATTTTCGTTTTTATTTCTGTTTACCCTTCGTTTGGTAGTGAAGGAAAGTTATCATTTTGCGAAAGAATTTAAGCGTAGTGATTTGAAAAAACGCATCCTTGTTCTTGGGATAGATGAGGAATCTGTGGCGTTGGCTAAAGCAATTATAGGAAATCCTTCTTTGCCGTATCAGGTGGTAGGCTTTTTAACAGAGCGAAAAGATTCCAAAATGGCAAATCTGATAGGAAAAAAAATATTGCCAAAAGATAAGCTAAAAGCTTACTCCAAGGAGGTTTTAAATATTGATGGCATTCTGATTAATAGGCCTAAACTGTCCAAGGAGGAATTAAGCGATTGGGTTAATTTATTTCTGGAAAAAAACTTGCTGGTGCTCAAGGCACCATCGGTGCAGAAGTTGAGAGAAAATGAAGGCGAGGTGAGTATTCGTACCCTCCAGATAGAGGATTTGCTGAACAGAAAACCTATTGTGATAGAAAATGAAGAGGTGAAGAAAAGGCATTACCACAAGACGGTATTGGTAACAGGTGGTGCAGGGTCTATTGGAAGTGAAATTGTAAGGCAAGTTGCTCATTTTGAACCGAAAACTATCGTGGTTTTAGACCAAGCGGAAACTCCCCTTTATGATATAGAATTGGAAATGAAAGCTTCGTTTCCAGGTGTGGATTTTAGATTTATCTTGGCAGATATTTCTAATTTTAATCGTTTGGAAAGTGTTTTTGAAGAATTTCAGTTTTCAATGGTGTACCACGCAGCGGCATACAAGCATGTTCCTCTCATAGAGGAAAATCCGCACGAGGCTGCATTGGTGAATATTCAAGGAAGTAAAAATCTAGCATTGCTTGCTAGTCGTTATAAAGTCAATCGTTTTGTGATGGTTTCTACGGATAAAGCTGTTAATCCAACCAATGTAATGGGGGCATCTAAGAGAGCGGCAGAGTTGTTTGTGCAAGCGTTACAAAATGAGGCGGGGAATACTACCAAGTTTATCACGACAAGGTTCGGTAATGTTTTGGGGTCTAATGGTTCGGTAATTCCGCATTTTAGAAAGCAGATAGAAAAAGGAGGGCCAGTTACCATCACCCATCCCGATATTGTGCGTTATTTTATGACGATTCCCGAGGCTTGTGAGCTGGTATTGCAGGCGGGGACTATGGGAAGCGGCGGTGAAATCTTCGTTTTTGATATGGGAGAACCTGTTAAGATTTTGAATTTGGCGAAGAGAATGATTAAGCTATCTGGTTTTGAACCAGATGAGGATATTAAAATTGTTTACACAGGGCTTCGTCCTGGTGAAAAACTTTATGAAGAGTTGCTAAGCGATGGGACAAAAACACTGCCTACTCATCACGATAAAATTATGATTTCTAAAGATGAAGCGATGACCTTCGAGGAAATCAATGCCTTGACAGAGCAAATTTATAACGAAGCTAAAGAAGCAGATAAAGTGGCGGTGGTGAGAACCTTGAAAACCATCGTGAAAGAATTTAAGAGTAATAACTCTATTTTTGAAGCCTTAGATAAAAGGGCTTAGTTAGAATATGGCGTTTAGGCATAGGGAGGATTAAGAATTAAAATTGTATCTTTGCGATATTTAGAAAAGTGATATATGAAAATAAGGAATTGGGGATTTTTATTATTTGCAGCTTTGGTGCTGTTTTCTTGTAAATCGAGGAAGGATATTGTCTATATGCAGAATATAGAGCAATTGGCTAATGAAGCCTCTATCAAAAGGGTACAATCTACCATTCAGCCAGATGACCAGTTACTGATTTATGTTACAGCAAAGGATATGAGCGTTACCGCTCCATTCAATCAAAGTGTTTCTACGGATAACCTTCAATCTAGAGTAACATACTCTCAGCCAAGTTCTAATATACCTACTTCTGGGCAATCTACCCTTTCGGGAGTAGCATATACTGTTTATCCAGATGGATATATAGATTTTCCTGTTTTGGGAAAGATAGAAACCAATGGAAAAACGATTGAAAACCTGAAAGATGAGCTGGTGCAAAAACTGAAAAGATATATCATCAATCCTACAGTGAGTGTAAGGTATGGCAATTACCGCGTTACTGTTTTGGGGGAAGTTAACCGCCCAGGGGAATATGTTATCCCTAATGGAAGAACCACATTACTTAATACTTTAGGTTTAGCAGGTGACCTTACCATCTATGGGAAGAGAGATAATGTTTTGATAGTGAGAGAGGAAGATGGTGTAAGAACCCAAGCTTATATCAACCTTACAGATGCTAATTTTATCAATTCTCCATACTACTATCTGAAGCAAAATGATGTGGTCTATGTTGTTCCGAATAAGATTAAAGAAGATTCTTCAAGATTTGGAGCTCAAACGGGGATTTACATCTCTGTAGCATCGGTAATACTTGGTTTATTGACACTTATAGTTAGATAAAAGAATAAAAGAGGATTAATAAAATATGAGTCACGACAATTCATCTATTAATACAGAGGAGCAAGAGTTTAATTTATCAGAAATTATAATGCCTTATTTGCAAAAGTGGAAGTGGTTTGTAGTTTCTGCTTTCTTGGCGTTATTGGTCGCTTATTTCTATCTTAAAATCGCTACACCAGTTTACAAAGTAGAATCTACGGTGTTGGTGAAAGAGGCAAAAAACTCTGGTGGTGGGGCAGAAATGGATATGCTAAAAGACCTCTCTGGTTTGGGGGGGATGAGCTCCAGTAGTATTGACAATGAAATTGAGATTTTTAAGTCTAAAAAACTGATGACCAATGTGGTGGAGACTAAAAATCTACAGGTAGAAATGATTTCTGATGAAGGGCTAAAAAGTAGAGAACTCTATGGGGATACGGCACCTTACATTGTGAATGTGATTAATGAGAAAAAAAATCAGAAATTTCCTAAAGAACTGCTTACTATAGAGGTAAAAGGAGATGTCATTACGCTACATTCTGATGAATTAACAAGTGAGGTAAAAGGACACCTAGGAAAGACCATCAGTTTACCGTATGCCAATATTATCATTACTAAAAATCCTCATTTTGATGCCGTTAAAGCTAAAGAATTAGGTGAGCTGAAACTATCCATCGCTACCAAAGAAGGGCGAGTAACTCAGTTGCAGAAGGCTCTTGGAGCACAGTTGGTAAACAAAGATGTAACCGTTATAGGGCTTTCAATGAACTATCCTAATGTGGATAAAGCTAAAGATATTCTCAATGGCTTGGTGGTGGCATACAACCAAGATGCAATGCAGGATAAAAACTCACAGTCTAACGAGACGATGAAGTTTATTGAGGATAGAATAAAAGTGATTTCTAATGAATTAGAATCTGTAGAATCTCAGAAAGAACGCTTTAAAGAGCAAAATCAATTGACGGATATTGGCACTGAAGCCAAGCTTAACCTTGAAACTACTGCCCAAGCAAGAGCTAAGCAATTGGATATTGATGCTCAGATGCAGCAGGCAGATGCTTTAATTAGCTATCTTAGTAAAAGAGGAGCTTATGAAGTGTTGCCTTCCGCGGTGGGATTATCAGACCCTGCATCAGCATCTGGAATTAATTCTTACAACGAATTGGTGTTAGAACGAAATCGTTTGTTGGCTTCTGCTACTCCAGAGCATCCAGCGGTGATTAATATATCAAAACAATTGAACGACTTAAAGGGTTCCATTCTTCAAAGTTTACAAAAAACAAGAACGGGATTGCAAATTGCCAGTGGAGAACTGCAAACGGAGCAAAACAAAGCAACGGGAAAAATCTCTCGTCTTCCAGCGATTGAAAAAATGTTCCGAAATATTGAAAGACAACAGCAGATTAAGGAGCAATTATACCTTTTATTATTACAGAAAAGAGAAGAAACAGCCATTTCCTTAGCCATTACAGGAGATAAGGCAAGGGTGATAGACCAAGCCTACGCTTCTGAAAAACCTGTTGCACCAAAGATAGTGATTATTCTTTTGGTAGCATTGGTTATAGGATTGCTCATTCCATTTGCATTGATTTATCTATTCGAGTTATTAGACAATAAAATCAAAACCAAGCACGATATAGAAAAACTCTCTTCTACCCCTGTGATTGCAGAATTGCCAAGGATAGAAAAAGGACAGCCAGAGTTGGTAGGGATGAACGACCTTTCTCCAATGGCAGAGGCATTCCGTATCCTCATCACGAATATGAATTTTATGTTGCCTAAGAAGCGTAAAGGCAAGGTGGTTTTTGTAACTTCTACGGTAAAAGGGGAGGGGAAAACACACGTTTCTGTCAATTTAGCTCTTACTTTGGCAACACCAAGCAAGAAAACCATTATTATCGGTTCTGATATTAGAAATCCTCAGTTGCAGAGATATAACGAGGCAAGAAAAGGCTTAGCAGGGCTTACAGAGTTCTTGTATGATGAGAGTACGGCCTTAGAAAGCATTGTACATCCATCCACTTACAACCCATATTTGGATGTGATTTATTCAGGAAGTATTCCTCCAAATCCTACGGAATTGCTTACCAACGGAAGGTATGAAGTACTATTGGAACAATTGCAACAGACCTACGATTACATCATAGTGGATACCGCTCCGCTTCTGTTGGTAACCGATACGCTTCTGTTTGCAGACTTAGCAGATGCCACCCTCTATGTAACGCGTTCTGGCTATACAGAGAAAGGATTGATAGAATTTGCTAATAAGAATATTAAAGCAGAGAAGATTAAGAATGTAGCCTTTGTATTAAATGATGTAGCTAAGAGTTATTTTGGCTACGGAAATAAATACGGCTACGGCTATGGAGCGAAAGAGAAAAGTTTTATAGAGAAACTAAAAGAAAGATTTTAATAATTATCAATTATCAATTATCAATTATCAATTATCAATTAATTGAAAATAAATTACTGAAAATAGAATGGAACACGATATAAGACCTTGGGGAGAGTATTGGGTGCTGGAAGATGCGGAAACACACAAGGTAAAAAAGGTTTTAGTGAATCCGCAGGGAAGGCTTTCGTTGCAATATCACAAGTATAGAAGTGAGGTTTGGACGATTGTTTCTGGTGTGGGAACGGTAACGATAGATGGGGAAGTGAAAGAGTATAATGTAGGAGAAGTTGCTTATATTCCGCAGGGAGTTCATCATAGAATTGCTAATTATGGAGAGGTACCGCTTATATTCATAGAGGTGCAATATGGGACTTATTTCGGTGAGGACGATATTATCCGTATAGAAGATGACTATAAAAGAGATTAAAATGAAGATTATCAATGTAGTTCTTACCGGTGGAGTAGGGAGCCGTCTATGGCCACTCTCAAGAAAAGAAAGACCGAAGCAATACCTCCACTTGGTAGAAGGGAAATCTCTCTTTCAGCAGACTGTACTCAGAAATCAAACCATAGCAACCGATTTGATGATTGTGGGCAACAAAGACAATGCCCCGCTTTCTAAAAAACAATTAGAAGAAATCTCTGTAACCAACTATATAGAAATCACAGAAGCCGAACCAAGAAATACCGCCGCCGCTATTGCCTTTGCGGCTTTTTCTGTATCTGCGGAAGACATTCTTATCGTAACACCGTCTGACCATCTGATAGAAGATTTAGAGCTTTACAACCAATGTTTGGAGCAAGCGGTACGATTGGCGGAGGACAATGCCGTGGTAACTTTCGGACTAAAACCTACCAAGCCCGAAACTGGCTATGGGTATATTCATATTCAGAATAATAAGGTGCTAGGATTCCGTGAAAAACCTAATAAAGAGACCGCAGAAAGTTTTTTGAAAGCGGGTAGTTTTTATTGGAATAGCGGTATGTTTTGTTTCAAAGCAGGTGTTTTTTTAGAAGAACTAAAGAAATACGAACCAGAGGTGTACAACAAAGCTAAAATCGCTTTTGATTTATCACAAAATGGCAAATTACCTTTAGCAGAGAGTAAAGAAATTCCGTCGATTTCGGTGGATTATGCCGTGATGGAACGCACCAAGAAATTGAAAGCCGTTATCGGAGCATTCCGCTGGTCGGATATGGGATCTTTTGAATCGATTTACGAATATCTATTAGCGAAAGGGCATCCAACGGATAAACACGGGAATATGGTCATCGGGACAGATATCCACACCGAGTTTTTAGGCTTTAAAAAATCTATTTTGGTCTTTACCAACGATGCGATTTTAATCCTGAAAAAAGAAAAAGCCCAAGATGTAAAAGGGATTTACGAAAAATTAGAGAAGGGAAATAGAGGATTGGTGTAGAGGAAAAACAAGCGAAGGTGAAGGAAGTAAACGCTGCCTATACGCACTATATAATGGAAAAGGGCGAAAGCCAAGATGCAACTAAGAAAAAAGATGAAGCCTTTAAAGAATTAACGGATTGGGTACGAACCTGCTATGCTGTAGCCAAAATAGCGCTGAGAGAGGATAAACAACTCTTGGAAAGCTTAGCAAAGCTGGTGAAGGGGAAGAGAGAGAAAGTAAAAAGTCCGATAAGAAGTAGAAGCTTTTCGGACTTTTTGAAATAATTAAAAGATGCAAAAAGAACTTAAAGGAATAGCAATTAACGCATTGTATATGTATATGGTACAGGGGTTGAATATACTCTTGCCCATTTTGGTACTTCCATATTTACTAAAAACCCTGTCGGTAGAAAGTTTTGGGGTGTATAGTTTTGTATTTGCTTTTTCGCAGTTTGTGATTTTGTTTGTAGATTTTGGATTTAATATTTCAGCTACAAAAAAAATTGCAGAAAATTGTGAAAATCAGAATTTGGTGAGGGAAACTTTTTGGAATATTATTTTTATTAAATGGATGTTATCTATTATATCCTTATTACCTGTGGGAATTTTGATGGCATTTGTTCCAAAGATTGGAGTCTATACCGAAGGAATTTTTTATTCTTACATAATGGTGTTTGGGAATGTGTTTTTTCCACTATGGTGGTTTCAGGGAATGAATAAAATGAAGCCTTTGGGAATGATATCCGCTGTTTCTAAAATACTTACTTATCCGCTTATTTTTGTTTTTGTAAGAGAGAGTACGGATTATCTAAGTGCAATAGTTATTCAGTCTTTATCTTTTTGTTTATCGGGAATTTTGGCTTTTTTTTACATTTATAAGAATTATAAAAATTACTTTTCTGACATAAAAATTGCTCGAAAGATAAGCGTTTATAAGGAAGAGATAAAGGAGGCAGTTCCTATATTTTTGTCCAATTCTACCATTAGCCTTTATACGAATAGTCTTACACTGATGCTGGGGGTTTTCTCTACGAATTATAATGTTGGGTTATTTGGGGCAATGGAAAAGATTGTAAGAGTCATTTGTTTTGGGATTTTTAGCCCTATCAATCAAGTTTGCTTTCCTGTGATTGCACAGATGAAGAGGGATAATTTCCAGAAAGCGAAGAAAATATTTTATCTGATATTGGGGATTACTTTTGGGGTATTGAGTCTGTCTTACATCACATTTTTATTGGCGGAAGATTATATCATTACTCATTTTCTGGAAGGGTATAAAGGGATTGATACGATGCTAAAAATCTTTATGCTAATGATTTTTCCTATTGCTTTGGGAGGGATAGTAGGGCAGTTAGGTCTTTTGGGGCTAGGAGGAAAGAAGGAGAAAAGGATTTTCTCTAAGATATATATTTGGGTAGGAGTAATTAGTTTGCCTTTTTCGCTATTATGTATAAAATATTACGAACTATGGGGGGCAATTGGAATAATGATGGTGGTAGAGGTAGTGATATTTTTATTGATGGTGATAATGGTTGTAAAAAATAAATTGATGTAATGGAAGTTTATTACACAGTATTTATTATAGCATTCTTGCTATGTTTCTTTGATTTTATTCATTTTAAAATCATAAAACTGATACCATACATAGCTTTTTGTTTGTTTACAGTAGGTGTGGTTGGTTTTAGAGAGGTTGGGATAGATAATGATGGGAAGCATTATGAGTTTATGTTTTATTTTTATGATCGTTCTTCATTGTCAGAGATTATAGCAGGAGGATATGGCTATATGGAGCGTGGATATGTATTACTTAATAAATTAGTTTCATTTTTAGGTTTCGATGTTCATACTCTATTTATGTTGATGGCTGTGATGACAGGACTAACAAGTTATTATTTTTTTTATCAAAAGAGTCGATATGTATTTTTGTCCTTATTATTCTATTTGTCTTTCTATTTTTTATACAGAGATTTTACACAGGTAAGATATGCTTTTGCCTCAGCACTATGTTTTTGGGTGGTAGATTTCTATCTAAATAAAAAATATAAGAAAAGTATTTTATTTTTTTTATTGGCTGTCTTATTTCATAATTCCGTAATGATAATAATTCCAGTATTGTTGGTATTGATATTGGTTAAAAATAATAAAATATATTTTCTATCTTTATTACCAACTATAATAATTGGAAAAATGATTAATCTATTTCCTTTATTATTAATAATGGGATTAGCAAATGACCATATGATGCTGTATTTGGATGAAGATGGAGGGGGAGGGCTGATGATCTCTGCAGTAGGATTGATTATTATGATTTTATATTATTTGGTAACAGCTAACAAAAAAGAAAAAGATTTCATAATGGATTCCTATTTTAAAATTTTATCAATAGGAGTCGCTTTGAACTTTTTATTTATTCAGTCAGCCATTTTTCAAAGATTTACATTTATATTATTTCAGTTTGCCATATTACTATTGCCTTATACTTTAAAAGAGCTTAGTAAAAAGGTAAAAATGAGAGAAGCATTTATTTTGATTTATTTTATTACCGCTTGTTTTCTTCTCTATTACGGTTTGAACATGATAGATGAAAATTTAGTAAGACCATATAAAACATTCATAGAATAATGATTGACATACTTTTAGCAACTTATAATGGTGAGAAATATATACAGCAACAATTGTATTCTTTGTTGACACAGACTTATACCAACTGGCGATTGTTAGTACACGATGATGGTTCTAACGATAAAACTATTGAAATTGTTAAGAAATTTCAAGAAATAGATAATAGAATAATATTAATAGAAGATGGAATCAAATGTGGAGGAGCAGGAGAAAACTTTTTGCATCTATTGAAAAACTATGCCGAGGCAGAGTATATTATTTTCTGTGACCAGGATGATATTTGGTTGGAAAACAAATTGGAGATAATGTATGAAAGGTTAAAGCAGGAAAAAGAACCTTCTGCGGTATTTGCAAATGGTTATCTTTATGCTCCAAAAAAGGGAATTACAGGAGAGATACCTTCGCCGAAATTACAAAATTTCAAAGATTTATTTTTCATAGCAGGTGGTTTACAGGGCTGTTCTTTAATGTTTAATAAGAAACTTTTTGATGTCATTAAAGATTATGATGGCTATATGACAATGCACGATTTTCTTATCACTTTGGGGGCTATTAGTTTTGGTCAACTAATTTATTTAGATGATAAATTAATGCTATATAGGCAGCAACATGAGGGGAAAACGACTTCTAATGCTGATACTAGTATCAATAGTAAAATGAGAAATAGATTTCCTGTAATTGATGAAAAGCATCATCGTTCATTTGTTGGTTTTAATGAAAAATATAAAGAGCTTTTTGATGAAAAAGAAAGACATCTTTTTTCAGAATATTTGAAAATTTATCACTCCACAAGTTTATTGCAATGTATTGGTTTGGTATTAAAAAATCAGTTTAAATTAAATCATTCATCTTTATATCTTATTATGAAGATGTTGTTAAGGCCTATAAAATAGAATATTTATGGAATTATCAATTATAACAGCAACATACAATAGAGGATATTGTTTAGGTAATATATACCAAAGTATTTTAAGGAACAAATATATAGATAAAATAGAATGGATATTAGTTGATGATGGTTCTACTGATAATACAGAAATAATAGCATCTGAATGGTCTTCGGAGGGTAAGATTAATTTTAGATATTATAAGAAAAGTAATGGGGGGAAAACAAGTGCTGTCAAATTAGGATTTGACCAAAATCCTAAGGGTAGATATACTTTTGTATTAGATTCAGATGATTATCTTGCGGATAACGCAGTAGAAATAATTTTAGAGCAAATAAAAAAAATAGATGAAAGTAGATATATAGGTGTTTTGGGGCTAAAAGCTTATACCAATGGAGAGATTGTAGGTGAAAAATTTAAAACAGGGGAGTCTAATTATATTAATTTGTATTTTGGTAAAAATGCGATAAGTTCTGATAAATTATTTATAATTAGGACATCGATTTATAAAGAGAGTTATGAGTTACCTTTTGAAGGGGAAAAATTTTTACCGGATAATATTCCTTATATTAATGCTAATGATAAAGGTTTGTATAAATTGGTTAATGAAATATTTTATTATGGAGATTATTTAGAAGAAGGAATGACCAATAATGTTTTTAAATTAGCTATGAATAATATAAATTCTTACATATATGAAAAAAAGAAACTACAAGCAGAGAATTTATCTTTTAAGAATAAAAATTTAAATACAATCAAATATATAAATTATTCTATACTAGCTAAAAAAAGTTTCAGACGAACAATTAATTATTCAAATGATAAATTGCTAACATTTGTTTGGTATTTACCTGTTTTATTCGGATTGTTTTATTATAGGAAGAAAAAATTAAATAAACTCAATAAAAAGTAAATTAGATTATTTCCTAAATGTAAGTGAAATTAAATAATTTTGTTATAGATATATGTTCATCAATATTTAGAGGGTTGTTTAAGAAAAAATAGATGATACATTTGTAGGTAAATAAACTAAAATTATAAAAAATAGAAAAAATGAAGTTTCAATTAGTCTTCTTATCACTATTTTGTTGTCTATTTTGCAATGGACAACAAAATTATAATGTGAAGGATTTTGGAGCAGTGCCAAATGATAATAAGGATGATTGGGAAGCTTTTCAAAAATGTATCAATTCGGCGATAAGTCAAAGCGAAATTCCTTATATTTTCGTGCCAGAAGGAGAATATATCATTTCTGATGAATTAATTTTTGATTTTCTTGAAAAGCAAGTAAGTTTTGTAGGGGAAAACAAAAATGGAAAAATTCCTATTATTAAATCTGTTTCAAAAAAGAATTTGATCTGGGCAAAAGGTTTTCTATTTACGCCATCTAAGGGTATTTTTACTATTAAGAATTTTAAAATTATAGGCAATAATACACCTTATACACCCGCCCATAATAAAATAAATAAAGCCGAATGGAATGCTGCAATTTTAATTACAGATAAAAATCAAGCATATGTGGATAATGTCATTGTAGAGAATCATTATGGACAAGGGATTCATATATCAACCACACAGCAGGAGGGTATTGATTTGAGTAGTCGTTTTGATAAAGTAGTGATTCAAAACTCTAAAATTAATGATGTTTGGGGTCATCATCCAAAATCTGATAGTTACGGAGATGCCATCTATTTATCCAATGTAAAATCAGCAGAAATTAAAAACAATATCATTTTCAATAATATTTTTAGAACCAAACAATTCGGAAGAGCAGGAATAGTGGTGGAGTATATGGCAGAAAATATAAAAATTATTAAAAATAAAATACTTGGAGGATACGATAGACCTCTGCATATTGAAGCTACTTATGGAGGGCATCTGGTTGAAAATAACGAGTTTAAGGGTTCTGATATGGGGTTTATTATTGCAGAAAATCTGTCTAATCAACATCAATCATCTATATTTAGAAATAATATTTTTACCAATGAAGGGCTTATAAAAGATGAAAATTTAAGAAAATCTTACGGCTATGGGAGCTACGGAGACAGAGCGTTGGTTTATATCGTAACTAATGGAGAAAGTTCTTTACAAATGAAATTTGAGAAAAATCATTTTATTGTGAAGGATGATTATGAATATGAAACGAACGCTATTATAAATAATAGAAGTTCTAATATTATTTTTGAATCTAATTCTTTTCATTCAGGAAACAGAAAAGGGTTGGGAATTTTTAATTACGGAAAAGGAATGTTAAAGAAAAATAAAATACAAAAAACAATTTTTGTTAAATAATGAAAATCTTGCACATCATCAATAGCTTACATACAGGCGGAGCGGAAAAATTAGTGGTAGATACTCTTCCTTTATTTGAAGAAAAAGGTATAACCGTAGATTTGGCTTTACTCAATGCCCATAAAACACCTTTCTATGAAAAATTAATGCAGAATTTTAAGGGGAAAGTGTATGGATTTTCTAGAGGAAGTGTGTATAATCCTATGCATATTTTTAGGTTGATGCCATTGCTTAAAAAGTATGATGTCATTCACGCTCACCTGTTTCCTGTGCAGTATTTTTTGGTTTTGGCAAAGATTTTATCATTTTCGAGAGTTAAATTAATCTTCACAGAGCATAGTACAAGCAATAGAAGGTTGCAAAACCCTAGATTAAGATGGGTAGAGAGGTTTATATACCAATATTATGCTAAAATAATTTGTATTACAGAGGAAGTGAAAAAGCAATTGAAAATAAACCTACAGATTCCAGATAATCAGCTACAAGTGATAAATAATGGTATTAATATAGAGGAGATAAATAGACAAGAAAAATATAGTAGAGTGGATTTTAACTTTTCCTCCGAAGATAAATTGCTCATTATGGTTGCAGGTTTTAGAAGAGAAAAAGATCAAGATACTGTAATAAAATGCTTGAAGATTCTTCCCGATAACTATAAACTAATTTTAGTAGGTGATGGAGAAAGAAGGAGTGACTTAGAGAAATTAGTTTATGATCAGCAGTTAGGCAAAAGAGTTTTTTTCTTTGGATTAAGAAGAGATGTGATAGCTTTGATAAAGATGTGTGATGTAGCAATCTTATCATCTCATTGGGAAGGTTTTGGATTAGCAGCTGCAGAAGCAATGGCCTGTGGGATTCCAACTATAGCATCAGATGTAGAAGGTCTGAATAAAGTTGTTGAAGATGGAGGAATACTTTTTGAAAGAGGTAATGTAGAGGATTTAAAGGAAAAGATATTATCTCTGAATAATATTGAGTATTATGTAATGATTTCCGGCAGAGGAAAGAATAAAGCTAGTAAGTATAATATATATAGTTTGATTAACAAACAAGTAAATTTGTATAAAAATATATAGCAGAATCTAAGAACTAAATAAAAAAAGTATTATGCAAAAGAAAGTATTGCATATAGTTACAATTTCATTTGTAATTAAACATTTTTTTGGAGAGCAATTTAAATATCTAAAAAATAAAACAGGTAATGAATATTACTTAGCATGTTCATCATCTGATGAGTTACAGGAATGGAAAGAAGAATTGAACTATATTCCTATTCCAACAGAAATAACACGTGAAATAAGTCCAATAAAGGATATCAAAGCAATTTATCGCTTAGTTAAAGTAATGCGGAGAGAAGAATTTGATGTTGTAGTTGCTCATACACCTAAAGGAGGTATAGTAGGAATGGTAGCAGCTTATATTGCTGGAGTAGAAAATAGAATTTATTTCCGTCATGGTATAGCCTATGAAACTTCAGTTGGTTTAAAGAAATTTATATTAAAGAATATTGAGAGAATAAGTGGGCTATTAGCTCATAAGGTTGTTAATGTTAGCTATGGAGTAAAGAATTTTTCTATAAAGGATAGATTAAATGCTAAAGATAAAAATATTATTTTAGGAAAAGGTACATGCAATGGAGTGGATGCTCTGAAGAGATTTAATCCTAATAGTTATACTGAGGGGGAAATAGAGAATCTTAGGAAAAAATATGAAATAAAAAAAGATGATTTTGTGATAGGTTATGTTGGTAGATTAGTTCATGATAAAGGGATTGATGATATAATCGATGCTTGGAAAGAGATAGAAACAGAAAAAAAATATCAGAATCTAAAGTTGTTACTAGTGGGGCCGTTTGAGGAAAAGGATTCTGTTAGAAAAGATGTTAGAGAATATATATATGATAGCAAAACGATTATATATACGGATTATGTAAGAGATGCTGCTCCTTTTTTTAGATTGATGAATGTATTCATATTACCAACCTATAGAGAAGGATTTCCGACTGTATCTTTAGAAGCTTCATCTATGGCTCTACCAATAGTAATTACAAGAGCTACAGGATGTGAGGAGGCAATAATAGATGGAAAAACGGGTGTTTTCATATTAAATGAAAAAGAAAGTATAAAAAAAGCAATAGAGTTTTATAGAAACAATCCTGACATATGTATTGAGCATGGCATAGAAGGCCGCAAATTTATATTAGAAAATTTTGAGCAAACAATAGTTTGGGATATTATTAACAATAAATTGAAGTATTAAAACAATTTCAATGAAAACCATCATTACAGGAGCGTCGGGGTTTGTAGGACAAAATTTGTCTAAATATTTAGAAAACAACGGTGTAGAAGTGTTGAGATTCTCTTTGAGAAATGCTAATTGGCAATTAGAACACAAAGCAGACGCAATTATTCATCTAGCGGGTAAAGCCCACGATACGAGCAATACCTCAGACGAACAAGAATATTTCCACGTCAATACCGAGCTTACTAAACAGTTATTCGACGCGTTTTTAGATTCAGACATTCGAGATTTTATATATTTCAGTAGTGTAAAAGCAACAGCAGATACCATCAATGGAGTTTTGACGGAAGAACATCTATCGCTTCCGCAAACCCCTTACGGAAAATCAAAACTCGAAGCGGAAAAATATCTTTTAGCTCAAAAATTACCCGAGGGAAAGCGTGTGTTCATCATCCGCCCGTGTATGATACACGGTGAGGGCAATAAGGGAAATCTTAGCTTATTATACAAAATTGTAGAAAAAGGTATTCCTTGGTTTTTAGCTTCTTTTGAAAACAAACGCTCTTTTCTGTCTATTGATAATCTGAATTTTATGGTATTTGAAATTCTCAAAAGAAAAGAAATTTCATCAGGAATTTATAATTTTGCTGATGATGAGTACCTATCTACCAACGAGCTGATAACGATTATTTCTACAACATTGAACAAAAAACCGAAATTGTGGTACTGGTCGGAAAATTGGATAAAGAAAATAGCACAGTTGGGAGATAAGTTCTCGCTGCCACTCAATTCCGAACGATTGAAAAAACTCACAGAAAGTTATGTCGTTTCTAATCAAAAAATAAAAACGGCTTTAGGAATAGAAAAACTGCCTCTTACCGCCAAAGAAGGCTTAGAAAAAACCATTAGGAGTTTTGCAAAGAAATAAGTATTGTATCGCAATATGGGTTGCCGTAATGGTGGTTGCGATAAATAACCATTAAAAAATAAAAAAGAATGATACGATTTTTTGACTTTATATTTTCATTTTTTGGGATACTATTCTTATCTCCTATAATGTTGATTTTATATATTATAGGGCTGTTTGATACAGGTTCGCCTATATTTGCACAAGAGCGAGTCGGGAAAAATAAAAAGCCTTTCAGGTTGTATAAATTCCGAACAATGCATAAGGATACAGCATCGGTAGCATCGCATTTGGCAAGTAAATCTTCGATAACCAAATTTGGAGGTTTTCTAAGAAAAACGAAGTTGGACGAATTGCCACAGCTCATCAATGTGCTTATTGGCGATATGAGTTTGGTAGGAGCAAGACCGAACTTGTTTAACCAAACCGAACTGATAGAAGAACGCGAAAAACGCGGCGTGTATAACTATCTTCCAGGGATTACCGGTCTTGGACAAATCAACGAAGTAGATATGTCTACTCCGAAAAAACTAGCAGAGTTGGATGCCGAAATGTATCAAAACCTAGATATCAAAACCTATTTTCGATACATCTTTGCCACCGTGGGCGGAAAAGGACAGGGGGATAGAGTACGGTAGGAGATATAAGAAAATCATTATTGTGTACCCTAAAATTATCAAGCCTACATCAGACACTATCCTTGCATTGATAGGGATGGTTTTGGTTTTGCCAATACTCGTAGTGATGGCATTGGCATTGGGTTGGGTCAATAGAGGAACACCATTTTTTCTTCAACAAAGAATAGGAAAGGGAGGGAAGCCTTTTACCATCATCAAATTTAAAACGATGACCGATGCCCGAGATGCCAGTGGAAACCTCCTTCCAGATAGCGAAAGACTTACCACGCTGGGAGCTTGGATACGCAAAGCGTCTCTGGATGAATTGCCACAGCTCATCAATGTTTTAAAAGGGGATATGAGTCTTATTGGACCTCGTCCTTTGCCGTTGTATTACGGGGCATTGTACAATCAATTTCAGAAACGCCGCCACGAAGTTGAGCAAGGCATCACTGGATGGGCACAAGTGAACGGACGCAACAATACCGATTGGCTTCGGCGGTTTGAGATGGATGTTTGGTATGTGGACAATGTTAGCTTTCTATTGGATATGAAAATTCTATGGCTCACCCTTTGGAAGGTATTGAAAGCGGAGAATGTAAATGAAGATGGGCACGCCACAGCAGGAGACTTTCAGGGGAATGATTAGTGCAGATAAAATAAACGATTTAGAAATGAACAAAAAAATCTGGCTTTCATCATCGCACTTTACGGGAGAGGAACAGAAATTCATCGCCCAAGCATTTGATGCTAATTTTTTAGCATCGGGTGGAGTGCTGGTGGCAGGTTTTGAAACTGATTTAGAACAATATCTTGATGAAAATATAAAAGTTGCGGCGTTATCTTCGGGGACGGCGGCATTGCATTTAGCCTTAATTATTCTCGGAGTTAAAGCAGGCGATGAGGTCATTTGTCAGAGTATGACCTTTTCGGCATCGGCAAATCCTATTGTGTATCAAGGAGCAACTCCGGTATTTGTCGATAGCGAACTCAAAACTTGGAATATGTGTCCTACGGCTTTGGAAGAAGCTATAAAAGACAGAATTTCAAAAGGAAAGAAGCCAAAAGCTATTATCGTAGTGCATCTTTATGGAATGCCAGCTAAGATGAACGAGATTATGACAATCGCACAGAAATACGAAATCCCTGTGATAGAAGACGCTGCTGAAGCATTGGGAAGTGCATATAAAGGAAAAAAATGCGGAACTTTTGGCGAGATGTCTATTTTGAGTTTCAATGGAAATAAAATCATCACCACATCTGGTGGTGGAGCATTAGTTTGCAAAACCAACGAACAGAAAGAAAAAGCTGTTTTCCTTTCTACACAAGCAAGGGACAACGCTCCACATTATCAGCATTCTGAAATAGGATACAATTACCGAATGAGCAATATCTCGGCAGGAATTGGACGAGGACAAATGGAGGTTTTGCAAGATAGAATCAACGCTCGTAGAAAGATGAATGTTTTTTATCAAGAACTTTTCAAAGACTTTGAAGGGGTGGAAGTTTTTACCGAACCTAATGAAGATTTCTTTTCCAACCATTGGTTATCGGCAATTGTTATCGATGAGAAGAAAGCAGGATTCAACCGAGAGGATTTACGCTTGAAGTTTTTGGAACATAACATCGAATCTCGTCCATTGTGGAAGCCAATGCATTTGCAACCTGTGTTTGCAGATGCTCCCTACTATGGAGGGAAAATTGCGGAAACTCTATTTGATAATGGACTTTGTTTACCATCAGGAAGCAATCTAACAGACGAGGAAAGAGAAAGGATAAAACAAGTGGTTTTTGAACTGAAGAAATAACCATCAAAAAGAGAAAATTGCTGAGGTGATTTTCTCTTTTTTACTGAAAATAATGTACTTTTGTAAAATCATTAAAATTGAGAAAAAATAATGAAAACACAGAAGATAGGCATTACCTTTTCAGCGTTTGATTTACTTCACGCAGGGCATATTAAAATGTTAGAAGAAGCTAAAACCGTTTGTGATTATCTCATCGTGGGCTTACAGATAGACCCTTCTATGGAGAGGGCTAGTAAAAACAAACCTACTCAAACTATCGTGGAACGCTATATCCAGCTGAAAGCGTGTAAAGATGTGGACGAAATTATTCCCTATGTTACAGAGCAGGATGTGGAAGATATTTTGCGTTCATTTGTGATTGATGTTCGCATTATCGGGGATGATTACCGTGATAAAGATTTTACAGGAAAGCAATATTGCGAAGAAGCAGGTATTGAGATTTATTACAATAAAAGAGATCATCGTTTTTCAAGTTCTGGTTTAAAGAGAGCAGTTTACGAACAGGAAGCAGCAAAACTAGAACAATCTAAATAATACCCAAGTATAGAAATCTGTAAGATAATGAAAATAAAACCAACGCCTCTTAAAGATTGCTATATCATAGAACCTACCATTTTTGAAGATGAAAGAGGGTATTTCTATGAAAAGTTCAATGAGAAAAAATTTGAAGAACTCACAGGGATGAACGGACATTTTGTTCAAGACAATATTTCTAAATCATCCTATGGCGTCCTTCGCGGATTGCATTTGCAAAAAGGAGAACACGCTCAGGCAAAGTTGGTCTCTTGTTTAGAAGGCAAGGTGTTTGATGTAGCGGTAGATTTGCGAGAAGACTCCCCTAGTTTTGGTCAGTGGTTTGGCGTAGAGCTTACTGCGGAGAATAAGTTGCAATTTTATGTACCGCGAGGATTTGCTCACGGATTTGCTGTGCTGAGTGAAACGGCCATTTTCGCCTATAAATGCGATAACTTCTACAATAAAGAATCCGAAGGTGGCGTGATTTGGAATGATACAAATTTAGATATAGATTGGAAATTGCCTTTGGAAGATGTTATCCTTTCAGAAAAAGATAAAGTGCAGAAAACTTTTGTAGAAAAAGATTTTTAAGCAATGTTAGAGCGTTAAAAAGCTAAAAAGTTAAGATTTTATAACATTTTAATTTATAGTCTTTTAACCTAACTATCATATAACAATAAAAACATAAAATAATGAAATCAATCATCATAACAGGTGGGGCAGGATTTATAGGTTCCCACGTGGTACGCGAGTTTGTAAAAAACTTACCCAATACTAAAATTATCAATCTTGATGCTCTTACCTATGCGGGAAACCTCGAAAATCTAAAAGACATTGAAAACGAACCCAACTATATTTTTGAGAAAGCAGACATCACAAAACCTGAAGAACTAAGAAAGGTTTTTGAAAAGCACAATCCAGATGCTGTGGTGCACCTCGCTGCGGAAAGCCACGTGGATAGAAGTATCACCGACCCTAATGCCTTCATCAATACCAATGTGATGGGAACGGCTAATCTTTTGAACCTATGCAAGGAGTTTTGGACTTTAAACCCAGAACATACACACGGAAATTTTCCTGATACCCCAAGAATCAATTTGTTTTATCACGTATCTACAGATGAAGTGTATGGAGCGTTGGGCGAAACAGGATTTTTTACAGAAACCACACCTTATGACCCAAAATCGCCATACTCTGCGAGTAAAGCAGCGAGCGACCATTTGGTAAGAGCTTACGGAAATACTTACGGATTGCCGTTTATCGTTTCCAATTGCTCCAACAACTATGGGCCAAATCACTTCCCAGAGAAATTGATTCCTCTGTGTATTTCCAATATCATCAATGAAAAACCATTACCGATTTATGGCGATGGAAAATATACCCGCGATTGGTTATTCGTAATAGACCACGCCAAAGCTATTTTCCAGATTTTCCACGAAGCAAAAACGGGAGAAACTTATAATATCGGTG
Organism: Bergeyella porcorum; assembly: GCF_042427575.1. Lineage (NCBI taxonomy): Bacteria > Pseudomonadati > Bacteroidota > Flavobacteriia > Flavobacteriales > Weeksellaceae > Bergeyella > Bergeyella porcorum. The sequence goes on from NZ_JBHMFD010000012.1 coordinate 39,344, forward strand.
GTTGGAACGAATGGCAAAATATCGACCTTATCAAAGAATTGATTAAACAAATGGATGCAAAACTCGGCAGACCAGAGGGCTATTCAGAGAAGCTCATCACCTTCGTGAAAGACCGCCCGGGGCACGATAAACGCTATGCGATAGATGCTACCAAACTCAATAAAGACCTCGGCTGGAAACCATCCGTAACCTTTGAAGAAGGCTTAGCCAAAACCATCGATTGGTTCCTTGAGAATCAAGAGTGGCTAGAAAATGTAACCAGCGGAGATTATCAGAAGTATTACGAGAAGCAGTATAACTAACATAGGAACAAATGAAAGGCATAATCCTAGCCGGTGGATCCGGTACCAGACTTTATCCATTAACGATTGCGGTATCCAAGCAATTAATGCCCGTATATGATAAACCAATGATTTACTATCCTATTTCTACGCTACTTTTGGCGGGAATTCGGGAGATATTGATTATCACAACCCCTCACGATAGCGAAGCGTTCCAAAGGCTTTTGGGAGATGGTTCGCAAATTGGCTGTAAGTTTGAATACAAAGTACAACCCAGCCCAGATGGTCTAGCTCAGGCATTTATTTTAGGGGAAGAGTTCATCGGGGATGATTCTGTAGCCTTGGTTTTAGGGGATAATATCTTCTACGGAACAGGCTTGCCACAGCTTTTGGAAAGCAAGACCAATGTGAAAGGAGGTTGCGTGTTCGCTTATCAAGTGGCAGACCCAGAGCGTTATGGCGTGGTGGAGTTTGATGAAAACCAAAAAGCGATTTCCATTGAAGAAAAACCTTTGGAACCTAAATCCAACTATGCTGTGCCAGGGCTTTATTTTTATGATAATTCTGTGGTGGAATATGCTAAAAACCTTAAGCCTTCGCCAAGGGGAGAATTGGAAATTACCGATATCAATAAAATATACCTTGAAAAAGGTCAGCTTGAAGTAGGGGTGATGAGCCGTGGAACAGCGTGGCTGGATACTGGAACCTTTGATTCTCTGCACGAGGCTTCAGAGTTTGTAAAAGTATTGGAAAAAAGACAAGGCTTCAAAATTTCTTGTATTGAAGAGATTGCTTACCTTAAAGGCTTCATCGGGAAAGAGGAGCTTCTAAAAGCAGCTGAAAAATATGGGAAAAGTGGCTATGGAGCGTATCTGAAAAGATTAGTAAAATAATTTCTATTATTTGGTTTTTAATAGGATGTTATAATGCTCAATCCTCAGTAGAATTTCACTAATTCACTGGGGATTTTGTATTAGTATAGGTGTTTTTTATAATGCTTCCCAAAACAAGTTTAAAATAACTAACTTTAACCTATAGGAAATGAGAAACCTCTACATAAGCCTAAAAATAGTTGGTTTCATATCAGAATACTCTTCGGAACAGAAAAAAATACCCTCCCGAAGGGTATTAAATACATTAATGAAGGGTATTTAATGGGTGTTATAAGGGTATTTAATAGGGTTTGGTTAGGTATTTATACCCTTCGGGAGGGTATTAAATATATTAATGAAAGGTATTTAATAGGGTTCGGCTAGGTATTTTATCCCCTTCGGAAGGGTATTTAATATATTAATGAAGGGTATTAATGGGTAATAAAAGGGTATTTATATTTCTATTAAACCCAGATTAAGCCGTAGGCTTTAAGCCATAAGTTTTTAAACTATGTAAAGAAAGGTTTCGCGAAATGTCCGCCTGAGAGAAGTAGAAGTCTTATGTATCCTCCGCGTTTCTTGGCGTCTTAGCGGTTGATGTTTTTTTTTCAATAGGGCCGGATTTTAACCCGACTTTTGATATGGTTTATCCAAAAGGCTTTAGCCAAATTAAAAAACCTTGCGGGGTCTAGTGCCATTTCGTGTGGTAAATGGCATTATTGCTTAACACTTACTATGTAATTGGAGTTTATGCAAAAATAAAATAGGTCAGTCCAAGGCTGACCTATTCCTATTAAGTTATCAATATAACTAAAATACAGCTTTTGTTACTCCTTTATCACTTTAAACTGATGTGTAGCAGATGCTCCTTCTATCATTAGGATGTAAACGCCTTTTGGTAAGTCTGAAACATAGTATTGCTGATTGCTGTTTGCAGTCAATGTTTTGATTAGTTTTCCAGAAAGGTCATATACCACAATCTGTTTTGGAGTTTCTTTCCATTTTAGGGTAAAGAACTCTTTGATAGGATTTGGATAGATGTTGATTTTCTCACTTGCAGTTTCTGTTGTTGCAAGGTAATGCGGATCTACAGTAATGGTCTGGGTATGAGAACCTATATTTCCTGCATTATCTTTTGCAAACCATTCGTGTTGTGCTTTGATGAGCCCATCTTCCATAATCCATTTGCTAGACTTAATCACCTCTACATTTTCAGTACAATTGTCCGTAGCGGTAAGGGTAGCTTGGGTAGGGATTTCCTGCTGTGTTCTTACTGTCATATCCTGAGGGTAATCAGAAAGTATAGGTTTGGTACTATCGTGAACAATGAGGGTCTGAGAGTGCGATATAGGTGCCGCATCTTCATCTGTTGCAGTCCAAAGTCTATGGTAAGAATACTGGTCGTAATCTCCTTTTATTTTAGTTTGTGTAAAAGTTACCTTTGGCAGGGTACCTCCCGTTACGGTAAGGGTAGGTGCCTCTGTAAGGTCTTTTAGACATTGGATATAAGTGTCTTTAGGTAGATTTTCTACGAATTGAAGCGGTTGTACATTTTTCTCTACATAGATGTATTGGGTAAACTCCGCCGTTTCATTGCAAGCATTAGCCTTCCAGGTTCTGGTGATAAGTTGCTCTGTTTTTGTTTCAGTATAATCTAGATTGATAGACTGACCATCACAAGTACCTACTGCTGTAACCTCTGCTTTAGCAGGGATTTGATTTTCTTTAACAGTGATATTTTGTTCAGGTAAATTATTGAATGTAATACTAGACGCTTCTACTTGGAAAGCAACCTGTTTTAAAAGATAGTTTTCAGAAATAGTATGGGCAATATGGTCTATGACTTCTATTTTGAAAACACCTTTTCCAGAAACAAACATATTATTGTACGTGGCGGCGCCAATGGTAATGGGTGGAATGGTAACGGTATGCTCACCATCATTCTCTGTAGCTTCTGCCAAGACATATTTGTAAGTTTCTCCTAAATCATCAGAAAGAAGGATTCTTACTTTAGTATCTTCAGGGAAGAAGTTTCTGTCCACACTCCATTGTAGCGTCACTTTCTCTCCCGCTTTATAATTTTTCTTTAACTGAGATGTGATTCTAAAAGGTGTCCCTTCTTCGAAATTTACTACTGTTTTGTAGGTATCATATCGGGTAGCGTGGTTTCTATCTCCTGCTGTTGCACCTCCATCATTCACTCCTAGCCAAAATGTAAAAGACCCCGTAGGATAGTTTCCTAGATAATCTTTTTCCAAGTAAGAAAATGGTAAGATGGATTGCCCTGCGGTATAGATGGGCTCAAAAATAATCTGATTGTTAGGAGATGGTTTGGAAGATCTGAATTTAGCATTGCTGGTTTCGTGTCTTCGGATATCTACTTGGTGAGCTGTATAGAGTAATGCATCACCATCTGGGTCATTGGCTTTGAGTTTAAATTGAAAATAAGTACCTTTAGGAAGCCTATAAGAAGGTTGTAGTTTGGAACGATCTAGTATAGGCGGACGGTTTCCAGTATTGATACCATAGACCACATTTTCTGTATTGCCCGGGCCTACTTTTGTGGTTCTGGCTTCATCCGTGTAATAGTCTGAATCATTAAGCATTGCCATACGGATGTAATAAAGCGAAGCCGCAGAAAAATAATCTCTAGGTGCCTGAAGGTCATAGCCCATTACAGATTGTCCATAGCCAGGTTCCGTATTCATAGTGTAAATACCCCCTGTACTGAAGGTGTGATCTGTACCAAAGAGGTGTCCCAGTTCGTGTGCAATGGTGCTGTTATTAGGACGGGCATAGGCATAGGCTTTACTACTGAGGCTATATACCATATACATCCCAGCCATACCACCTGCACTAGCCCCTGTAATGTATGGAAGAATGCTCAGTCCAGCATCATAGGCATTAGCTCCAATGAGTCTATTGATAGCTGAGGTGGTATTGGCAAGTACCGTATATACATTTTTGCTGGTATGGACTTCATTGCTATAATCGGTAATGATAAGGCGTTCATCATTAACGATCTCGAATCTAATCCCTGCATCTCTGTGATAAAGCTCATTAAGGAATGTTTCTGCTGATGCCCAGAAGGTCTTTACTCTATCAATACTGCTATTAAAACTGGTATATTGAGCATAATCTATGAACAAAGCTAAACGATAGACCCTCAAAATACCATCTGAATAAAGCTCTGGGAGGTCATCTACCGTTTGTGCAGCAGCTTGCTGTAGTTTTTTAACCTTTTCCGTCTGATGATGAGAAATATCGCATACCCCTCCCGTACAAGTGCCACATTGGTGGGAGTCTCCATCTTTGGTGATGGTTACCACATCTTTATCTGTATCGATATGATACTCTGCTCCGTTCCAAGTGATAGAACCAAAAACTTGTTTTTGATGAATCGCAATAGTTCCTACTAAGGTGTTATTATAATAGCCTACGAAAGTACGAATCCCTTCATTTTTTGTGAAAGAACTAACCCTTTCTTGCCATTGAATGGGAAGAGGTTTCCCATCAATGTTTACTGTCCAATCTGCATTTTTTGTATTGGAGAATTTAGAAAGTGCTTGGTTGAGGTTTATGGTTTGCCCCCACGCCCAATGCAATGCAAAAAATGCTACTAATGCAAAAAACTTGTAAAACTTGGTCATTAGATATTAATTTTATATTGTTTTCTGCAAAGTTACGGAAAAATAAAGAGGGGGTCAAGTTGAAAATTATGATATTTGAAAGGTGATGAAACAAAACAAACCCGATATTTTTATCGGGTTGTGTTCATCTTTATGAAAAACATTAATCTCTTGCAGAGGTCTTATAGACTTGGAAGTTGAAAACAAATGTTCTATTTCTCCAATCGATATTAGCATAAGGGTAGTGAGAATCTCTCGCAAAAGCCGCTCTAGATGGTACAATGATTACCCCTTGTAGATTGTAGTTTTCAGAATCTGCCTTGTCAAAACTCTTGAAATGAGACAGCCCTTCGCGTAGTCCTTCTATTTCAAAATAAGCTCTGCTCTGTCCGCTATTGGTAATAGTGGTAGGCTTTGCGTAGTAATAGGTAGGATCTACCTCTGGCACTCCCGTAGATTCTAAGGTATTAGCAAAAGTAATCTCTGAAGTATATTGAATGCCATTATTCTCATTAGAAAGGAACGCTGTGCTTTTATGCATCAGTCTGATGATATCGGTTTCTCCTATGGTAACGCCATTTTCTGGTTGTGCACCATCTCTCACAATGATGATAACACCAGACTCCAACTTGGTATAGCTGAGGTCAGAAAGTTTGGTATACCCATCATCTGAAGCATCTGTGGAGCTAAAAGCCTTGATTCTCCCCAAAGCATCCAGATAGTGCTCATCCATATATTTAGCAATGGCTTTGTCATCATTAGCGTTTTGGGTGGTAAGGTCGCTTACTTCCTGTATGGTAGTACTAGAAGTGTCATCTTTACGGCAAGAAGTGAAAGAAACCGCTGCAACGGCGAGGTATATTAGTGCCTTTTTCATTTAATTGATTATTTTTGATGTCACAAAAGTATAAAAAATTATGAGAATTGATAAATTTTTATGGAGTATTCGGTTTTATAAAACCAGAAGTATTGCTTCGGAGGAGATTAAAAAAAATAGAGTATCTATCGGTGGGCAAGTGATAAAGTCTTCTAAAGAAGTGAAGGCAGGAGATGAAATTAAGATTAGAAAAAATCAAATCGATTATAAAATCAAAGTGATAGACCTTCCCAAAAGTAGGGTAGGGGCAAAGCTGGTACCACTCTATGTGAAGGATATGACGGATAAAGAGCAATACGAAATTCTACAAATGCGTAGAATGGAGCAAAGCTATTACCGAATGAAAGGCGAGGGCAGACCTACCAAAAAAGACCGCCGTGAGATTGAAAACTATGTTTCATCAGAAGATTTTAAGCAAGATGATGAGGTAAACGAAGAAGAGTATTGGAATGACTTTTTCAGCGAATCGGAAGAAGATGAATAATCTCATCTACTATTTCTTCAGGTGTTTTTTTATCAGTGCTTACCATAAACTGAGCCTTTCGGTAGAAAGGATTTCTTTCGAAAAGGTGCTTGGCAATGAACTCTGGTAGTGCTTCATCAGAGATATTGGCAATGAGTGGGCGTTTATCTTTTTGCTTGTAGAGACGCTGGGTAAGCGTAGGAATATTAGCGGAAAGATAAATACTGATGGAATTCTGATTGATGACATCCATATTATTATAATATACAGGAGTGCCTCCACCTAAGCTCAAAATAGCGTTTTGTTCCGTAGCTAAAACCTCTTCCAGGGCTTCTCTTTCTTGTTTTCGAAAGAAAATTTCACCTTTTTTCTGAAAAATTTCAGAGATAGAACAATTATTTCGCTTAATAATTTCCTTATCAAGGTCAATTAATTTAAAATTTAATTTTGATGATAATAATTTGGAAATGTGAGATTTGCCGCTGCCCATATAGCCTAAGAGTGAAATAATCATTGTAATTTTTTTATACAAATGTCTAAAAAAATTTTGAGAAATAAAAAAAAGCCTTATCTTTGCACCACTTTTGAAGCGGATAACGCTGGAGGAAGTGGCCGACCTGGTAGCTCAGCTGGTAGAGCAATACACTTTTAATGTATGGGTCCTGGGTTCGAATCCCAGCCAGGTCACAATAGATTACAGTGATGTAATACTGCCTGTGTGGTGAAATTGGTAGACACGCCATCTTGAGGGGGTGGTATCCTTTCGGATGTGCTGGTTCGAGTCCAGTCGCAGGCACAGAAAAAGATGAATAATTAGCCATAATTATTTTAGACTCGGTAGCTCAGCTGGTAGAGCAATACACTTTTAATGTATGGGTCCTGGGTTCGAATCCCAGCCGAGTCACGAATTTGCTGAAAAGTAAATTTTTTTCATATTAATATTTTGTGATTTGGTGTTCAAAGGCCTTCCATTTTGGAAGGTCTTTGGGTTTTTTGTAAGCTAGTCCAGATGGATGTTGTCTATCAAGCGAACGGGACCTGCAAATACAGCAATGAAGGCTCTATAGCTTTGGTCTTTGTAGAAAAAATCAGTCTCTTTTAGGTCTTTTTCATTGGCAATGGTGAAGTATTCCAATTCGAAATCTTTAGAGTTTTCAAAGATGGTATTCACTCTTTCGTGGATTTCAGGAATGCTGATGACACGGAACCAATCGTTTACTTGTTTCAGGGTTTTGTAGATGATTTTTGCGTTTTGGCGTTGCTCTGGAGTAAGTCTTTCGTTTCGGGAGCTCATAGCCAATCCGTGTGGTTCCCTTAGAATCGGTGCTCCAATGATATTGACGGGGATTTGCTTTTTCTCCACCATTTTTTTGATGATGGCAAGTTGCTGAAAATCTTTTTCTCCAAAATAGGCATTATCAGGTTTTACCTGATGGAATAACTCTTCCACCACAGTGCCTACACCATCAAAGTGACCAGGGCGAAACTTGCCTTCCATTTCTTTTTCGAGGCCATCAAAATCGTATGCTTGGCTTTTTAATCCATCGGGATAAAGGTCTTTTACCTCTGGAAGATATACGGCATCCACAGTTTGGCTTTCTTCTAATGCTTTTAAATCAGCCTCTATAGTTCTTGGATATTTTTCTAAATCTTCAGGGTTGTTAAACTGAGTGGGATTTACAAAAATAGAGGAAATCACGATGTCGTTTTCCTTTTTAGCGGCTTGGTAAAGAGAGAGATGTCCTTGGTGTAAAGCACCCATTGTAGGGGCAAAGCCAATGGTTTTGTTAGATTTTTTTATGCTCTCAATGTAATGGCTCAATTCTTGCCTGCTGTTTAAAACTTTCATTATATTGCTGTTTAATATAAAGGCAAAATTAGTGAAAATTACTCTGTGGGTTTAGAGTTTGGAAGGTAAATCTAAGGAGGGTAATCATAAAAATTGTTAATATCATTCTATTAGCGTAAATTTTTGTAATTTTGCAAAGAATTATATCCGTAATAAAGCAGTTAAAATTATGCCGAATCAAAAGATATTATACATTACTACAGAGATGTTTCCTTATCAGGAAGAAAGTAATATGGCGGAGACCGTGAATAAAATGGCTCTGAAAATGCATCAGGAAGGTAATGATGTGAGGGTTTTTATGCCAAGATTTGGGGCAATAAGCGAGCGAAAGTTTCAGCTTCACGAGGTGATTCGTCTATCGGGGATGAATATCATTATCAATGATTTGGATCAGCCACTCATCATCAAGGTGGCATCTTTGCCAGGAGAAAGACTTCAAGTTTATTTTATAGACAATGAGGAATACTTCAAAAGAAAATCCTACTATAAAGATGAGGAAGGCAATTTCCACGAAGATAATGGCGAGCGTGCGGTATTTTTTGTGAGAGGAGTGATAGAAACCATCAAAAAGCTGAATTGGGTTCCAGATGTGATTCACCTTAACGGATGGATGTCTGCTCTAGTGCCTATCTATCTGAAGACATATTATAAGAATGATTACTACTTTAAAGATACCAAAATAGTTTCTTCTATCTATAACGAAGAAAATATAACATTAGAACCTACACTAGATGAGGTTTTAAAGTTTGATAAAGTAGAAGGGCTCTCTGTAACTGAAAAACTGACATCGGATGCTCTTGTAGTAGATAGTATGGCGTTTGTAGATGTGGTGGTGAAAGGCGATGAGTTTCTTATGGACGAAATGGATAAAGCCTACCAAGCAACCAATACGGAAAAGGCAGATTTTATAGACGCTACTTCCATTAATACAGTTTACTAATTATTATATTTCTAATAACAATCAATGATAAAAAATATTAAGAATTGTTTCAAAACTTCTGCACTATTGTTGGCTGGAAGTTTTTTGTTGTGGAGTTGTGAGTCTGAGGCAGATCAGCTTGGTTCTCAGTTTTTTGATAATATAGCGGCAGAGGGAACTGCTAAAGCTTTTGATATCATCGCTTATAATGTCAATAATCAAGATTCTATCCGTACCGATGCGGCAAAGCTTACCAGTGCTACCTTGGGAGCGTTCCACGAATCTCAGTTTGGATTGCAAAAGTCCAATTTTGTTTCTCAGGTGAGATTATCTTCTTATAACCCCGATTTTGGAACCAATCCCGTAGTAGATTCTGTAGTCTTGGAAATTAACCCCGTTTACAGAGCGGATTCTGTTACCACAACTACCGATGAAAACTATGTTTATCCAGTAGGTAGTGTAGAAGCTAAAAAAGTGGTGAGTACTTATCCTATTTCTAGATATGGTAAGGCTAATGCTACAATGACCCTCAATGTCCACGAGGTAGATGATTTTTTAGGCTCTTCATCAGACAAGGTGTATTCTAATCAATCTGTGAATTACAGCACTTTGCTAGGCTCTAAAGCAATCGCTCCAAAGGTGAGTAGTGTGAAGATTACCAAAAAATCAGACAATACAGATCTTCTTTCCAGAGAAGCCAGAATTAGAATTCCATTAGATAAAGATTTTTTTCAGTCTAAACTAATCGCCAAGCAAGGGCAGGCAGAGCTATCTGATGTATCCAACTTTATTCGTTACTTTAAAGGAATTAGAGTTTCGGTTCAAGAAAATGATGGATATCTATTCAATTTTAGCCCGAATGATACCCAAATTGTAGTGTATTATAAGAGGGATGTTACCTCTAATGGTACCACTACTGCGGAACCTACTTCATATACCCTTACTTTAGGCTCGGGGAATGCCCGTTTCAATCAGATTACTTTTGATAGAACAGGGACTCCTTCTGAGGCTGTAGCAAATTTAACCTCGCCTAATTATCAATCGGGTGATGCTAAAATCTATGCTCAAGGAATGGGAGGCCCAAGTGTAGGGATTAAAATTCCAGAGGCTACGATAGAAGAACTCAGAACATTGTATAAAAATAATAAAATAGGAATTGTTTCTGCAAAAGTGAGATTGTTTACCGATACTTCGGTTTGGAATAATAGCTATGCAAAGCCATCTACTTTTGTAAACTATCACTATGATGCTACCACAAAGAGTAAAAATCTATCAGAGTTTTTGAGTGATGTGAGTGTGTTTTCTGCCATCGGAATTACAGACTTGATTAAAGGTTATAATCTTACAGAAAACCCATCGTATTATGATTTTACCATTACTCAATCTATAAAAAATGCAGTGGAACAATCCACCACAATGCAAGATATAGTGCTAGAAGTAGGAGCGTTTCAAGTGAACAAGAACAATTTATCAGCATTGATAGGACCAGCATACAACACCAGAGCTTATACTCCTAATAGAGTAGTGCTGGTAGGAACTGATGCTGCTAATGAAAATAGAGCAAAACTTAATATTGTTTATTCATCAAAATAATTAACAAAAAATACAAATAAAATAAACTATGTGTGGAATTGTAGGATATACAGGATTTCAAGACGCTTACAATGTCGTTATCAATGGGCTCAGAAGGCTAGAATATAGAGGATATGATAGTGCAGGGATTGTATTAGATACTGAGGAGAGAAATTTCAATGTGGCGAAAACGAAAGGTAAAGTAGATGACCTTGTAGCGATTTCAGAAAATCTGAAAGGAAAAGCCAATGTAGGGATGGGGCATACCAGATGGGCTACGCACGGGGTGCCAAGTGATACCAACTCTCACCCTCATCTTTCAAATAATGGTAAAGTAGCATTGGTGCATAATGGTATCATTGAAAACTATGATACTCTAAAAACGATGCTTACAAGCAAAGGATATACTTTTAAATCTGAGACGGATACAGAGGTTTTGGTAAACCTGATCCAATACTTTATGGATACGCAGAGCGATATAGACTTCCCTACTGCAGTAAGATATGCGTTGAACGAAGTCTATGGAGCGTATGCCATCACTGTAATGCACGATGACTTTCCAGGGCTTTTGGTTGTAGCGAGATTAGGTTCTCCATTGGCTATTGGTTTAGGAGAGAAAGAATATTTTATTGCATCAGATGCTTCTCCTTTTGTGGAATTTACCAAGGAGGCGATTTATTTGGAAGAGGGGCATATGGCAACCATTTCTTTAGAGAATGGGGTAGATATCAGAACCATTGTAGATAATTCCCAAGTGGTGCCAGCTGTTCAAGAGTTGAAGCTTAGCCTTGAACAAATAGAAAAAGGTGGCTATGAGCACTTTATGTTGAAAGAAATTTTTGAACAACCAAAATCTATCCACGATACAATGAGAGGGCGTCTTTTAGTAGATGAAGGAATCATTAAAATGGCAGGAATTTGGGACCACTTGGAGAAATTTACCAATGCTAAACGAATCATCATCATTGCTTGTGGAACCTCTTGGCACGCAGGTCTTATAGGGGAATACCTTATCGAAGAGTTTGCTAGAATCCCTGTAGAGGTAGAGTACGCTTCAGAATTCCGATACAGAAATCCTATCATTAATAAAGGCGATGTGGTGATTGCAATTTCTCAATCTGGAGAAACTGCTGATACTATGGCAGCCTTGAAATTAGCCAAAGAAAGAGGGGCATTCATCTACGGAATTTGTAATGTAGTAGATTCTTCTATTGCAAGAATTACAGATGCAGGGTCTTATACTCACGCAGGGCCAGAGATAGGGGTAGCTTCTACCAAGGCATTTACCGCTCAGCTTACGATTCTTACGCTTATTGCTCTGAAATTAGGTAAGCATAATGGCAACTTGAGCAATCAAGAATTTATGAAATTGATTACGGAGTTGGAATTGATACCAAATAAAATTCAAGAAGTATTAGATGAAACCCACGATAAAGTAAAAGAAATTTCTAAAAATTATGTAGATGCTACCAACTTCTTGTATTTAGGAAGAGGGTACAATTACCCATCTGCGTTAGAAGGCGCTTTGAAGTTAAAGGAAATTTCTTATATCCACGCAGAAGGTTATCCAGCAGCAGAGATGAAGCACGGGCCTATCGCCTTGATTGATGAGAATATGCCTATTGTAATTATCGCACCACAAAAAGGTCATTATGATAAGGTAGTGAGCAATGTACAAGAAATTAAAGCTAGAAAAGGACAGGTGATTGCCGTGGTGAATAAAGGCGATGAGCAGGTAGCGTCTATGGCAGATCACGTGATTGAAATTCCAGATACATCAGAATGTTTCTCTCCGTTGGTGGCTGCTATTCCGTTGCAATTGTTGTCTTATTATATTGCGGTGTATAGAGGTGCCAATGTAGACCAACCAAGAAATTTGGCAAAATCTGTAACTGTAGAATAATTTTTTATCGCAGAGTAAAATAATATCAAAGTTTTTGCGTTTGCAAGATAAATTGATTTTATTTTTAAATTAAATAATATATTTACCGCTTAATTTTTTAGTACTATAATGAGAAAGATTTTTCTTTTACTATTATCAGCATCGGTTGTAATCTCTTGTTCTCGAGGAGGTTCAAAATCTGCAGGGAAACCTGGCTCCAAAGGAGAATTGATACCAAAGGGGAAAGCATCATCCTTCGTAGCAGAGCGTCCTTATGGGATGGTTGCCATTCCAGGAGGTTCTTTCGTAATGGGGTTGGCAGATCAGGATATGACCAATATGCCGGAAAAAGCACCCCTTAAAACCGTTACCGTTTCTTCATTCTTTATGGATGAAACAGAGGTAACCAATGCTCAGTACCGTGAGTTTATCAACTATGTAAGAGATTCTATTGCCAGAACCCTATTGGCAGAAGCCGCAGGTGATGCTGGTGGTACGGGGAATGGTACAGGTATTGCAGATTATGCGTATCTTGCTAAAAAGGCAGATAATGCAACCCCTTATCAAGAATATCTTGAATCTCAGGGAGGTAGAGATGGTTATGATGATTCTAAAAGATTGGATTGGAGCGTGCCATTACATTGGAATACTTCCGATTATCCAGATGTGCAATACGCAGAAATTTTAGAATCTATGTATTTACCAAAAGCTGAAAGAATTAACAATGAGAGAATTATAGACTCTCGTAAGTTGAAATATGCTTACCAGTGGGAGGATATAGAATCTGCGGTAAAAGATAAAAGCCGAGGTGAAAAATATCTTAAAAAAGAAAGTATTGCCATTTATCCCGATACTACTGTTTGGGTAAAAGATTTTAACTATGCTTATAACGAGCCTCTTTATGATGGTTATTTTTGGCATTCTGCCTATAAAAACTATCCAGTAGTGGGGGTAACTTGGGACCAAGCGAGAGCATATTGTAACTTTAAAACCAAGTTAAAATCTGATTATAACGAAAGTTTGAAGAAAAGAAAACAAAAACCAATGGCATTCCGTCTGCCTACAGAAGCTGAGTGGGAATATGCAGCACGAGGAGGAAGACAAAATGCAACCTATCCTTGGGGAGGTCCTTATTTGATGGATGATAGAGGATGTTATCTGGCAAACTTTAAACCTAAGAGAGGTAACTACATTGAGGATGAAAAGAAAGGAACTTACACCTATACCGCTCCTGTGAAGAAATTTCCTAAAAATGATTATGGATTGTATGATATGGCAGGTAATGTAGCAGAGTGGACAGAATCACCTTACAACAATGCTACTTATCAGTTCTCTTCTACATTAAATCCTAATTTATCCAATCAAGCGTACAGAGAAGTTAGAAAAACCGTACGTGGTGGCTCTTGGAAAGATGTAGGCTACCTATTGATGACAGGAGCTAGAGATTGGGAAAGAAAAGATTCTGCAAGAAGTTATATTGGCTTCAGAACGGTACAAGATATCCCAGAAGGTTCAGCAAAATATAAGAGAAAAACAAAATAAAAACACAAATTATACATTTTAATCTAAAAAGAAAATATTATGTTCAAGTCAAAAGACGCCATTTATAATTTTATATATTCCATAGGAGCGGCAGTTGTAATCATAGGAGCTTTATTCAAATTAACTCACTGGAGTTTTGGCCCTATTACAGGTAATCTGATGTTGGCAGTAGGACTTATCACAGAGGCTTTGATTTTCTGTGTATTTGCCTTCGATCCACCAAAATCTGAAGTTAATTACGCTTGGGAAAATGTATATCCAGAGTTATTGGATGTGGATGCAGAGCCAAAACAAAGAAAATCTGTTGCAAAAGTGGTAGAAACTACCGATTTAGAAGTTTCTCTTTCTCAGAAATTGGATAAAATGTTAGCAGATGCCAAGTTAGATGCTAGCCTTTTTGAAAGATTGAGAGAGGGAATGGATAAGTTTTCTAACTCCGTAGAAAGCATTAATTCCGCTACTGATGTTTCCGTTGCGACTCAGAAATACAATGATCAGTTGACATTAGCAGCCAGCCACCTTGAAAGTATGAATGCCTTGTACGCTCTTCAGTTGGCACACGGTAAGCAACAGTCAGAATACCATCAGAAATATGTAGAAGATTTACAAAAATCTGCAGAGCAATCAGAAAAATTCAATCAAGAATTGAATGGATTAACGGCTAATCTTAATAATCTAAACAGAGTATATGGCGGTATGCTTAATGCAATGAAGTCTTAATTTCCAAACCATTAAATTTTAAAGTTAAACGATTTAAATCTAAATTAAAATGGCACAAGGAAAACAGACACCGCGTCAGAAAATGATCAACCTGATGTATTTGGTCTTTATTGCGATGTTGTCAATGCAAATCGACCAAGAAATCGTAAGATCATTCTATGATACCCATATAACGCTGAGTGAGACAAGAAGTCTTACCGATGCAAAGAACAAAGTCTTTGAAGCTAATCTAGCAGAGAAAGCACAAAACTCACCAGAAGATCGAGAGTCTTACGAAAATTATACAGAGCTAAGACAAGCAGGAGATGATTTGGTGATTGAAATTGAAAATTTGAAAAAGAAGATGATTGAAATATCTGGTTTTAAATACAGTGAAACCGATTTTGATTATAATCGTCTTAATAATTCAGAACCAGCAACTAATGTATTTTTCCAAGCAGGGGAAGAAAATAGACCTTCTGCAGAGGCAAAAGCATTAATGGATAAAATCAACGCCCTTCGTACCCATATCGTAGGAAAATTTGAAGGGAAAGAAAATTTTGAAAATGTTGTAGCAAGAGCCAAGCAAAACTTAATAACCGAATACGCTAAGAAAAAGAATGGCAAAAATTGGTTGGTACACAAGTTTTACAATCAGCCGATGGTGGCAGCATTGTCAAATTTGGAAATTTTGGAAACCGAGGTGAGAAATATTCAGTCGGATGTATTATCGGTTTATCTGCAAGGGAAAAGTGTTATTGCAGACCCTAATGCAACCCTCATAACGGAAACACCGAAAGCAAATCCACCTATGATTTCTAATTCAACCCACACAGAAGACCATAAGGAAGACCATACCGCTACAATTACTTCTGGAACGGTACTTTATCAAGGCTTCCCAAATCCAGTGAATATCGATGGAGCTACAGCTTCTACTAAAATTTTAGCTTCTGGAGCTACAGTTTCTGGTGGAGGCGGAAAATGGACGGTAACGCCAGGGCCTGTAGATGAAGTAACCCTTACCGTAGGCGGAAAATCTACCAAGTTTATGGTGAAAAAATTACCGCCAGTGGTGGCAACCGTGAGAGGAAAGAGTGCTGTGGCAATGCCTGCAAGCTCTATCCAGCATCAGACGGTGAGTGTTGATATGCCAGGATTTGTATATCCAGTGAGCTTTACGGTTACAGGTTTCAAGGTTAAAGTACCAGGTAAGCCTACAGCATTTGTGAATGGTAGCTCATTGAGTGAAGTAGCACATTTGTTTACCAACCTTAGAGCAGGAGATAAAGTAACCATTATGGATATTGAAGTTACAGCAACGGGAATGGGGAATAGCATCCCTAAAACGCCAAGTAATGTTACCATTAATGTGACCAATTAAGAGTTCAAAACAATCAATTAATTTGTTAATCGATGAAAAAACTAATTTTTAGTATATTTTTAACAGCAGTAGGGTTTGCTCAAGCACAGACAATTCTCAATGCCAAGTCGCCTGAGGAGTTTCGCCAGCTAAGAGAGGAAAATCAAATCAAAGTAGGAGATAGCATTGTCTCCAAAGAAATTACCCCTCTGCCATACGGCTATATTGATGAAAAGGATATTTTGAAAAGCATCGTAGTTTGGGAAATCATTGATATGAATGATAAGCTCAATCAGCCATTTTATCACAACTCAGACGGGTTGGTTTCTCAGAATAAATCCTTGTATCAAATCCTGATTGATGGTATTCGCTCTGGAAAAATAGCAGAGGTGTATGATGATGAGCTGTTTACAAACAGACTAGAAATGGAGGAAATCCAGAAAAGAACCAGCAAACTGGTGGTTTCTGATGAATTGATTGATAAAATCAACTCGGGGGCTACCGTAACAGAAGCAGATAAAAAAGCAGGTACCGATGTCTATGAAACCAAATCGGAAGATGTGAAACTCCTTAAAATAAAAGGAATGTGGTACATAGATAAGAGAGACGCTCAGATGAAATACCGCTTGATAGGCATTGCAGCAATGGGGAAAGACCCTCAGACAATGGGCGTGATAGGCGGTGATGGAGAATTGGTGGACTCTGGGGATGATTATATAGACCTTTTCTGGGTGTATTATCCTAATGCCCGCCCGCTTCTAGCCAATGCTGTGGTGTTTAACAATCAAAACCTTTCATCGGATATTACCTATGATGATATCCTGAACGCAAGAAGATTTTCATCGATTATTTACAAATCGGATAGCGGTTTAGGTAATGGAGTTATTAAAGATTATATCCCTAATAACGCCGATGAACAGCTGGAAGAAAGCGAAAGGCTAAAAGCCCAGATTCTACAGATGGAAAACGATATGTGGAATTATTAAAATCTAAAAACCTGAGTAGAAAAGCTCAGGTTTTTGTTTATTCCCTTTACTGAAAGGAGAAAGGGAAAACCTTCTATATCTTCTAACCTTTCAGCTCTCTACCCTTCCAACCCTCAATATTGAACTTTAAACCTTGAATTTTATGCCAGAATACATCATCGTGGGAGATGGCTATGCCGCTCTGTTTTTTGCCCATCAATTAATCAAGAATAATAGGACATTTCTTCTCTTTTCCGAGGGGAAGAAAAGTGCTTCGCAGGTTTCCGCAGGGATTATCAATCCCGTAGTTTTAAAGAAATTTACCACTTTCTGGAAAGCCCAAGAACAAATAGACGGACTGAAAAAAACGCTTGCAGAGATAGAGCAATATACAGGGAAAAATTATTGGATAGAAGCCAACATCCATAGAATATTCCACGATGAGAAAGAACGAGAACTATGGCTGAAAAAATCCCAAACGGTGGAGCTGAACCCTTTCCTTGCTCAGCGATTTGAAACACTATCGGGGGTAGAAAATCTCCATCAGACGGGAAGCGTGATGCAATCGGCAAGGCTCAATGTGGCAGACTTTTTTAGCGATATGATGCACTACTTAGAGCAAAAAGGGCATCTGGTCTTGGAGAAATTTGACTACGCGTTGCTGAATCCTTCGGAGCAGAAGTACCGGGATATTCGGTATAAGCATATTGTTTTTGCGGAAGGAATGGGCGTAAAGGCTAATCCTTTCTTCTCGGAAATTCCTGTTAATCCCAACAAAGGGCACCATCTAAAAGTAAAATTATCTTCACCGATAGACCATTCTTTCACGGTAAAGAAGAAGCATTTTCTCTTCCCAATGGATGCCGATACTTACTACTATGGCGGCACCTATGATAGAGAGCAGTACCATAATGAGGTGGACGAGTCTGCCAAGGCTCAGCTCATAGGAGGCTTATCCGAGATTTATAAGGCGAGCTATGAGGTGGAGGCGGTTCACTTTGGCTTTCGCCCTACGGTGAAAGATAGACGCCCACTGATGGGAGCTCATCCTGAGTTTGATAACCTCTATGTTTTCAACGGACTGGGGGCAAGGGGCGTCCTTAATGGCTCATACTTTTCCGAGGTCTTATACCAGCATATCTCCCAAGGGATAGCATTGCCCAACGAGGTAAGGTGGAATCGGTTTTCCTAATATCTTATATGAATGATTAAAGGAAAATTTCATTCAGCCTTTACTGCTATTGTGTTCAGATTCGTTTCAATTTTTATCGGTTAGTATCGGAGAAATTCTTAGGTTTTGTTCCAAAAAAAAATCCATCGGTGTGGAAAAAAATCTCCGTCGGTGTAGAAAATAATTTCCATCGGTGTGGAAGAAAATTTCCATCGGTGTAGAAAAAAAAATCCGTCGGTGTAGAAGAAAATTTCCGTCGGTGTAGAAAATAATTTCCATCGGTGTGGAAGAAAATTTCCGTAGGTGTGGAAAATAATTTCCGTCGGTGTGGAAGAAAATCTCCGTCGGTGTAGAAAATAATTTCCATCGGTGTGGAAGAAAATTTCCGTCGGTGTGGAAGAAAATCTCCGTAGGTGTGGAAAATAATTTCCATCGGTGTGGAAGAAAATTTCCATCGGTGTGGAAAAAAAATTCCATCGGTGCGGGAAAAAAATCTTTGTCGGTGTGGAAAAAAAATTCCCTCCCTATGTAGAAAAATTTTCATAGGGAGGGAAGTTAGTTTATCCTTCGGAATAGATAATCGTAGAAAGGGGTATAAGGTGTATTTCTAATGGGTTTCCACATTATCAGGGCTTTCATTGCATAGCACTTTCTTCGCCACTCTGCCTACGGTGAGCCCTTGTACTAAGATGGAGAATAATACTACGATGTAGGTAATCTCTAGGAGGACATCTTTGGTCTCCCCAGCAGAGTACGGGATAGACATTACTAAGGCAATGGATACGCCCCCACGGATGCCGCCCCATACCATAGTAATGAGAGAGCCTCTGGTATAGGTATTCCTTCTAAGAATGGTATTGGCAGGGATAAAGATAGCCAGTGTACGGGCAATGAGGCAGATAAAGATGGTGGCAACGCCCAGTAGGATTTGCCTCTGTAAGTCGGGAAGCATTAGCAGTTGGAACCCAATAAAGAGGAAGAGTATGGCATTCATAATCTCGTCTATCAGCTCCCAAAACTTACTTAGATAATCTCTGGTGGTCTCGCTCATTGCTACCTTTTTGCCATAGTTACCAATGATAAGCCCCGCAATTACCATTGCCAAAGGGGAAGAGAAGTGAAGAGCCTTGGCAACCAAGAATCCTCCCATAACAATGGCAAGCGTTATCAGTACAGAGACCTGATAATCATCTATTTTCTTCATTAGATTGGAAGCGGAGAAGCCGAGTAAGGCTCCTAATAGCACCCCACCTCCTGCCTCTAGCAAGAATAATTTGGATATAGAAGGAACATCTGCTACAAAGGTATGGTCTGTGGCAATCTTCAGTACTACGGCAAACATTACTACGGCAACGCCATCATTGAACAAAGACTCTCCCGTGATTTTGGTCTCAATCATCTTCGGTACCTTGGCTTCTTTCAAAATACCCAATACCACGATGGGATCGGTAGGGGAAATCAGTGTACCAAATAATAGGCAATAGATATAAGGAATATGAATGCCCAAGATGGGAGCTGTGAAATATAGTAATCCCGAAATGATAAATGCCGAAAGCACCACACTTACCGAAGCGTAGGTAAGAATCTGCCAACGGTATTCCCTGAGGTCTGAAATATTAATATGCAATGCTCCTGCAAAGAGAAGAAAATTGAGCATCGCCCCCATCAAAATCTCATTGAAATCAAATTCCTTGATGAGTTCAAAAAAATGCAGGGTTGTTTCGGGGAAATACTGGTTGCCCACCAAACGGATTCCAATAGAAACTACGATGGCAATAATCATTATCCCAATAGTACCAGGCAGTTTAAGGAAACGAACATTCCAATACGCGAACAACGATGCCAGTACAATCAGAACCGAGAAAGTGTAATACAATTCCATTAATAAAAGAGATTTTTACAAAAATAAGAAATCAAAACTTACCATAAAAGCCAGAAGAGTGGCAAATGGGATAAAATGCTATCTTTGTAGTAAATCTTACACAATGCACCAGCAACTCACCCGATACTTGCAAAAATTCATTTCAGCTCCCGAAGAAGAGATAGAGCGATTTTGTCAACTGTTCCAATTGGTGGAGGTCAAGAGGAAAAGTTTGCTGCTTAGGGTAGGAGAGGTGTGTCGGTTCGAAGCCTATGTTGTAAAAGGGCTTTTCAAAGAATACCATATAGACAGCAAGGGCAATGAGCAGATACTGTTTTTCGCAGCCGAAGATTGGTGGGTAACCGATTTTGATAGCTTTGAAAACGGAACGCCCTCGCAGCTCTATATCCAAGCGTTGGAAGATAGCCAAATTTTGCAAATCTCCAAAGAAGACAAAGAAAAAGCTTTCAAAGAATTTCCGTTTCTCCACGAGCTGTATCACAAAATGACCAAAAAAACGCACATCGCCCTGCAACGCCGTATGATAGAAAACCTCAGCAAAACTGCCTCCGAACGCTATTGGGACTATTGGGAAAAATATCCGCACATTGCCAAACGCCTTTCTAATGTGCAAATGGCTGGTTATCTCGGGGTAAGCCACGAGTTTGTGAGCAAGATTAGGAAAAAGGCTTTTGAAAAGTAAATGTTGTTTTCGCTATCCATTTATTGAACTTGTTCAATGTTTCTAGTCTCTTCATCGCTTTATCTTTGCATCAGAAATTTTAAATATATCAGACGATGAAAATAGCAGTAATAGGAGCCACAGGCTTAGTAGGAAGTGCCACTGTAAAAGAATTGGCACAAAGAGGACACGAGGTGATTGCCATCGCTCGAAACACCGAAAAAATAGAAGCAGGACAAAATGTTGTTTCTGTTCAGATGGATGTTCATCACTCAGATTTTTACAAGCATTTGGAAGGTACAGATGCGGTGGTGAGTGCCTTTAACGCAGGTTGGACAAATCCTAACCTTGCCGAAGATTTCACCAAAGGATACGAAAGTATTTTGCAAGCCGCTAAAACAGCAAAAGTGCCATATTTATTGGTGATAGGCGGAGCGGGAAGTTTGTATATAGCACCGAACTTGCAAGTGGTAGATACACCAGAGTTTCCGAAAGAAATTTACCCAGGTGCCAATGCTGCCCGAAACTTGCTTAATGATTTGAAACCTCGCCGCGATGTGAATTGGGCATTTCTTTCTCCTGCGGCAATGTTTGCGGTAAATCCTGTATCATTTGAACGCACAGGCAACTACCGATTAGGAAAAGATGATGTTTTACTCAATGCCGATGGAGTACCCGCAGATATTTCGGTAAGCGATTTGGCGTGTGCCATTGCCGATGATGTGGAACAGAAAAAGCATTTGTTTGAAAGATTTACGGTAGCTGAAGCGTAAAAATAAATATCAAAGAAGCGTTTATGATCGCAAATTCTTCTATTTGAGAAAAAACACCCAAAAAAGGCTGTCCAAAACTTTTCGGACAGCTTCTTTTTTATTTACTCTCTCTAAAAAGTTACCTTTGTGAGTTGAATGTGGCTGTTTTTTGGAGGAATTTTTATTGCTAATGGTGAAAAATGTTAATACTTTATAGTATAGGGCGTCTGCATCATTATTCTATTTTCAGCACTTGTATTGGTAAGGGTTTTAAAAAGCATATAATGGTCTTTGCCCAATTTTTTCTTCACAAGCTTCATTTCGAGGTCTTCTTCGCTTTGGAAATCTTTCATCAGTTGTTCAATGTAAGACATTTCAGCAGGGTAAGATTTTACAGAATGTTTTTTCAAGCCAGCTTTTTTAGAGGCGTAAGCAATAGCATCGTTCAGAGAGCCTAGTTCGTCCACCAAACCGTTTTCCTTCGCTCTAATGCCAGACCAAACTCTACCTCCACCCAAATTATCCACTTGCTCAAAGGTCATTTTTCTATTTTTCATCACGTGATTCACAAATGTAGAATAAGTTTGTTCTATGCTTTTAGACATCATTTTTTCACCGTGAGGCGATAGACCTTGGAAGATGGAATAGTAATTGGCATTAGCATTAGTAGAAACCACATCGGTATGGAATCCATTTCTATTGGCAATATCTTTTACATTAAATAGTACTCCAAATACCCCTATGGACCCTGTGAGAGTCATTGGTTCTGAATAAATTTTTTCTCCTGCCATTGCAATATAATAACCTCCAGAAGCGGCATAATCTCCAAATGAAACCACAAGAGGCTTTTTCGCTTTCAAAAGCTGAAGTTCATTTAAGATTTCTTCTGAAGCATTGGCACTTCCCCCTGGGGAATTGATTCTTAAAACTACTGCTTTTACATCTTCATTGTCTTTCAGCTCCTTAATCTCTTTGATGAAAGTATCGGCATAAATGCCATCATAGCCTTTCCCATTGTAAATAGCCCCTGAAGCATATAATACGGCAACTTCTTCATCTGAAGAATGTTCTTCCTTGAAAGACTCCGTATATTTTGCAAAGGAAATTTTATTCAGTTTGTCCTTTTCTTTCAGATTAAGTTTTTTTCTCAAAAGCTCATCGTATTGAGATTTATGGATTAACCGATCTACCAAGCGGTGCTCTATATTGTTTTCCGTGAGCATTCCGTACAAGCTATCAGCCACGAGGTTCAGTTGATTCTGGCTCATCTTTCTAGATTTGGATATCTTAGCAGACATCTCTCCCCAAAGGTCATTCAGAAGCGTGGAAAGTTGCTCTTTGTTTTCTTCCGAAATGCTACTTCTCATATAGGTTTCTACTGCAGATTTATACTTACCGTGTCTTAGAACTTGTACCCCTACACCATATTTATCCATAAGGTCTTTAAGGTAACCTACCTCCGTAGAAAGTCCTTTTAGCTCTACTATTCCCACGGGATTGAGGAAATACTGGTCTGCCACAGAGCTCAGAAAATAGGACGATTGCGATACATTATTACCATAAGCGTACACAAATTTTCCACTTTTTTTGAAATCTTCTAGGGCATTTCGCACCTCAGAAAGTTGAATAATCCCCGCATTAATGAAATCACTTTCGATGCTAATGCCTTGGATTTTGTCGTCAGATTTTGCTTTCTTGATGGCTTCTACAATATCATACGCCATAACATTACTTACGGAATTATCACCAAATAAAAAATCAGGTTGACTTTCCAGAGGGCTATCCGTGATGTTAGTATTCTGAGTAAGCGTAAGAATGGATTTGTCTCTTACTTTGATGTTATCACCACCAATACTTCCGATGATCATCATCATTACAAAGAAAAAGAATCCGGCAAAGAAAACTAAAAAAATAGCGACTATATTTGCCAAAACATTTTTAAAAAAACTTTTCATAAATCTAAATTAATTTTATTTGATACAATATGTCGCACAATGAGGTCATTTTGTTACTAGGAAGTAATCTAGGGGATGCAAAAAAAAACATTGAAGAAGCTGTAAAAAGGCTTGAAGAGAATGTAGGAGAGGTATTAATAAAAAGTAAATTTTTGGTAACAAAGCCAGTAGAATTTGCTAGTATTAATAATTTTATTAATTTTGCAGTTCAGATTAGGACGAAGCTTTCTCCAACTAAACTCTTGAATATCATTAAAAAGATAGAGTATGAAATGGGAAGAGTTCAGGATTCAAAGGTGATTGGAGGTTATCAAGATAGAATAATTGATATTGATATAGTAGAGTTTTCTAATCTTGTATTTTGTAGTGAAAGACTTCAAATACCTCATATTAAACATAAATATGAAAGAGATTTTTCACAAGAATTAATAAATGAAGTTTATTTGAAAAAACATAAATTATGAAGTTAAATTTATTGTTAGCATTATCTTTACCAATAGCAATGTATGCACAAGATAGCGTTGCAGTTGCTAATAACGAGTATCCTAACACCTTCACTTCTGGCTCATCAGATGTTCACATATTTGATAATAAAGCCAGAAAATTTAATGATTGGGCAATATCTGTTGGGGTAGGTCCTGCTTTTATGACTAGAGCAGATCTTACATCTTTTCACGGAGGTAAAATCAATTGGGGATGGAATGCTTACATCAGCCTTGATAAGCAGATTTCGCATACGTTTGGGCTTAGTTTACAGTACCAGATGGGTAAAACCAACCAAAAAGGTCAACTGCCAGGTGATGCTGGTATAAAAGCTGGTGTGGCTGATGCTTGGACAGAGTTTCACAATGTTTCCCTTTTAGGAGATGTAAATTTTTCTAATCTTTTGAGGAGAGTAGATAATCGTTCCCCATACAGATGGGCGTTACACGGTTATGCAGGTATTGGTTTTATGGGGTATAATACTCATCTTACTGATAATAACCAAGCAAGTAGATATCCAGTAGAGATAGAGCAAAAATTAGGTATTGCATCATTTTTCTATCAGGGAGGAGTAGGTTTGAAGTATAAATTATCTAGAAGATTTGATATCGAAGCTCGTACAATGTATATTAAGAGTGGAGATGAGGAATTTGATGGTGGAGGATGGACAAGAGATGCTGTTCCTGCATATAACCTAATCAATGATTCATATACAGATGATATGTGGACATTTAATCTTGGTGTGTCTGTGAAATTAGGAAAGCATATTTCTCATCTTAGATGGCACGATCCTTTACAAGCTGCATATTATAAAACTAATCTTTTAGAAAATTCAGACCCGAATTTATTAGTATGTACTAAAGGAGATGGTGATAATGATGGCGTATGTGATGATTGGGATAGACAATTGGATACTCCTGCAGGAGCAAGAGTAGATGGTGCGGGTGTAGCATTGGATATGGATTTAGACACGGTGATTGATCTTTACGACAAGTGTGTTACTGTTCCAGGTCCTATAGAAAATAATGGATGTCCAGTTGAAGCAGCTCCAGCTCCTACTTTAGATTACACAACTAGAATAGAAGCTATCAATAGAGACTTTGAGGGTATTGAGTTTGCACTGAATAGTGATGTTATTCGTCCTCAATCTTTTGAAAAACTAGATCACGCAGCTGAGATAGTAAAAACATTAGATGGTAATGGTCAGTTTTTGGTCATTGGAGCTACGGATACCCGAGGTTCAGAAGTTTATAATCAAAAACTTTCTCAGAAGAGAGCTAACGCTGTTGTAAAATACCTTACCAATAAAGGTGTGCCTTCTGGAATGCTTCTTGCAGAGGGAAGAGGAGAGAGTGATTTGAAGTATCCAGAATGTGATCCAGCTACCAAATGTCCAGAATGGAAAAATGAAGCTAATAGAAGGGTTTATTTCCAGCAGAAATAAAATAAAAAATTAACAATTTTAAAGAAAATAAGAAAAGCGCATATTATGAAACTAAATTTAGCGAGCTTAGCATTAGTGATGGCTTTCCCAGCGGTAGCCTTTGCTCAGGATACAGAAGTATCAACTTCAGGAGAGTATCCTAATACATTTACATCAGGTTCTGCCAATGTGAGTCCATTTACTCAGCAATCGAAAAGATTTAACGATTGGTCTGTATCATTTGGTGCAGGGGTACCATTGGTACAATCATCAGACCTAACTTCTATCAAGAATGGTAACGGTAAAAATCTATTTGGATATTCTACATATTTAAGTGTGGATAAAGCGATTACTCATGTTTTTGGTTTGAAGTTACAGTATGATAGAGGAGAGACAAGACAAGGGGCATTTAATACTAAAACTGATAATCCAGCAGTTGGAAATGGATTTAGAGGAGTAGGTGCTAGAACTCAATATGATGCTATTTCCGTTTTAGGAGATGTTAATTTATCTAACTTATTGAGAAGAGTGGATAATAAATCCCAATACAGATGGGCAATTCACGGTTATGTAGGTGTTGGTACATTGGCTTATAGAGCATATCAAGAAAGCGATGCTTTGGGAGGACAAGTATTGATGACAGAAGTTAAACCGTTTAAATTTAATGCACTTTTCGGACAAGCAGGTGCAGGTTTGAAATTCAAAGTTAATAGAAGATTGGATTTAGAAGGTAGAGTAATGTATGTAGTAACAGGCGATGATGAATTTGATGGAGGAGGAAACTACAATGGAGACGGAACTTATGCTACTCCTGTAAATTTAAGAGAGGATCAGGTATCTGATAACTTCTTCAATGCTACCTTAGGTCTTACTTTGAAACTAGGTAAGCATCAGTCTCATCTATTCTGGCACGATCCGCTTCAAGAACTTTATTACAAAGTTGATATGCTAGAAAATAAAAATGTTGATATTGAAGTATGTAAAAAAGGCGATGCAGATAATGATGGCGTATGTGATGATTGGGATAGACAATTAGATACTCCAGCAGGAGCTAGAGTAGACGGAGCCGGTGTGGCATTGGATACAGACCTTGATAGTATAATTGATCTTTATGATAAGTGCGTTACTGTACCAGGGCCAGCTGAGAATAATGGCTGTCCAATTGCTTCAGCAGCTACCAATTCATCTACAAAATTGGTAACTGATGAGACAAAAACGCTAGAAGGCATTGAGTTTGATTTAAATTCAGATAAAATTTTATCTTCCAACAAGAGCATTTTGAATAACGCTGCAAACTATATCAATTCTTCTGCAGGTACTTATAATGTAATTGGTGGAACAGATACAAGAGGAGCTGCTGATTATAACCAAAAGCTTTCTGTAAGAAGAGCAACTAATGTTAAAAATTATCTTATCCAAAATGGGGTAGATGGTTCTAAACTTAAAGCAGTAGGTAGAGGTGAAAAAGACCTTAGATATCCTGAATGTAACCCAGCGACTAAATGTCCTGAGTGGAAAAATAGAGCTAACAGAAGAGTTTACTTCGAAGCAAAATAATTTTTCAAAAATTTATTCTTTAAAAGCCACGGTTATCGTGGCTTTTTTTTATTTTTACCCTATGATTTCTGGCGAAACTTATCAGCAATTAAAACTAGATACCCTGAAACACTTTTGGGGATTTCATCAGTTTCGAGATTTACAAGAAGGTATTGTAGATATGGTGCTATCTGGCCAAGATGCATTAGCTTTGCTTCCAACTGGAGGTGGAAAATCATTATGCTATCAGTTACCAGCACTTCTTCAAGAGGGAACTTGCCTTGTGATTTCTCCCTTGCTAGCCTTGATGAAAGACCAAGTGCAACAGCTAAGACAGAGAGGAATAGAAGCGGCTTATCTTTCTTCAGAATTGGAAGATGCCGAAGCAGAAATCATATACAGCCAATGCAAAGAAGGACTTACGAAGTTGCTATATATTTCCCCCGAAAGGCTAAATAATTCCCTTTTTCTACAACAGATAGGCGAGATTACTTTCTCTTTCATTGCGGTAGATGAGGCACATTGTATCTCAGAATGGGGGCAAGATTTCAGACCAAGTTATCAGAATATTAAATCTTTTAGAGAGCAGTTTCGGGATATTCCTTGCCTAGCACTTACGGCAACGGCTACGCCAAAAGTTTTAGTTGAAATTCAAGAAAAATTAGGATTAAAAAACGCTAAAATTTTTAGAAAAAGTTTTAAACGGGATAACCTAAATATCATTATTAATAAAACTTCGGATAAATATTCGTACATAGAAAATCTTATTGCACAGCATTATCATACAGGGATTATCTACACGCGTACCAGAAAAGAAACTGAAGAACTTACACAATACCTTCGCCATAGAGGCTTTAGTAATGTGGATTTTTTTCACGCAGGACTATCGGCTAAAGAAAAAAACCGAAAACAAAAACAATGGCTGGACTCTGACCAGCATATTCTGGTCTCTACCAATGCTTTTGGAATGGGGATAGATAAGGATAATGTGCGTTTTGTGGTGCATTTATCTCCATCGGCTTCTGTAGAAAATTATTATCAAGAGATAGGAAGGGCTGGTAGAGATGGGGAGCAGAGCTATGTCTATATGCTGTGGAATGAGCAGGAACTTACCAATTTTGATAAAATTCTTTCTCATCAGATTCCTACTAAAAAGGAGTTTACCAAGATGATATCCTTGCTATATTCTATGTTTCAGGTGGCAGAGGGAGAGCTCCCTGAGCAAAGTTTTCAGCTTCGTATAGACCTTCTCAAAAAACTTTCGCAATGCTCTGGGGCTAAGATTAAAAATGTATTGAGCTATCTGCACAATCAGGAGTTAATATTTTTGAATGATTATAAAAGCCTATCCACATTGGAACTTAAAATACACCCAGGGGAAATAGAACAATTAGCCTCTAAGGATGCTTATTTTCTAGAACTTTTATTGAGAAATTTGGCGGGATTGTCATCTGGTAAAATTCATTTTAGCGAAGTGAATTTAGGGCATAAAATTCATATAGATCCGCTCATTATCAAGGAGAGAATCAGAGAACTCAAAAGCAGAGGAGTTTTAGAATATATTGATGGTTCACTTGCCAGCGTTCGTTTTTTAGCATCACGCAATAGCCTATGGATAGAAAATAAGTATTGGCAACTTTTCGAGCATATTCAGAGGAATAAAATCCAAAAATGGGAAGAAATGAAATTTTTCACTACCGATGTTCATTATTGTAAGATGAAACTCATTCTTTCTTATTTTGGCGAAAAGAATGTGAAAAATTGTGGACAATGTAGCGTTTGCAAACAGCAGGAAGTTCAGGTTTTTGGAAATATGATTTCTCACAATATTCTTAAAGTACTCCAAGAAAAACCCTCTACCATAGAAGAGATTGTGGTACAACTTAGTTTTCATAAGCGTGAAGAGATTTTAGAACATTTGATAGATTTATTAGATGCTGAAAAAATCAAGATGCAGGATTTTAGAACTTATATGTTGGCGTAGTTTCAATATCGAAAATACTCTAAATATAGTTGATACTAAAATTTTTCCCGAATGCTCCCACAGTATTGAAACGGGCTTCGGGAAAATCCCGAAAGGCAACTCACGATGTTTTCGTGTTAAAAATTTTTCCCGAATGCTCCCACAGTATTGAAACGGGCTTCGGGAAAACCCCGAAAGGCAACTCACGATGTTTTCGTGTTAAAATTTTTCCCGAATGCTCCCACAGTATTGAAACGGGCTTCGGGAAAACCTCGAAAGGCAACTCACGATGTTTTTCATTTAAAAATCCTGATGAAATGATATTTAAGCAAGCTCTCAACCTATTTCTTTGATATTCTCTGGATTGAAGCTTTCATTTTCCTTATCTTTGCAAAAATTTTTGGGCTCGGAAGGTCCGAGTAACCCATTGAACCTTCACCATAGGCATAAAAAAAAGCAAAAGCTAATGGTGTTCAAACAAAATTTTATGAGTAATATTGTTGCTATTGTAGGGCGTCCTAATGTAGGGAAATCCACACTTTTTAATCGACTTTTAGAGCGTAGAGAAGCCATTGTAGATTCTACTGCGGGGGTTACCAGAGACCGTCATTACGGGAAATCCGATTGGAATGGCGTAGAGTTTACCGTGATAGATACGGGAGGCTATGAAGTGAATACAGATGATATTTTCCAAGAGGAAATTTCAAAACAAGTGCAGTTGGCAGTAGATGAGGCTACCTCCATCGTTTTTATGATGAATGTGGAAGAGGGGCTTACGGATACCGATAAGGAAATCTACGAGATGCTTCGCCGAAGTGGGAAACCTACTTATATTGTGGTGAATAAAGTGGATTCTTCTAAAGAAGAATTGGCAGCCACAGAGTTTTATTCCCTAGGTATAGAAAAATATTATACCTTATCTTCAGCCACAGGCTCAGGAACGGGAGAATTGCTAGATGATGTGGTAAAAGATTTTCCTACCAAAGATTACAAAGACCCTTTTGAAGGCTTGCCTAAAATTACCATTGCAGGAAGGCCTAATGTAGGTAAATCTACCCTTACTAATGCTCTTTTGGATAACGATAGAAATATTGTTACCGATATTGCTGGTACTACAAGAGATTCTATAGAAACGCTTTATAACAAATTCGGGCACGAGTTTGTATTGGTGGATACAGCGGGAATGCGAAAAAAATCTAAGGTGAACGAAGATTTGGAGTTTTACTCTGTGATGCGTTCTGTTCGGGCAATAGAAAATTCTGATGTTGTTATCATAATGGTAGATGCCACACAAGGCTGGGAAAGTCAGGATATGAATATTTTTGGAATTGCTCAGAAAAACCGCAAAGGAATTGTGATTCTAGTGAACAAATGGGATTTGGTAGAAAATAAACAAACCAATACAATGCGAGATTTCGAGAAAAGTATCAAATCCAAAATAGGGCAGTTTACAGATATCCCCATTCTTTTTGTATCGGCACTTACCAAGCAGAGAATTTTGAAAGCCGTAGATACCGCAATGGAAGTGTACGAAAACAGAAAGAAAAAAATAAAAACTTCTAAACTGAACGAAGTGATGCTTCCTATCTTTGAAAATACGCCACCACCAGCATTGAAAGGAAAGTACATCAAGATTAAGTACTGTGTACAACTTGGGACGCCATCGCCACAGTTTGTATTTTTCTGCAACTTACCTCAGTATGTAAAAGAGCCATACAAACGATTTACTGAAAATCAGTTGCGTAAAGAATTTGGCTTTACGGGAGTTCCTATTGAAATTTATTTTAGACAGAAGTAAAGTTTTTTTATGAAGTTTTGAATGCTGAGTTTTGAGTTTTTTTGAAGAAAGAAGAAAGAGCAAAGAGAAAAGACCTTCAATTATTAAGTGTTGAATGTTAAGTGTTGAGTGTTGAGTTTTTTTGAAGAAAGAAGAAATACTTCTAACCCTCTAATATCTAATCCTCTAACCTCTAATATCTAACCCTCTAATATCTAATCCTAAAATGCTTACCATATTATCAGAACAATTTTCGTTAGTTAATTCTTGGATTAATGATTTAAGAAATGTAGAAGTGCAACACGACCGAATGAAGTTTCGCAGAAACCTTGAACGCATCGGTGAGATTGCGGCTTTTGAAATTTCTAAAGGCTTGGAACATCGTGAAATTGAAATCACCACGCCTTTGGATACCATTAAAGTGAAAGAAATCGCAGTACAGCCTGTGATTACCACTATTCTTAGAGCGGGAGTGCCTTTATTTCAAGGAATTTTGAATTATTTCGATAAAGCCGATTGCGGGTTTGTAGCGGCTTATAGAAAACACGATGCCAATGATTATTTTTCCATTAAGCAAGATTATCTCACTTGTCCTAATATTGATGGCAGACCGCTTATTGTAGCAGACCCAATGCTAGCAACGGGAGCCAGTCTGGTAGAGGCGTTGAAAGATTTGCTCAATCACGGTACGCCATCGCAGCTGCATATCGTGGCGGCTATCGCTAGTGAGCAAGGTGTGAAAACCATTCAGGAAGCCTTTCCAGAAGCGAAGATTTGGATAGGTGCCGTAGATGCTAGCCTTACCCCGAAAGGCTATATCACCCCAGGGCTGGGTGACGCAGGCGACTTGTCTTACGGAGAAAAATTGCAGAGGTAAATACTTACATATCCACTGCCATTACCAAAATACTTATCTTATTGCTACGGTCTTTCAGAAGTTCCCAGGCAGCGGCATTTAGCGTGTTGCCCGTGGTGAAAACATCATCTATCAGTAGGCAATGGGTATTTTGTATGGGTTCCGTAAGGGAGAATAGTTGCTCCGTTTGGGAGCGTTGGATTTTATTTTTGAGGGCTTGAGCCTTTTTGTATTGGTTTCGTTTTAGCAAGGTATGATGGTAGGGGATGTCATAATGTGCAGATAGCAGCTCTATGTAGCGATGCAGCTGGTTGTAGCCTCGTTCTTTTTGTTTTTTAGGGTGTAAAGGGACACTTACCAATAGTTCAGGTTTTGAGAATTGAAAATCCAGATGTTCTGTTGTCCATTGGGCAATATGGTCTGCAATGTTTTCTCTACCCTTGTATTTCAGACTGTGAATGATGCTTCTACTGAGACCTTCTTTTTCAAAAGCCATTAGAGCAAATGCGTTCTCTGTTGGGAAAAGCAATTGGCATTTTTGTTTCAGAAGATGGTTGCCATTGAAATCCCAATGGGTGAAATTGATATGTTGTTTGCAAGCTTCGCACACCACATCACCACCAGCGATGATGAGGTTGCAGTGTAGGCATCGGTTGGGCAAAAGCAGGTCTAGTAGCATTCTAGTTGTTTATTTTTTGAATGTGATAAAGTTAATGAAAAATAATGTGCAAAGAGTGTGTGCTACCAAGTAGAATTAAGTGACAATTTAATTTGCTCATTTCCAAAAAAGTCTTACCTTTGCCCCATTCTTATGACACACAACATCCACACATTACAGCAAAAAAATGTAAAAAACTACCTCAATAATTTGGTAGTTTCAGATAATTGTGTAAACACACACACACACACACACACACAGACTCACCGTCGCTATACCTTAGTATAGACGCGTGCCTGTGCGTATTTTACAAAAATAATTTTGAAATAACAAATCAGTCCAAAAAATATTTTTTGGACAACTATGCTATCCCAATGTGGTTTTCTCTGAAAACGGCATTGGGATTTTTTTGTTTCCTTTTTGCTTCAGCCTTCTGTTTCCTAAAGGGAAAAAATATGATAAAAGGGTTAGAGGCGTTAGGATTTCTATTTTTTACGGAATATAAACGGGGAAATATTTCCCTTTTCAAAACTAATCAATCCCACACTAATGGACATTTCGAGAAGGAAAAATCTGATTTTTCGTTCGTGTTTAAAATGTTTAATAAAAGTTGTGTGCAGAGATGTCTATGTGGGATTGATTTTACAAGAATAAAGAAAAATATTAACAAACAACAACATAATAACTTAATTATTAATTTTTTAAAACAAAAAAGAGATGAAAAAATCATTGATTTTTGTGGGAATGTTGGCAGTAGGATATGCTAACGCCCAGACAGACACAGAACATTTAGGCAAAGTAGGGATTAATACAATGACGCCCAAAGCAACATTGGAGGTTCAGCCTACTGCAACTAACCTCACAGGAACGACAAATGAGGGGCTTTTAATCCCAAGATTGAGCAAAGAGAGAGTAGCGAAAATGGCTAGCCCAGAGACCTCTACATTAGTTTATGTAAATGAGGCTACTACCTACACTACAGGTACAGATACAGCAGCGGATACAAGAGTAGCAAAAATAGATGCTGTAGGTTTCTACCATTACAATGGTACACAATGGGTAAAGCATCTAGATACAGATACCAATGATGCAGAATGGGTATACGATGCTGCTACCAATAGAATTAACCTGAAGAGAGGTGGGCAAAATACAGGCTTTATAAATGAAGTTTTTTATGATAATTTGACAGGGCAATATATTAATAGAGATAGTAGACAAAGAACAATATATGATACAAATAGTAATTCAAATGTTCTTAGAGATATATCTTCTATAGGAGTGAAAGAGCATTTATATGTATCTTCAAAAGCTTTGACAGGAAATACCACAAAAAGAGGAAGAGTTGTTGATTTTAATATAGATGAAACTCAGACCGAAAGGATAAGTGCACGCTCACAAGGAATCTCTCTTTATATATCTCCAACAAATCTAGCTCCAACTAATTGGGTAGTGGCTTCAAGTGTTGATGCTGTTAAAGCAGATGACTTGAATACATCTAATCTTTTTGCTAATACTAATACATTGTCTATATTGAAAGGTAATGTTACTGGTTATTCTTCTGCTGTAAGGAACGAGACCCTTTTGAATACAGATTTAACAAATATTTCAGGTAAATCTTATACAATGTATAATGTATTCTCTTTAGGGGCTAAAGTTGCTAATATGGGGGAGTTTGGAGTAGAGAAAACTTTTATACATATATTACCAAATACGATAGCTTCAGTAGAGACTGTAAGTTCTGCTAGATATGAAGTTCAACTTCATCAAAATTCTGGAGGAAATATAAAAAATTTATTTGGTGTAAGATATGATGGTATTCAAGGGTATATTGATCAATCTAGTACTTCTTTCACAAACCACTATGGACTTTATATAGGAAATGTATCGAGAGCAACAGGAATCAATAGAGCTATCCACACAGAAGCAGGAAAAATTCGTTTTGGAGATTTAGCGGATGCTACAGCCACAGCAGATAGAGTGGTAACAGTAGATGCAGATGGTGTGTTGAAAGTAGGGACATCTACTACTGCTCCCACTGTTTTTAAATGGGTAGAAGATGCTACCAATACTTCAGTAAAATTAGCAGTAAACTCAGCAGGAACAGACCGTACAACAGCACCAGTGTCTATCACAGATACCGGTATGGTAAAAGCAACCTCGTTCCAAGGGTCAAACGGAGCAACCATCTTCCCAGATTATGTATTCCAAAAATACTACGATGGAGTATCAGACATCAAAGCAGATTATACTTTCAAGTCTTTAAGCCAAGTAGAGGACTTTGTAAAAACCAACGGACACTTGCCAGGGTATAAATCTGCAGCGGAGATAAAAAACCAAGGGTATATAGACCTTATGGAAACGCAATTGACCAACGTAGAGAAAATCGAGGAACTTTATCTTCATAGCATAGAGCAAGATAAAACCAACAAAACTCAAGCACAAGAAATCGAAACTTTGAGAAAAGAAAACGAAGGCTTGAAAGCGAAAAACCAAGAATTAGAGGCTCGTTTAGAGAAACTAGAAAAACTTTTGAAATAGAAAAACAAATGAGGCTGTCCGAAAAGTTTTGGACAGCCCTTTTTTTGATAATTTTGCTCGTACCCTTCTCCACAAAGGGTATTCAAATATTCAATTCTCACACGGTTGGTCAAGTTTTTCGGACAGCCTCGCTTTGAATTGATTTATCCTATTGTAATATCATCAAAATTTCTAAAGCCATTGAGGAAATCTTTTGTATTCATTCTTTTCTTTCCTTCCAGTTGTACTTCCGTAGGCTCATAGTAGCCATCTTGTGTAAAGATTTTAAAAGAAATTTTTGATATTTCCAAATGACCTGCTGGGTGTGAATGGTGGGCAAGGTGGGCATTGCCCGAGAATACCTTGAGCGATTTTCTCTCATCCCCGATATTGAGATGCGTGAAAGCACAAGGATACGGCGACATTCCCCGAATGAAATTATGCACCACTTCCGAAGGTTGTTCCCAGCGGATTTTGGTATCTTCTTTAAAAATTTTGAAGGCGTTTTTAGGTGTAGCTACTTCGGGCTGTGGCTGGTTTTCTAGACTGCTATCGGCGAGACCATCAAGGGTTTTTACTACCAGCTGAGAGCCGATGTGCATCAGTTTATCGTGAAGCGTTCCAGCATTATCTTCGGGGAGAATTTCGGTAGATTCTTGCAGGAGGATATTGCCTTCGTCTATTTTCTCATTGATGAAGAAGGTGGTAACGCCCGTGGTTTTCTCACCATTGATAATGGCAAAATTAATGGGAGCAGCACCTCGATAATCTGGCAACAAAGAGGCGTGGAGGTTGAAGGTTCCTAGTCGGGGCATTTCAAATAAAATCTTAGGCATCATTCTAAATGCCACTACCACGAAGACATCTGCATTGAGAGCTCGGATGCTTTCTAAAAACTCGGGGTTTCTCAGTTTTTCGGGTTGGAAAACGGGTAGATTTTGCTCCACGGCATAGGTTTTTACGGGAGATTGATGGATTTTCTGCCCTCGGCCACTGGCTTTATCGGCTACCGTTACCACGCCTACCACCTCGTGGTGAGATTGATGAATGGCTTCCAAAGAGGCTTTGGCAAAATCTGGTGTTCCGAAGAATACAACTTTTAATGCTTTCATAGTGCAAAGATATTTTTATCTTTTGTAAAATTCAAACGAAATAAAACTCAACTCCGATTTTTGAAGCTATGTTCCTTTTTCTTACATTTGTGCAATTACAATTTGAAAACTATGCCGAAAATATCACTACGAGCGCAGGAAATGCCTGCATCTCCCGTTAGAAAGCTGGTGCCATACGCACTTTTAGCCAAGCAGAAAGGAATTAAAGTGTATCACCTCAACATTGGACAACCAGACATTGAAACACCACAAACTGCACTAGATGCTATTAAAAACATAGATCTAAAAGTTTTAGAATACGCCCTTTCTGAAGGCAATCTGGAATACCGAAAAGCATTAGAAACCTATTACCATTCTCTAGGTTTTACGGATTTAACAGCAGATAACTTCATTGTTACCAACGGCGGTTCGGAAGCTCTCAATTTTGCTATTTCCACCCTTTGTGATGATGGTGATGAGGTTATTATCCCAGAACCTTACTATGCTAATTATAACGGATTTACCAATACCTTCAATGTAAAAGTAGTAGCAGTGCCTTCTACCATAGATACAGGCTTTGCTCTCCCTCCAATAGAGGAATTTGAAAAGAAAATTACACCAAAAACCAAGGCTATCATCATTTGTAACCCTGGTAATCCTACGGGCTACCTCTACACAAGAGAAGAACTAAAACAGCTGGCAGATATTGCCCTAAAACACGACATTGTTATCATTTCAGATGAAGTGTACCGTGAGTATGTCTATGATGGTAAGCAACAAGTATCCATTTTGGAGTTTCCAGAACTGAAAGACCACGCCATTGTTATCGATTCTGAATCTAAAAGATACTCTATGTGTGGCGTAAGAATAGGCTGCCTTATCACCCGTTCAGTAGCCATTCGCAATGCTGCTATTTTATTTGCTCAAGCCAGATTAAGCCCTGTATTGTTGGGACAAATCGCCGCTACTGCAGCCCATCAAAATGATACCGACTACATCCGAAGCGTGAGAGAGGAATATACCAAACGCAGAAATTTGTTGGTGGATTTACTCAATGCCATTCCAGGGGTGATTTGCCCTAAACCTAAAGGTGCATTTTATTGCGGTGTAGAGTTACCAATAGACGATTCTGATAAGTTTGCACAATGGCTATTGGAAAAATATTCTAATAACAACGAAACCATAATGGTAGCTCCTATGACGGGTTTCTACAGCAATCCAGAGCTTGGCAAGAAGCAAGTGCGTATTGCTTATGTTCTGAAAGAAGAAGACCTGAAACGAAGCGTAGAGCTCCTTAGTGATGCCCTACCTAAATATAGAGCAGAATTTGGATTATAAGAAAGCGAGCTTCGGCTCGTTTTTTTTATTAACAATTACTTTAACTCAGATTATGAAGTAGAGATTCTTTTTTATCGTAACAAAATGCTAAAAGAGACGCGTCTCGTTTAAAAAAAGATGCGTCTCGTTTGAAAAAAGACGCGTCTTTTTTTTATCCTCACCGATAGAAATTTCAATAGGGTTGGGTTTTAACCCAACTTTTGATATGGTTTATCCAAAAGGCTTTAGCCTAATTGAAAAACCTTGCTAGGATTAGCATTTTCCTTGTGATAAATGGAACTGTTGCTTAACGCCTACTGCAAGTATCTGGGTTAATGGATTTGAACTTTAAAACTTTGGGAGCATCTGTAGTTCACTATCCTAAGAGACAAAGAGGATTTTATTTCATAGTTTCAGTTTTTTAAATTATTTTTGACTTCCCAAATAGATTGACTAATGCACATTCAAGAAAATATTTCCTTAAAACCATTTAATACCTTCGGTGTAGGTGCCCGAGCCCGATATTTTGCAGAAGTTGCTTCGGAGGAAGCCTTGCGAGAAGTTTTGCTTCAATATCAAACCTTGATGAATGCCACTTCACTTTTAGAGATTCCTATTTTATTTTTAGGAGGAGGAAGCAATATTCTCTTTACCAAAGATTTTGAAGGCTTGGTTGTTTTGCTCAATCTAAAAGGCATCTCCGAAGAGCAGATGACGGATAACCAAGTGTATGTTACCGCAAAAGCAGGGGAAAACTGGCATCAATTTGTGATGTATTGCTTAGAACGCAATTTCGGTGGCTTGGAAAACCTTTCCTTGATTCCTGGGAATGTGGGGACTTCGCCTATGCAAAACATTGGGGCTTATGGTTGTGAGATAAAGGACACCTTTGTGCATTGCAAGGTTTTGAATTTGGAAACACTGGAAACGGAAGTGTTTGATAATGCAGCTTGTAGATTTGGCTATCGGGATTCTATTTTCAAGCAAGAGGGCAAAGGAAAATATGTGATTTTGGAAGTTACCTTTGGACTTACCACCCAGCACCACGCCATTAAGGTGGAGTATGGTGCCATTAAAGCAGAGCTTAGCAAAATGGGGATAGTAGAACCTCGCATCCAAGATGTTTCTAAGGCGGTGATTGCCATCAGAGAAAGTAAACTCCCAAATCCTAATGAGATAGGCAACGCAGGAAGTTTCTTTAAAAATCCTACCATTTCTAAAACTCAGTTTGAAGAAGTACAGAGCCGTTTCCCAGAATTGCCTTCTTACCCCGCTAACGATAGGGTGAAAGTTCCTGCTGGTTGGCTGATAGAACAAGCAGGCTGGAAGGGAAAGCAAATAGGAAATGTGGCGTGCCACGCTTTGCAAGCCTTGGTGATTATTAATAAGACAGGACAGGCAACGGGGCAAGAGATTTTTGATTTCTCCACAGAAATTATTCGTTCTGTAAGGGAGCAATTCGGGATAGAATTAGAAAGAGAGGTGAATATCGTGTAGATTAATAAGGAGAATACAATAATTTTTCACTCATATTCTGAGTTTAAGTTTACAATATTTTCTTCAAAGCCGAATGTTCCAACATATTTTTCAGATGGAAGCCTAGCCATACCCCCGTGGTATTGAGCAAAATATCATCAATATCCAATACGCCCAATCGGGTGAAGTATTGCAAGGCTTCTAAGCTAATCAGTACAGATAAAAATGCCAACAAAAGGGTTTTTAAATCATTGTATCGGGGTAATAGCCAACCCAAAAACCCGAAGGGTAGAAACATTAGTAAATTCCCAAAAACATTGATGAGAAACATCTTGAGATTGTTCCACAGCAAACTTCTTTCTCCAAATTCGATGGTGGAAAATATGGGTTTCAGCCTTACGATATGGTCTTCATAAGGTTCTCTCCCAAAGCCTAAAAACATCATATAGAGTAAAAATAGAGCGTAGGGAATGATGCTTATTTTATAGAGAATTTTCATTAGAAGGAAGTGTTTTAAGGAAGGCTTCTATATCCGTACTGGCGTCTAATCCTAGTTTTTGTTTTATGCGGTATTTTGCCATTCTGATACTTTTGACTTCTACATTGAAGATATTCGCCAATGTTTTATTGTCTGCTCCAATAAAAATATAGGCACAGATTTTTTCGTCTCGTTTGGATAGTTTATTATCGCTTAGTTTACCAAGGTTTTTGAAAAAATCAGGATGTATATTTTTGAGGTCAGCATCTGATATTTCAGAAGTTATATCTACTTTTTTAAGTACCTTTTTTATATTATAGTATTCTGGTTCGTTATTGATTTCTTGTTTGATACTATTAATGGCATTATTTTTTTGTTGAATTTCAAGTGCTCTAATGAGAGCTTCTTTTTGTAATTTTTCTTGCTCTATCTCTAAGCGGATTTTAATTTCTTGTTCTAACTTTAAGTTTTGCTCTGCCAGTTCTTTTTCTTTTACTAGAGTTTTTTCTTTTTCGTGTAAGAGGGAAATGGCATTACGGGAGTTTTTTCTATAAAAATATAGAATAGCGACGGATAGAAAGCATATAATAAGAAGTAATAATATTAAGATTCCTCCTAACAAATTTTTTCTTTTGCTGAATGATAAATTTTCTTTAAGTCTTTCATTTTCAAATTTATCTTCTAATATTCTTACCTGATTGGCGGTTTCTTTATCAAATTCTTTTTTGTTATAAATCTGTAATGTTTCAGAGTGTTCTAATGCTTTTTGATAATTTTCCTCCTGTTTATATAATTCTATCAGAGCAGTTAATACGCTGATAATAGTATATGTAGCAGGTCTTTTTTCTTCTTTTGTTAAGTTTGTTAGAGCGGTTTCAAGGTACTTTTTGGCTCTTTGGGTGTCCCCTTCATCTATTGCCAGCATAGCTCTTATACCAAGCATATTTGCTCTTACTTCATAGGCAAAATCTGATGTAAGTGGTAGAGTGTTATTTTTATCTAAATATTTTAAAACACTGTCTTTTAGAGCCTTTTTTTGCTGCTTTTTCATTTCTGTAAAGAAATGATCGGCAAGATTGACATTGATGATGGCATAGTTATAATCAATAATTGGCTTTGGATTGTCATTATATATATCCTGACATAGATACAAATAATAGGTGATGCTATCTTTATATTTTTTATCGTGAGTCTTTTCATAAGTAAATCTCATACTATTAGATTTAGCAAAGTAACTATCCATTAGAATATTAGGATTATTACTTTTTTTTGCCCATTTAATAGCAAGGTCTGCGTATTTATTAGTTATCTTATAGTCTTCCCATTTGGAATGAATAGCATAGAGAAGATAGAAAGCAATGGTTGGTAAATAAGGATTAGCAGAGGATGGATTTTTTTCAACATATTCT
Source organism: Bergeyella porcorum (assembly GCF_042427575.1). Classification (NCBI taxonomy): domain Bacteria; kingdom Pseudomonadati; phylum Bacteroidota; class Flavobacteriia; order Flavobacteriales; family Weeksellaceae; genus Bergeyella; species Bergeyella porcorum. The sequence continues at coordinate 79,659 of NZ_JBHMFD010000012.1, forward strand.
TGAATCCGTTTAGAGTATTGTACGGCAACTGTAGTTCTATCAGTCTGTTTATTGTAGTACATTTGAGCTAACCATCCATAAGCAGTGGCTTCTTTATTTTTGCTTTTATTACCAATGTCTTCTGCTTTTTGGGCATACAGTTTTGCTTTTTCAAAATCATCTATAGTGATGTAAAATCTTGTATAAGCAAAATAGATTTCGGGTAAAGCTTCTGGCTTATATTTTTTAGCATATTCTTCTTGTTCGGTTATGATATCCAAAGCCTTGTGAAGTTGTCTTTCCACTCTGTACTTATCTACTTTTATTAATTCTTGGGAAATATTTTGCCCCTTGGCATATAGGGTATAGAATATCAGAAATAGTAAAAATAGCGATTGCTTCATTGTTTTTTTTATTTGGTAAATATCCATCACAAATATACGATATTATTTCACTATTTGATTTTGATAAATATTTTCAATAATTAAATGGTATTTTTGTAAATCACTTATAACCATAATATTACAGTGTGTATTTTATGATGTAGACACTTTGTAGACACTCTTTTTTAGAAGAATAGCAGTAGGTGATATACTTTTGCACTCAGAAATACAAACAAATAACAATTTAAAATGAGAGATTTCCAAAGTGTAAAGATTTCATCAAAGTTTACAAATGCAAGTTATGTGGGAGGAATTATTTTGTTACTGATATTTCCTATAGTAACACTAGCAGGAATTATGATGGCAGATACGATTATAGATGCAATAATAATTTTAGTAATTGATTTGATTTTGTTGGTGGTTTCGGGATATACTTTGTTATATTTATCAAAAGCAAAAATCATAAATAATCAATTTTACTTAAAAAAGTTATTCCGTCCAGAGAAGCAATATCCATTATCAGCATTGGTTGCTCTTGATGTATATGATTGGGGAAGTACCACTTATATTCTCTTTACAATGGATGAAGATGGACATAAGGAGAAATATATGGTCTATATTGCTAGAGATATTATATATGGAGGAGAAAAAATCAATTCCGAAGAAATTCTAAAAGAAATTTTGTCTGAAAATTTAAAAAGATAATAAAAAATGAAATCATTATTGTACACACTTGTCATCCTTTTAGGATTTACGACTAATGTTTATGCAAAAAGAGGAATTCCCGTAGGTAAAGAAGAAGTACTAAAAGAAGTAGCTGATTTACCTAAAACAGAATATTATCAATTAGATGATGGTAGTTATTTAGATTTAGGAATTAAGTATGAGCGTCTTGTTTTCGGATTTCCAATATGGCTTACTAAGGAACCAGAGTTTGTGGGAATTAGTAATTTACATAAGGATAGTTATTATGAATTAACTCCCGAAGAAGTGAAAGAAATAGCAAAAGAAAATAATCTTAATTTAGAGGAACTTAAAAAGCTAGGATTTTCTGAAAAATATTTAGGCTTAGCACTTTTTCCGTTGGCTATTCTTTTATATGTACTGTGGCAAAAGTTTGTGGTATCTCGTGGTAAAGATGACATTATCAATGATTCCACTGAATCTGATAGCAATAAATAATAGCTAATTATTCTTTTCCATAAATTATAAAAACTTTTAAGAAGGAAAGCTGTCTCTCAAAAGAGATGGCTTTTTGTTGTTAAAAGTCTTACTTTTGTAAAAAAATAGAATTATCCCCTTATGCTGAAATACATATTACTTTCACTAATTTCTGCTGTGCTCCTATCATTATCTTGGCCCACTTACGGAATACCCTTTTTCATTTTCTTTGCATTAGTCCCATTGTTGATGGCTGAGCATCAGATTTCTAAATTTTCATCCATCAAAAAGAAAGGTTGGGCAGTATTTGGGATAGCTTACCTCTGTTTTTTAGTGTGGAATATCGTTACTACAGGTTGGCTTTATGGTTCTAAAAATCCAGATGGCAGCCATTCTCTGATGGCAGTATTATTCCCTGTTTTAGCCAATTCTTTACTATATACTTTGGTTTTCATCTGCTACCATCATTACAAAAAAATACAAGGAACTTATTGGGGACTTGCCTTTTTTGTAGCAATATGGATGGCGTTTGAAAAATTTCACCTTTCGTGGGAGCTCACTTGGCCTTGGCTCAATCTGGGCAATGCCTTTTCAGAATATCCTAAATTTATCCAATGGTATGATACTTTTGGGGCAACAGGTGGCAGTTTTTGGATTCTTCTCATTAATATTTTCATATTCTACACTTTGAGAATTTGGGAAGTGGAACGAAAAAGAAAAACCCTCATCAAAAATAGTATTATCGTATGTTTGAGTATTGGGATTCCTATGTTGATTTCCATTGTGAAATACCATCAGTTCGATAAAAAGCCGATTGGACAAACTAATGTATTGCTACTACAGCCAGACTTAGACCCCTACAATGAAAAGTACTCCAAAGATAGCATACAGATTACCAATGAATTATTACAATTAGCCGAAGAGCATTCTCCTAAATCAGGTTCTAATACCAAGGTAGATTTTTACATCGGTCCCGAAACTTCTGTGCCAGGGCGTGGCTCCATTCCTGAAACGGGATTTGAACAAAGTCTTTTGCTTAATACCATCAAGAATTTTCTTTCTACTAAACCTAAAGCTGTGTTTGTAACGGGGATTTCTTCTCATCGTTTTTTTATAGACAATAACGATTTTCCTCAGAACGCATATCGTATATCAGAAAATGTTTGGGTAGAAAGCTACAATTCTGCTGTTCAGATTATTCCAAATCAGAAAGTGGAGGTTTATCACAAGGGAAAATTGGTGCCAGGTGTAGAGATTTTTCCATATATGAATGTACTAAAACCATTGTTGGGTGATGCAATGCTCAATTTGGGAGGCACAGTTGCTTCTCTAGGCATAGATGAAGAACGAAAAGCATTTCGCAACCCTTACAATAAGGCAGTTTTAGCACCTATCATCTGTTACGAAAGCATCTATGGTGAATTTACTACAGAATATGTAAAAAATGGGGCTAACTTTCTAGCCATAATGACCAACGATTCTTGGTGGGGCGTTACACAGGGGCATCAGCAACTTCTTTCCTATGCTAGGCTAAGAGCTATAGAAACCCGCAGGGAAATTGCAAGGTCTGCCAATAGTGGTATTTCTGCCCACATCAATGCAAAAGGAGACATTGTAGAAAGCACTCTATATGGAGATGAAACAGCATTATTTGCCACACTTAATCTTTATGATGGTGAAACTTTTTACACCAGAACAGGCGATTTATGGTCCAGAATTTCTATCTTTGCACTCGGATTTTTATTGTGCTATACGCTAATAAAGAACATTCAGGGGAGAAAAAAATAAAATTTTTAAAATAAAAAACCTCTAAATATTTGTGTATGTAAAATTTTGTTCTTAGTTTTGCACACTCAAATAATTAAGTTGTAAAAAGAACATCGAGATATGTCAAGAATTTGCCAAATAACAGGAAAGCGTGCAATGGTTGGTAACAACGTTTCTCACGCTAATAACAAGACGAAGCGTCGTTTTGAGATCAATTTATTAGAGAAGAAATTTTACCTTCCGGAGACAGAAGAAAGCATTACTTTGAAAGTATCTGCACACGGATTGAGAGTTATCAACAAAGTTGGTATCGAAGAGGCACTAGAAAGAGCAAAAAGAAACGGATTTATTAAATAATAACAGCAATGGCTAAGAAAGGTAATAGAGTACAGGTAATCCTAGAGTGCACAGAGCACAAGGAAAGTGGTATGCCAGGAATGAGCAGATATATTTCCACTAAAAACAAGAAAAATACTACTGAAAGACTGGAGCTGAAAAAATACAATCCGGTTTTGAAAAAGTACACCCTACACAAAGAAATCAAGTAATCACTTATAAAGGTATTTTACAATGGCAAAGAAAGTAGTAGCAACACTAAGAGATGGTTCATCTAAGAAAATGACCAAAGTAGTGAAAATGGTAAAGTCGCCTAAAACAGGTGCTTACGTTTTCGAAGAAAAAGTAATGAATGCTGATGATGTAGATGCATTCTTGAAAAAATAATGTTATATCAATTATAATATTAATGTATATAAACCACTCTTTTGAGTGGTTTTTTATTTATCTTTGCTGGAAATAATAAGAATCCGATTACTTAAATAAAATTTAATCAAAGGAAAATGAGTTGGTTCAAAAAAATATTTAGCAAACAAGAAAAAGAATCTCTAGATAATGGATTGGAAAAATCTAGCCAAGGATTCTTTGAAAAAATGACCAAAGCCGTTATCGGTAAAAGCAAAGTAGATGATGAGGTATTGGATGATTTGGAGGAAATCCTCATCGCTTCCGATGTGGGAGCGGCGACTACCATCAAAATCATTGAACGGATAGAAGCTAGAGTTGCTAGAGATAAATATGTTAATACCAGTGAACTGGATAAAATTTTGCGAGAAGAAATCGCAGCATTACTTTTAGAAAACCCACACCGCCAATCTGGAAATATTGACACCAGCAAAAAGCCTTATGTCATTATGGTAGTAGGAGTCAATGGTGTAGGAAAAACCACTACCATTGGTAAATTGGCCCATCAGTTTAAATCCGAAGGCAAAAAAGTGGTATTGGGAGCTGCAGATACCTTCCGTGCTGCAGCGGTAGATCAGCTTACCATCTGGAGTGAGCGTGTAGGCGTACCAATAGTGAAACAAAGTATGGGGTCAGACCCCGCATCGGTAGCCTTTGATACGGTGCAAAGTGCCGTGGCTCAAAATGCTGATGTGGTGATTATAGATACTGCTGGAAGGCTTCACAATAAAATCAATCTGATGAATGAACTTTCTAAAATAAAACGGGTAATGCAAAAAGTGATTCCCGATGCTCCTCACGAAATTTTGCTGGTATTAGATGGTTCTACAGGTCAAAATGCCTTTGAACAAGCTAAACAATTTACTGCAGCTACCGAAGTCAATGCTTTAGCGGTGACCAAATTAGATGGTACTGCCAAAGGCGGTGTTGTTATAGGTATTTCAGATCAGTTTCAGATTCCTGTGAAATATATTGGTGTGGGTGAAAAGATGACGGATTTACAACTCTTCAACGGAGAGGAGTTTGTAGATTCCTTCTTTAGAATGCGATAAATTTTCACAATTTCCACAAATGTTTATATCTTCCCTATTTCTAGTATGGAGTAGGGAATTTTTGGTTTAATTTTGGAATACATTAGAGTAAATAAAATATTTATTAACAATTTTAAATCTTAAAACTATGGGAATTTTAACGTGGATTATCTTCGGACTGATTGCCGGAGCTCTAGCAAAAATGATCGCGCCAGGGAAACAAGCTATGGGGTGGCTGATGACAATTATTCTAGGTATCGTAGGTGCATTTGTAGGTGGATGGATAGGAACTTTTCTTGGGTTAGGAACGGTAGATGATTTCAGCCTTGGAAGTATGGCATTAGCTGTAGTAGGAGCCATCATTGTCCTTTGGATTTTCGGGATGACTTCTAGAAAAGGTTAAACTTTATTGATAATGAAGCAAACAAGAAGCTGTCTGAAAAGGGCAGTTTTTTTATGCCACTAAATTTTGGTAGGCTGATTTTTCTAGAAATATTTTGATGAAAATTTTTCTGAGTAAGCTAAAAACATGGTACATTCAACTCACAGAGGTAACTTTTTAGAGAGAGTAAATAAAAAAGAGAAGCCAAAATTTTCACTGGGGCAGATTCAACCCCCAAGTACAATTTTTAGATTACAAATTTATAGAATAAACTTTTAAGTTCCTCAAAATTCAATGTTAATCTAGGCTAAACTCACGAAATTATATTTTGAAGACACTTAATGAATATCAATTGATTACATTTTAACCTTGATTGCTTTTGTAGAAAGTAACGAAAATGCAAATCGTTAGTTATTAGTAGTTTATAAATTTCGTGCGTTTAACCTAGACAAGATTGACTTTAAATGAATTTTTGAATCGTAAAAAAAACTACTGCCGTAATTCAGGATAAAAGTTTGGTTTTGATTCTTGCTCAAGTCATTTGTGAAAATTATCTTATTGATTGAAAGTTTATTGCATTAAAACTCAATACTCAACATTCAAAACTCAAACCTTTAAAGCCTGTTGCGTTATTTCATTTTAATTGAGTACTTTTGCAAAAATTTTCCCATTGAAAAAGAAGAAAAAAGCAGATTATTCACATCTTAATGCTTTGCAACCCATTGGCGTTTTTGACTCTGGCGTGGGCGGACTTACAGTGGCTAAGGAAATAAAAAGACTATTGCCACACGAGGATTTAATCTACTTCGGAGATACCAAGCACCTTCCTTATGGTGAGAAATCTAAGGAAGCCATCATAGGCTATGTATCCCGTATCACCGAGTTTTTGCTGGAAAAAAACTGCAAAGCCATTGTGATAGCTTGTAATTCCGCAACGGCAAATGCTTTGAAGGAAGTCTTAGAGTTGGTAGATGGGAAAATACCAGTGATAGATGTCATCAATCCTGTGGCAGAGAAAATCTCTTATGAAATCCATACCAATGTGGGGGTCATTGCGACCAAAGCTACGGTAAGCTCTGGGCTTTACCGCAAGAGCATTAGGAAGCATAATAAATTCATCAAAGTAGATGAACTGGCAACGCCATTACTAGTACCAGCCATAGAGGAGGGGTTTAAGAATCATCCCATTACCCACGCTATTATTTATAATTATCTGAGTAATAATAAGCTGAAGAATATAGAAACCTTGATTTTAGGTTGCACGCATTATCCACTATTGATGGATGAAATCAAACAATATTATGGCAATAGGGTTCGTGTGATAGACTCCCCGAGCATTGTAGCAAACGAACTGAGAATGGTTTTAGAGCAGCATCGCCTTCTGAATGCAACTTCGCACAAAGCCCACTACGAGTTCTATGTTTCTGACCTTACCAAAAACTTTGAGAAAATCTCAAAGAAAATATTTGGAAATACCATTTCATTAGAACTGAAAGAATTGTAGGCTTAAGCTTTGGTATGGCTATCCATCAAGATGGTTACTGGGCCATCGTTAATGAGAGCAACTTTCATATCTGCTCCAAAAATGCCACTTTCTACCTTTAGTCCAGATTTTGAAATTTCAGTTTTGAAATATTCAAAAAGGGGAATGGCTTTATCAGGTTTTGCTGCTTTTATAAAGCTGGGGCGATTTCCTTTTTTATAATCGGCAATGAGTGTAAACTGGCTTACACAAAGTATTTCCCCTTGGATATCCATCACAGAGCGGTTGAGTTTGCCTTCTTCATCTCCGAAAACTCTTAGATTAAGAATTTTCTGCACTAGCCAATCGGCATCTTGGCTTTCATCATTTTCATCAATCCCGATGAGCAGCATATAGCCTCTGTTGATACTACCTACAATGGCATTATCTACTGTAACGCTGGCTTCGGAAACTCTTTGGATTACTACACGCATATTATTATAGAAAAAAATTAATTAAAAATCATCATCGCATTCGTCATAGCATCAATTTGATAGCGGTATCTTTTTGGGATGCCAGAGGCTTGTGTATTATTAGGCTGTCCGTTTTGTAGGAGCCATTTTGCACCATCTTTTGGGCAGTATATTTTTAGGAATCCATCACTATCTTTTATCACTTCCAGTGTGGTATTGGTATCTGGGCATAGGTGTGGAGCATTTCTGTCATAGATGGTATAAGAACTTCCATTGAAGAAAATAATCAGCCCACGGTTGCCCGTTCCAGTTTCACCTTTGGTATAATCCCATTGCTGGGTGAGTAGCTTTGGGTAGCCATTAAGGAGTATTTGAGCATTGATGATTTGGTTGGGAAAGCAGTTGATAGTACCATCTCGCTCCGCACAAGCGTTTACTAAAAAACTGAAAATCAGAAATAGAGAAATTAGGAATGATGCTTTTATTTTTTTCATTTAAAATATTTTTATATCTTTGCTGAACGAAAATTTAACCAAAACATTGTCCGAGCTACAAGGGTCGGATAATTTTTTTTTATCAAATTCAAAAATAAGAAAATATGGCATATGTAACAAAAGAAGGCTTGGATAAAATGATTGCCGAGCTAGAACAATTAGAATCCATCGAAAGACCAAAGGTAACCCAGCAAATCGCTGAAGCAAGAGATAAAGGTGACCTTTCTGAAAATGCAGAGTATGATGCTGCTAAGGAAGCACAAGGTTTATTAGAAATGAAAATTTCTAAACTGAAAGACCTTATTGCAACCTCAAAAGTGATTGATGAAAGTCAGCTGGATACTTCTAAAGTGTCTATCCTTACCACGGTAAAACTTCTGAATAATGCAACCAAAAAAGAGCAAATATTTACTTTGGTGCCAGATAATGAAAGTGATTTGAAATTGGGTAAAATATCCGTAAATACCCCCATCGCTAAAGGTCTTTTAGGAAAAGCAGTGGGCGAAACGGCAGAGATTACTTTGCCTAATGGTAACCAGCTTTCGTTTGAAGTTTTAGAAATTACACTTTAATTTTGCTATCAATCAAATTCAGTGTTGAGTTTTCAGTGCTGAGTTTTGAGTTTTCACCATCAACCGACAACCGACAACCATCAATTAATTTTCAGTTTTGAGTGCTGGGTTTTAAGTTTTTAAAGAAAGAGAAAAGACCATCAGCCAACTTAACAAGTTTTGAGTGCTGAGTTTTGAGTGTTGAGTTTTCACCATCAACCGACAACCAACAACTAACAACCAATTTAAAGTTTTGAGTTAGTTTACAATTAACAATTGATAATTTACAATTAACCATTAATAAACGACTAACAACCAACTGTATGACAATATTTTCCAAAATAGTAAACGGCGAAATCCCTGCGTATAAAATAGCGGAAGATGAGCATCATTTAGCGTTTTTAGATATCTTACCCTTAGCAAAAGGGCATACTCTTGTGATTCCTAAAAAGGAAGTGGATTTAATTTTTGACCTTGATAGTGAGGAGTTTAAAAATCTTTGGGCATTTGCACAGCAGGTTGGCAAGAAAATTGGTAATGCTATTCCCTGCAAAAGAGTAGGCGTAGCAGTAGTGGGGCTAGAAGTGCCACACGCTCACATTCATTTGGTTCCATTGAACGGTATTGAAGATTTGAATTTTCAAAATGAAAGACTAAAGTTCACGGAAGAGGAATATAAAGAGGTGCAACAAGCGATTATCAATGCAGAATAATTTATTGAAATCTTCCAAAACCTATAATCTGAAATTTATAACTAATATAATAAATTAATAATGAACCCAAACCAATGTTCATTTTGTGGAAGGCATAAAAATGAAGTTCAGATGCTTGTGTCTGGGCAGAATGGTTATATCTGTGAAAATTGCATAGAGCAAGCTCATAGCATCGTAAAAGAGAATGTGAAGCCAGTGCGTGCCAAGTCTGCTGTTGATTTATCAGAACTCAAAAAGCCCAAAGAAATCAAAGCATTTTTGGATGAGTATGTGATAGGACAAGACCAAGCTAAAAAGCAATTGTCTATAGCGGTGTACAATCATTATAAAAGATTGCTCCACGCCGAAGATGAAAACCGAGAGGTGGAAATAGAGAAGTCTAATATCATTATGATAGGGGAGACGGGAACGGGGAAAACACTTTTAGCAAAAACCATAGCCCGAGAACTGAATGTGCCGTTTTGTATTGTAGATGCTACCATTCTTACAGAAGCGGGCTATGTAGGGGAAGATGTAGAAAGTATCCTTTCAAGATTGCTGATGGTGGCAGATTATGATGTAGAAAAAGCAGAAAAAGGGATTGTCTTCATCGATGAAATAGATAAGATTGCTAGAAAATCTGATAACCCGAGCATTACCAGAGATGTTTCTGGTGAGGGCGTTCAGCAAGGGTTGCTCAAATTATTGGAAGGCAGTATCGTGAATGTGCCGCCGCAAGGAGGAAGAAAGCATCCAGACCAGAAGTATATTCAGGTGAATACGCAGAATATCTTGTTTATTGCAGGGGGTGCGTTTGATGGGATGAGAGAAATTATCGAAAGAAGACTCAATAAACAAGCCATCGGTTTTAGTGCGGAAAAAACCAATAAAGTAGATGAGGAAGAAGATTTGCTAAGTCAAATCAATGCGATAGATTTAAGAAAATTTGGATTAATTCCAGAATTATTGGGGCGTTTTCCTATCATTACCCACTTGGATAAGCTTACCAAAGAAACAATGGTGCGGATAATGAAAGAGCCTAAGAACTCTATTGTTAATCAGTTTATAGAACTGTTCAAGATGGATGGGGTAGAATTGGTATTCACAGATGAGGCAATTGAAAAAATTGTAGAAGAAACCATAGAGAAAGGATTAGGGGCGAGAGGTCTAAGAGGGACTACAGAAAAGGTTTTAGAAGATTATATGTTTTCTGTGGGAGAGGAAAATAAAATTGTTTTAACTGAAAAAAATATAAAATTTCAAAAATAATTTTCAGATAAAAAAAAATAGTAGTACCTTTGCAGGGATAAACTTTATTTTTTTACTGATTAAAAAACACGAAAATATAATAGAATGAAAAGAAATCTATTAAGTATCGGATTATTATCCTTAGGGCTCTCCTCATTGAGTGCTCAAGCAGTGGATTTGACCTATATGGCGGATAATTCCTCCATGATGATTACGGGGAAAGCTTTGATTTATAGCGGGGGCAATTTTATCTTAAACTCTGATAATGAGCGTACCGTTAGTAATAAAGGTAAAGTGGTAATTTCTGGAGATTATAAGAAAGGTGCTTTAGCAACGGCTGCCTCTGATGGTAATGAGTTCGTAAATATTTGGACTAGTGAAAATGATTACGGACAAGTGAAAATTTTGCGTACGGCAGGGCAAACTAATGCATTGATGACAATGGAGAAGTTACCAGCTGGTTCAAACTATTTTGGTACTACATTCCCTATCAGTTTTCCGTTTAAGGATAAGGTAGAGAATGTGATGAGAGCATTTGGTTTAGCTACAAGTGCATTTAGAGGCGAATGTGGCTTAGATGTTCGTTGTACCAATAGGTATGCTATGACACTTTTTAAGTGGAATAATGATAAAATTCATAACGATGCTGTTGTTACAGGAACAGATTTTAAAGCGGGAGATTACTATCTTCTAAATCTTATTCCTACAACTTTACAAACGACTGCAGCCAAAGTTAGTTATAAAGGGACTCCTTCACCTGGGGTATATAGTGCAACAGGGAAGTCTGTTATTCCATCAAAAACAGAAACTGAATTTAGTGGTTTAGGATATAATGATTGGAAAGACATCATAAATCCCTATAATGAGAGATATCGTTCTTATATGGGGAATTTTAGTTCTACCAATAAATATACTGGAAAGAATGTTTATAGATTCGGAAATCCATATACTTCCAATTTGGATTTGAGAGCAGTAGATGGGGCTAATGCTTGGTTGAAAGTTACAAATGGTGGAGTGGAAAGAACTCTTAAACAGGCTACGGATGGGTTATTGATAAAGGATTTTTATATTACAAAAAGAACATCTGCGTATAAAACGCTATGGAATCCTTCTGAGGGGGCTTCTAACTCTAGTGCGGACTATTATTCAGCTAAGTATGATGGGACTAATTGGGTGGGGAATCCAGAAGCACTTACTATACGACCTACCGAAACATTTAATTTGAATTTTCCTCTTATTAATCCTACAGGTTTAGGTTCTAGAATTGTAGGTGTTAAAGTGGATTTTAACGATGCCCATAAGACTTTTGAGTATCCTTCAGTTGGTACTGCGAGTACAGTTACACCTCCTATTACTGCTAGAATGTCTGCCTTGGCGTCAGCTCAAACAAAATCACTTGGAAGTTCTATTGCGCAGTCTAATATTAATGGGTTTTATCAATTGGAAGTTTTCTTACTTAGTGGAAATACTTTTGAAGCAGCACCTGTTTATTTGGTTGGTACTAATTATAACACTGAGAGCTCTACGCCATCTCAATCTTCTAATAAAATTTTCTTATATGGGATAAAAGATGAGGCAGCAGTAGAAAACAGTAAGAAATTATTTAGTGAATTTAATTCAGATACTTATATAGGAAAGCCTCTTCCAGTTGGATTTAATAATTTAACGGTAGGCACTGAATATGAGCTTAGATTCAATCAGTACGAAAGAGACATATTTACAAATGTTAAAGAGTTGTCAAGTGGAGAGTTTCTTATAAAGGATAATACTACTGGTGATGTTACAAGAATCAATGCTACTACAACATTTAAGTTCATTGCAGATACACCAGATCTGAAAGGAAGATTTGATTTCTATTGGAAGGAAGCTTCTACAGATGGCTCTGGAGGAACATTGGCTACATTGGATAACGCTCGTACTAGTGGGGAGACTGTTATATATCAAGATGCGGATGTTAAAAAAGTTAAATTTGAAAGAGAAGTTACAACAGCTGATGTACAGATATTTGATTTGAGTGGTAAGCTTGTTTTTGAAGCTAAGAAGCAGGATACAAATGTAGACTATGCTTTACCTTCATTAGTGAAGTCAGTCTATGTAGTTAATGTTGTTTATTCAAATGGCGTGGTAAGATCATTAAAAGTAGTTTATTAATAATTTTAAGATAATGATGAAAAATATATTTAGATACTTATTTCTTTTAGTATTTTTACTACTTGGAAATGTTGTTAGTGCTCAGTTTGAGGGACCAGATGAAGGAACTAATCCACCTCCACCAGAGTCAGTTGGTAGTCAAGCTACTCCAATCGATATGTACGAAGGCTTATTGTTAGTAGTAGCTGTAATGTTTATTGTAGGAATATACTATTACAATAAGAGAAGAAAATTAGCATAAAAAATGTTAATATACTCATAAAACTCACTAAGAAATTAGTGAGTTTTTGTATTTTTACACTATGAAAAAGTTTTTAGTAGTATTGTTGGGTACGGTATTTTCAGGTGCCCAAGCACAGTTTAATATTTCTGTGGAATCATCGGATAGTTTTTCTCCGAAGGAAGTATATCTTTATACACTTAGTGGTTCTAAAGATGTCTTAATATCTAAAGTGGAAAAGAATAAAAATCAATGGAGTTTCAAGTATCCTAAGAGTTATATAGGAATGATGAAGGCTTATTTTCCAGAGAATAATTATACCTTAAATTTTGTATCCGAAAATAAGGATATTAGGCTAAATCTTCTAGCGGAGGGTAATAAGGTAACGGAAGTAGCTTATGGGGATGAAGCCAATGCCTTGATGAATAAAGTACAAGATGTACAATCCAAAAGAGAAAATCTATTGCCTGTTTTCTATCAGATTAAAAATTTCTATCGCCCTTCATCGGAGTTTTATAAAGCTTTGGATAAAGAAATAGAGGTCTTAGCAACTTCTAATTTGGATACGGCAAAATATCCATTTATAGATTTTTATAATAAAGCGTATCAGAAGTTTTTGGTAGAAGATCCGAAGAGAAAGGTAACACAGGAGGAAGTGATTGGCTTTTTCTCCAATACTTCAGAATATTTAGAAACTTCTGGCTTAATGAGACCTATACTAATAGATTTCTTAAAACAGACAGAACCGAGTGCATTAGAAACTTCAATTGACCAATTATTAACAGCGGTTAACTTAGAGTCGTCTCGTGGGCAGACGGTACTCTCCGAGCTTATAGAGATTTTTGATATGTACTCTATGGAAAGCCTTAAAAACAAGTACTTAGCAAAAGCACAAGGCTTAACCTGTACCATCAATGATAGGTTATCGGGGACTATTGAGCAAAATAGAAAAACAGCAGTAGGGGCAATTTTTGAAAATTATAAGTTTGAAAACCCCACTAATACAAAAGCAAAGTCCATTTACGATATTAAAACGGATAAAAAAGTAGTGGTATTTTGGTCTTCCACTTGTTCTCATTGCGAGACAGAATTGCCGAAATTTATTCCACACTACAAAGATATGAAGTCTAAAAATATAGAAATTATAGGTTTCTCTTTGGATAGTAATAAAGAATTTTATGAAGCGAAAGCTAAGATGTATCCTTGGATAAATGCTTCAGAACTAAAGGGTTGGTATAGTCCAGTGGCTGAAAAATACAATGTAAGAGCCACACCGAGTTATTTTATTTTGGACAAGGACAATAAAATTTTAGCAAAGCCCAATCGTTTATCAGAAGTTTTAGATTATTTGGGGATAAAATAATTTGGTGGAGTGGAAAATAGTTTATATATTTGCACCACTCAAATGGCGAGGTAGCTCAGATGGTTAGAGCGCAGGATTCATAACCCTGAGGTCACGGGTTCAATTCCCGTCTTCGCTACAACCTTTGAAATTAGGCACTTTTTATGAGTGCCTTTTTTTATGTCCTTTTTTATCGTAAATGCACTATTAGTGGGGTTTTAGAGGGGTGAGGGGGGAATTTTATTAAATACTATTATGTTGCAAGTTGGTAGCACAATGGTGGCACAAATTTTAAAATTATTTTACCTTTGTGATGTTCATATATTCAAAGTTTAATAATGAAGCTATTCTTTTTTTAGAGGCTTAAAAGTTGTTGAAAATATAAGAGTACACCTCATTTAATGCTATTAAAATGATTGATTTTGCAGAGGAGCAAATGAATTACGAACCTAATCATAAAAATTATAGAATGAATTACGATATATTAACCCAACTAAAAGACCAACTAACCCGATATAAGGCAAACCATAGCGAAAAAATAAATAAAGCCTTAGAGGTAACCTATACCTATGAAAGTAATAGGATAGAGGGAAACACTCTAACATTACAGGAAACGGCGTTAATCATAGAAAAAGGTTTAACCATAGGCGGAAAATCCTTAAACGAGCATTTAGAAGCCATAAACCACGCCCAAGCCATTGATTATATCAAAGACTTAGCAAAGGCAAAAACCACTATTTCCGAAAGGGATATTTTGCAAATACACGCCTTAATCTTACAGGGGATAGATAGGCAAAATGCAGGGGGTTATAGAAGTGTACAAGTGTTAATTTCGGGGGCAGAGCATATACCGCCACCGCCTTATAAAGTCGCGGAAGAAATGGAAAAACTAATGCAATGGTATAAGGCTAATAGGGAAACTCTACACCCCGTAGAACTTTCCGCAGAAATGCACGAGCGATTAGTAAGCATACACCCGTTTACAGATGGTAACGGGCGTACCTCACGCCTATTAATGAATTTAATCTTATTACAAGGCGGTTATCCTATTGCGATACTGAAAGGCGACACGGAAAGCCGTTTGCAGTATTATAACGCCTTAGAAGAAGCCCAAGTACGCAACAATAAACAGCCTTTTAAATCTTTGATATACGAAAGTGTAAAAAACGGATTAAATAGGCTTTTGGATATAGTGAAATAAAGTTTATTTATAATCAAATATAGAAGTACCTTTGTATTAATTTTTTGCGGAGTCTAAAGGGAATTGTCTTGATGATTTTGAAAAAAGAAGTGTATAAAAATTTACAGCATTACATTCGAAAGTATTTGATTTCTAAATGTTTTGTGCAAAATGGCAGGAATTGTTTTTTGGGGAAAGGACAAAAAAAGGCCGAAATTAATCGGTCATTTATTTTTTTCTTATATAAATAAGGCAGGCAATAATTATAACCCATATCCAAGTAGGTATGCCTATGTCTTTAAATATCGTGTTATTAATGATATAAACTGGAAGAGCTACAAATATTATAAACAATACTATTTCAATTAAAAATTCAAACCAATTTTTCATCTCGTAAACTCTTTTAGGTTAAACAATAATTCTTCGCCAAAAGCATCGGCACGGAGTTGCTCTATGACAATATCTATAAATGGTTTGGCGTTCATCTTGAAATAATGTGTAGCATTTATCTAATGCTCGATAAAAGTGAGGGATAACTCACAAGCCCAAAGTTAGGAAATTTTTCAAAAAACAAAGGGAAATATCTTCTTAGCTTTTTGTATCTTGCTTACGATATCTTTCCCCATTTATTTTTTCCTCGGTACTGTTTTTGATAGTAAAGTTTCGTGCTTTGATGTTCAGAATGTGTAAGATGAGCATCGTTTTGTAAGATTTTTTCTACGGTATTTTTAGCTACTTTGATGATGTCACCATCTTCTACCAAATCTAATCGTTTGAAATCTACTACGCCACTCTGCTGGGTTCCCAAGATATCTCCAGGGCCCCGCAGTTGCATATCTACTTCCGAAATTTTAAAACCATCATTGGTTTCGCACATTGTTTTGATGCGTTTTCTACTCTCGTTACTCAGCTTATCAGAAGTCATTAGGATGCAGTAGCTTTGCTCTGCTCCCCGCCCTACACGCCCCCGAAGCTGGTGCAGTTGGGAAAGTCCAAAACGCTCCGCACTTTCTATCACCATTACAGAGGCATTGGGGACATTAACGCCCACTTCTATTACTGTTGTGGCTACCATTATTTGAGCCTTCCCAGATGCGAAATACTGCATCGCAGCATCTTTATCCGCTGGTGGCATTTTCCCGTGCAATACCGCAACTTGATAATCGCTAAAGTGCTGTACAAGATGTTCAAAACCATCCATCAGATTTTTATAATCCAAAGTTTCACTTTCCTCAATGAGGGGATAGACAAAATAGACTTGCCTGCCTTTTCTGAGCTCATCTCTACAAAATTGATAAACCGATGTGCGGTCTTTTTCTCTTCTGTGTGCAGTGATAATGGGTTTTCTTCCTACGGGTAGCTCATCTATTATGGAAACCTCCAAATCCGAATAAAAACTCATTGCCAAGGTTCTGGGAATCGGCGTAGCCGTCATAATCAAGATATGGGGCGGAATGGTGTTCTTTGCCCAAAGCTTTGCCCTCTGTGCTACTCCAAAGCGGTGTTGTTCATCAATAATAGCAAGGCCTAAATTTTTGAAGATTACCGCATCTTCCAGCACGGCGTGGGTACCTACCAGAATAGACAAAGAGCCATCTTGCAACGCTTCGTGGATAAGCTTTCGCTCTTTACTTTTGGTAGAACCCGTCAGTAGTTTGATTTGAATATCGGTGTTTTCTAGGAGTTTTGCAATACCGTTATAATGCTGCTGAGCCAAAATCTCCGTAGGTGCCATTAAGCAACTTTGGAAGCCATTGTCCATTGCTAAAAGCATAGATAGTAGGGCTACCATTGTCTTCCCAGAGCCTACATCCCCTTGCAATAGGCGATTCATCTGGATGGGGCGTTTCATATCCGTGCGGATTTCCTTTAAAACCCGCTTCTGTGCGTTGGTTAATTCAAACGGAAGATGATGATTGTAAAACTGATTGAAATAATCTCCCACCACAGGAAAAGGATTGCCAATGGCGTGGCTACGATGGTGCTGTTTCTTTAAAGCATAGCCCAATTGAAAAAAAAAAGCTTCTTCAAATTTTAAGCGGCGATTTGCAGCGTTGAGATAATGCGTATTTTGAGGGAAATGAATGTTGAGAAAAGCCTCTATTCTTCCCATTAGTTTCAATGCTTTTATCAGATATACAGGAAGATTTTCTTGTATCAACTGGGGAAGTTCCAAGCAAATATTTTTTAAAATATTCTGGAAAAACTTTTGATTCAATCCTCTTTTGGTTAATTTTTCCGAACTAGGGTAGATTGGTCTTAGCCGTGATTCTTTTTCTTTAGTTTCTTCCATCTCTATTTCAGGATGGGGCATAGAAAATTGCTGATTAAACACATTGATTTTTCCAAAAATGAAAACTTCCTTCTGAATGGGAATTTGTTCCTTCATCCATTGCGAATATTGGAACCAGACCAGGTCTATTGTCCCCGTTTCATCTTGAAATTTGGCGGTGAGCCGTTTATTTCTACCCGTTCCTACTTCTTTTAGCTGAGAAATGGTTCCTTTCAGTTGGATATCTGGAAGGTTATCAGATAAATCTTTAATTTGATAGACTTTACTTTTGTCCAAATAGCGGATAGGATAGAAGTTGAGAAAATCTTCTACCGTAGCGATTCCCAAAACATTTTTAATGATTTTTGCCCGTTCGGAACCGATGCCTTTGAGGTATTCTATGGAGGTTTCTAAAGTCAAGAAGTGAAAAAATTAAAGCACAAATTTCGTTGAATTTCTTTAAAAAATCAAACTTTTTTCTATGTTGAGTAGCGTTTAATCTTTGATTTTAGACTTGAATTTTTTCTGATAATTGTCCCAGTCTTTTCTGGTGGTGATTTTTTTGTAATCGTTATGGATAAAAAAAGGAAGATAAGGCTCCAGTTCTTTTGCGGTGAGCATTCCTTGTAAAATGGTGATGGGTGTACTGTTTTCATCTAGAAAAACAAGGCTGGGGGTGGCGTTTATATTCATAAACTTGGCAAAATCGTGCAGGTGATTTTTTTTCTCTGCCGAAGTATTGGTAAAGGTTTTGCCATAGAGGTTGACTTTTTGCTGACTTTCGGTGTCAAATTTTACAGCGTAATAATGCGTATTGAGATACTGTGCAATTTCAGGATGGCTGAAAGTGTTGTTTTCCATTGTCTTGCAGGCTTGGCACCATTGGGTAACAAAGTTGATGAGGATTTTTTTAGGTTGTGTTTTCTGGGCTTCTAAGGCTTGTTCCATAGTCATCCACTTCACTTGTCCGAAAGCGAAGTAGGGAAAACAAAACAGAAAGATAATCCAATATTTCATAATCCAAGAACGCATTTGGGAAGCATCAAAATCTAAGCCAAAGACATAAATCTAAGTCTCAAAAATAAAAAGAGACAGATTCCTTATGAAACCTGCCTCTCTTTTTTAATATGAAATACAAATAAAATGTTTGATTACTTAATACCGTGCATCATCTTACTGATTTGCTTACTTAGAAGTAACAGAAGGACACCGCAGACAATTACAAATCCAGAGATGTAAGTGAATACTTGCCCAGCTCCCATCTTTTCTACATAAGCTGCAATGTATCCTCCTAAGAAGTTGGCTACCGAAGAGGATAATAGCCACACCGCCATTAGCAATGATGCTAATCTTACTGGTGCTAATTTGGTTACTACCGAAAGTCCTACAGGAGACAAGCAAAGTTCTCCGATGGTATGCGTAAAGTATGTCATTACCAGCCACCATAGACTAGCCTTAATGGTAGGGTCTGCAATATCTCCACCTCGTTCTGAAACTGCTCCTAGCATAAACCAGAATCCTATCCCAAGGATAATCATCCCCAATCCCATTTTCACAGGGGTGGTAAGTTTTTTTCCTAATGGAGAACTCCAAAACATTGCAAATAATGGAGCTAAAACTACAATAAAGAAAGGGTTTACAGATTGAAATAGCGAAGCAGGAATGGTGTAATTCCCTACAAATGGAAGTGTAACATTTCTATCGATAAAGTTGTCGGTATAAAGAGCGATAGAAGAACCCGCCTGTTCAAACCCTGCCCAGAAAAATACAGAAAATAAGAACAAAATGAAAATAACGCTGATTCTCTGCTTTTCAACAGTTTTTACATTCTCACCACCAGTTTCTACCGTTTCTTGTACTACGGTAATTTCATCTTCTACATTAAGAACTTTTTTAGGTTTTTTGCCAATGTCTCCCAAATATTTTTGTGCCAAACTATTGAATAAAATCTGTCCTAAAAGCATTCCTATACCAGCTGCTAAGAAACCATACTTGTAGCCATAAGTCATTATTTCACCAGAAGCATCTTTCTGTGCAAAAATATCTTCTGTTAAGATTCCAATAACGATTGGTGCCAAAAGAGCTCCAAGGTTAATCCCCATATAGAAAATAGAAAATGCGGCATCTCGTCTATCGTCACCATCTTCGTATAGATTCCCTACTAGGGTGGAAATATTAGGTTTGAAAAATCCGTTCCCGATGATGAGAAGGAATAATCCCAGATACAATCCCGTATGTGTATTGAGGGCGAATAGAGTAAATTGTCCTAGCATCATTGTAATCCCTCCAATGGTAATGGCTAATCTCTGTCCTAGAAATTTATCCGAAAGCCAGCCTCCAATTAATGGCGTAAAATATACAAAACCAGCAAAGTATCCGAAGATTAAACTCGCTTTTTCTGGGTCTATTGCAAGTCCTCCTTGTAGATAGGTTTTAGTGAGATAATAAATTAAGATTGCACGCATACCATAGTAGGAAAATCTTTCCCACATTTCGGTGAAAAATAAAAGGTAGAGTCCCTTTGGGTGTCCTTTTTTTTCGATTACTATACTCATAGTGATTGTTAATTTTCGTTAATACTTAGCAAATTTAGTTTTTTTTCAGAATTGAGCAAGATTTTTTTTATGAAAATATCGTTCTGAATTGAGGTGTATGCTATTTTACAGAAATTCTTCCCTCCAATTTTGGGTGTAGGTCGCGATGTTTTTTCAGATACCAAATCAAAGGTTCAGCATAGGGTATCATCTGGCGATTGCTTATTTTTTCAGGTGAAACAGAGGTGTATTCACCTCCGCCTTGGATGATGTAAGAAGGCATAGCGATGGAGTATTTCTTTTGAGAATCAATCGGTTTTCCATTTACCCATACTTCCTCCAATATAGCAGATTTTGAATCAGAAAGTTTTATCAATCGGTACGAAAGTCCCGAAACTTGAACGAATTCTCCACCCAAGTTGGTATAATTTTTAAGCCCCGTCTGTATTAGTTCTTTTATTTCTTCCCCAGAAAGCTCTATAACACCAACTTGATTGTCAAAAGGTAAAATAGAATATATTTCTTTAAGAGTAACCGTTTTCTTCAGCCGTTCGGCTCGTATGCCTCCAGCATTCATCATTGCAAAATCGGTTTTGAAGAAAGATAGATAAGCATCAGTGATTAGATTTCCAATAACAGATTCGGTTTGTAGATGAGTGCCACGGTCTAGGTCATAAGGAAGCGTAGAGATGTTTTCAGCTAAGGTTTGCTCCATTTGATGTTGGTAATCATTGGCTATTTTTTCTAACTCAGGGTTTTGAGGAATACTTTCATCTAAGTAGTGAATTTTAATAGCAGATGAAATATTGCCATCTTTTTCTTTCTGCACTTGAATTTCTACCACAGACCCCATATTGCCAATAGGAGAGATGATGTATTGATTTCTAATGTGTTCCACTCTTGTAATTTGCTCTGAGGTTTCTTCTGTAAGGGCAAGTTTTATTATAGGAAATGTTTCCAAAAGTTTTAGATTGTCCTTTAAAGGCATTTGGGTAACTGCAATGATATAATCTGGGTTTTCCATATTCAGTAGCGTGATAGCTTCTTTTGCAGCGATTAGATAATCTTTTTCTGCCAAATCTTCACCAGGGAGTGAGGTGTTCACCTTATCTGTTAATCCTATGAGGCCTATTTTAATACCATTGATATTTTGAACTTTATACTTGGGTAAGTTGAAAATAGGTTGCCCATTGCGGTGTGTGATATTGGAAGTAATCCAATCAAACTGTGATTTTTCCATTAGACTATGGGCATTTTTTACTCCGAAATCAAATTCGTGCTGACCAAAATTAGCGATGTCTATTGGAATCTTATTGAAAGCCTCTACCATTGGAAAACCTTTGTACATTTTGCCAAAGAGCGTACCTCCTGCAAGGTCGCCTCCAAAAATAGTGAGGGTGGGGTGATGTTTTTTTACCTCATCTACTAGGGTTTTTAGCCTTGCCACTCCTCCTTTGGTATGGTTTTGAAAAGAGACGGGCATTATCTCGTGGGCATCATTGAAATATAAAATGGAAACCGCCTGAGCCCTAATGTTTCCAAAAGTAAAGACCCAAGCGGTTAGCATTAAAAGTTTTAATAAATTCACTTTAAAACTGTTTAGAAATGTTATTTTATTTCACACCTTTTTCTTTCAAGGCTCTATTAAGGCTCTTCAAGATGGAAAGCCCAATGAGGGTAGCCAGTAATAGTAAACCGAAATTAACTAAGAAGAAATTGGCTTTATCATCGTAGCTGTACCACATACTTGCCAATACGCCCGAAAGTTTGTTGCCAATGGCAGTGGAAAGGAAGAAGCCTCCCATCATCAGGGCGGTAATCCTTGGTGGTGAAAGTTTGGATACCAATGAAAGTCCCATTGGAGAAAGGCAAAGCTCTCCCACAGTAATTACACCATACGCCCCTACAAGCCAAAGGGCAGAAACCTTTGTAGCACCATTGTCTCCTGCATATACCGCCCCTACCATTACCAAGCAACTCAATGCTGAGATGAATAATCCCAATACAATTTTAGCTGGTGTAGTAGGTTCTTTTCCTTTTTTGCGAAGCATCATAAAGAAGCCCACTACTACTGGTGTAAGTAGAATTACCCAAAATGGATTGATGGATTGGAACAACTCCGTATTGTAGAGGAATACTTTTTTCTCAGGATTTTTTTCCAATTCAGCTCTTTGTTCAGTATTGATGTTTCGGAAGTAGATGTCTTTTCCTTGTTCTTTCACGGCTTCACCGTTTTTCTTTACGGCTTGGTATTGCTCATCATATACTGGAACTTCGGTGGTTTTATAATCTTTGGCTTCCACTAGGTAGATACTCTCCAATGGTTTTTCTACTGCAGCAGGTACGCTTCTATCGGTATAGTTTTTTGCCCAGCGGGTAAGTGCAGTACCATTTTGCTTGAATACCGCCCAGAACATTAAGCTCACAGCAAAGATGGCTAATAAAGCTCCGATAGGTTTTTTGTCCTCGCTATTGGCACGAAGGTAAAGCGATACATAAAAGAAGATTACAGGGATACACGCAAAGATGAAAGCATCGGTAGAGTCTGAACCGAAGATGTTGCCAGGAATTACCCAGCCTAATCCTCCTGCAACAATGGCAGGTAAGAATACTTTTACTAAAATAGAACCAATGGTGGTATCGCCCTCCTGAGATGGCTTCAATACATTGGCGTGGAGAATGTGTTTTCTTCCCAATGAGAAAATAATGAGTCCGATGAACATCCCAACACCCGCTGTGATGAATGCCTCGCCCCAGCCGAATTTATTACGCATAAAGGCAGCAATGATGTTGCACGCAAAGGCTCCGATATTGATTCCCATATAGAAGATATTGTATCCCGCATCTTTGTTGTCTTTGTATTGGTCTTCAGAATAGAGGTTACCCAGCAGGGTAGAGATACTTGGCTTAAAGAAGCCGTTACCTACAATAATGGCTCCTAGCGATGCGTAGAACAATGGCATTTCCTTAAAAACACCTAGGCCGATATAGCCTAGCCCCATCAGTGCTCCTCCGATGTAGATGGCCTTCACATAGCCTAAGATTTTATCGGCTAAGAATCCGCCGAGGAAAGGCGTAAGATAGGTGAGTGCGATAAAGGTACCGAAGATATCATCGGCGTTTTTATCATCTATAGCAAGTCCCCCTGTTTCGGTAGGGTCTATCATATAGAGTACGAAGATACCGAGGATAAGGTAATAACCAAACCTTTCCCACATTTCGGTAAAGAATAAGTAGGGCAAGCCCTTTGGATGTTTAGATTTCATTTTTATATAAAATTTTAAGTTTTTAATTTTTTTGAAGAAAGAGGAAAGAGAAAAGAACAAAGACTTCTTAACCGTATAACCTTCTAACTTCCTAGCTATTCTAAGTTTTGAGTTGGTTTGCCATCAACTGTCAACCGACAACCAACAACTATCAACCATTATTAAAGATTCTCCTTGATAAAATCTGTCATCATCTGGTAGAGGTGTTGTCTGGTATTGCCTCCGTAGATGCCGTGGTTTTTATCTGGATAGGTCATAAACTGGAATTGCTTTTTGTTTTGTATCAAAGATTCTGCAAACTCTACGGCATTCTGATAATGGACATTGTCATCTGCGGTACCGTGTATCATTAGGAACTTCCCTTTCATCAGTTTGGCGTGGGTGGTAGGGGAGTTGTCATCATAGCCACTTGGGTTTTCTTGCGGTGTACGCATAAACCTTTCGGTATAGACGGTGTCGTAGTAACGCCAGTTGGTAACGGGAGCTACGGCGATGCCCAGTTTAAAGACATCGGCACCTTTGGTAAGGGCAAGGCTTGCCATATAGCCACCGAAGCTCCACCCGAAAATCCCGATTCTGTCCTTATCGATGTAAGACTGCTTGCCCAGCCATTTGGCGGCGGCTATCTGGTCTTCTATCTCATATTTGCCTAGGTTCATATAGGTAGCTTTTTTGTATTTTGTACCTTTGCCGCCCGTGCCACGCCCATCTACACAGGCTACAATATAGCCTTGCTGTACGAGGTGATTGAACCAAAGCCCATTGCCTCCGTCCCAAGAGTTGGTCACTTGCTGGGAGCCAGGGCCCGAGTATTGGAACATAAAGAGGGGATATTTTTTGTTTGGGTCAAAGTTTTTAGGCTTCAAAATCCAAGCGTTCATCTGGTCGCCTGCTTCGTTGGGAATGGTGAAGTATTCTTTGGCAATCCATTGGTCTGCTTTTAGTTTAGAGAGCATCTCTTGGTTGTTTTGGAGTTCCTTCACGGTTTTTCCCTGCTGGTCTTTCAGGGTAAAGGTATAAGGTTTCTCTGCTGAGGAGCTGGTTTCTATAAAGTAGTGGAAATTCTTGCTAAAATTAGCCGAATTGTTCCCTTCTTTATCGGAAATAATGGTGCTTTTCCCGTTAGAAAGATTTACTTTCGCTACTACTTTATTGATGCTTCCTGTTTGGTTGGTCTGGATGAAGATTTCGTTGGTCTTTGGGTTGTATCCATAGTAGTCTGTTACCTCCCAATTTCCTTTGGTGATTTGTTTTTTCAGTTTTCCATTGCCATCGTAGAGGTATAGGTGTCTATTGCCATCCCTCTCGCTGCTCCAGATGAATGAATTATCGGCAAGGAACTCCATTGTGATATGGTCTGTTTCTATCCATTTTTCATCTGTTTCTGTGAAAAGTTTGGTAACTTTTCCAGTTTTGGTATTTACCTTTAAAACATCGGAAGCATTTTGGGTGCGTTCTGAAGTGATGAGGATGATTTCATCATTTTTTGCTGTTTGAATCGCATTAGGGATGTAATATTTCTTGAAATTGCCCAAGTCTAAAGCCTGAACCTCTGAATTTCCCAATTGGTATAGGTGTGCGGAGACTACGGAGTTGGGCTCGCCTGCTTTAGGATATTTGAAGCGGAAGTCTTGAGGGTAGAGTTGCCCTTGGTACATTGGCATATTCATTTCTGGGACTTGGCTTTCGTCTGATTTTATGAAGACAATGGCATTGGAGTTCTTAGTCCATTCGTATAATCTGGCGTGTCCAAATTCTTCTTCATATACCCAATCGGCAAGTCCATTGAGGATGTGGTTTTTCTTACCATCGTAGGTGATTTGCGTTATTTTTTCTGTTTCTAAGTCTTGATAGAAAAGATTATTATCTGCAATGAATGCTACTTTGGTGGCGTCTGGTGAAAAACGAGGCTCTTGCACGGCGTTGCCATTGTTTAGGGCAATGGTTTTACCTGTTGCGAGGTCTTTTACATCAAATTTTCCAAGGAAAGAATGTCTGTAAATCGGCTGGCTTTCTTTCAGTAGAAGGATTTTGCTTTCGTTATTAGAAAATTCGTAAGATTGGTATTTTCCTTCTACAATGTAGCCTTCTTTTTGTGTGGTTTTGTAGGAATATTTAGCGATGCCTTGAGGTTCTATCACGGCGTAGTTTTCTCCGTTTTTGAGGGAGGCAATACCTGCAATGCCTTTGCCACGGTAGTAACCAGAATAGATTTTGTCTAACGAGATGTCTTGTGCAAAATTGGTAACATATACTGCACAAGCTATGGTAAGAAGTATTTTTTTCATAACGCTATAAAACTGAAAGCCCAAATATATTAAATTTTCTTAAAATAAAAAGAAGCCACTTGCTGTAAGGGCTTCTTTTTAATGGTTAATTATCAATTGTTAATTGTAAATTGTTATTTCATATTGGGTTTTCTTCGCTCAGGCTGATATTTTGAAGTTTATGGCTTAAAGTCTATCACGTAATTTGGGTTTCAATAGGATTTTAGCCCATTCTATGCCGTTTAGAGAGAAAAGGCTTTAGCCGAAAATTGCCCTCATTTCCCGTTTGGAATAGGGCTGACTTTAGCAAGTTTTTTTAATTTGGCTAAAGCTTTTGGGTAGGTCATATCGAAAGTCGGGTTAAAACCCAACCCTATTGAAATCGTAAGCAGGGAACAAGACGCGTCTAAAAATAAGCAAGACGCCTCTCGTTTGAAAAAAGAGGCATCTCGTTTAGGATTTTGTTACAATAAAAATGAATCTTTATTGCGTAATCATTAACAATTAATAATTGACCATTAACCATTATAAATCGCTTTATAATACTCATCTGCCATTCTATCACTATTGAACTGAGCTTTCACTTCGTCCATAGCGGTGTATTGGATGGTTCTCCATTGGTCTTTACGGTCGTAATAAGTTGGCAATACTTCATTTTCAAGGATTTCGTAGATTTTTTCCAAATCGTAGTTGTCTTGTTCATAGACGCTCATATTAAAGTAGTCTGCTTTTGGTACTACGAAGGCGTTTTCGCCATTTCTTGCGAACTCTGGTATCCATCCATCATCGGTAGATAGGTTAACGGAGCCGTTCATAGCAGCTGTCATCCCCGAAGTACCAGACGCTTCTCTTGGTACTCTTGGGTTGTTGAGCCATACATCAGAGCCTTGTTTCAATTGTTTGCTGAGCTCTAATTCATAACCTGTAAGCACTGCCATATTTTTATAATTTTTGCTTTGCTCTACAAGGCTGTTGAAGGTAGAGATGGCGGCGTAATCCATTGGGTAAGGTTTTCCTGCCCAGATGATTTGTACAGGGTATTTAGGATTATTCAGCAAGCGTTCGAAGCGTTCTTTATCGTGGAGTAGGAAGTCTGCTCTTTTGTATCCTGCGAATCTTCTTGCCCAGACAATGGTGAAGACATTAGGGTCAAAGAGTTTTCCGCATTGGTCTGCTACTGTTTTAAAGAGGTTGGCTTTCAGTTCTTTTTTTCTTTCGTCAAATCCTTTAGCATCGTTATTGTTTTTGGTTTCATAGAGGGTTTTGTCTGCCCAATATTTAAACTCTTGTGCATTGGTAATGGATTTTATTTCGCAGATGCCCTCGTATTTACCCCACATTGCACGCGAAACCTCTCCGTGAAGCTGAGAAACGCCATTGGAGATGCGAGACATTCTCAGAGCACATAGAGAGTGATTGAACAACTCAGGTTCGTGACCGCCTTCTAATGCTTTTACCTCTTCTTTGCTAAAGCCTGAAAAGTAAGACATATCGTGGCACATATTAAAATTGTGCTTTTCGTTTCCTGCTTCTTCTGGGGTGTGAGTGGTGAATACCATTTTTTCTTTCACTTGCTCCAAGTTGCCACCAAATTTTCTCAACAGATAAAATGCAGCAGGAAGACCGTGGGCTTCGTTAAGGTGGTACACCTCTCTATTGAAATTCATCATATCCAGCATTTTGGCACCGCCTTTTCCTAAGAGGATGTATTGGGCTAATTTGGTAGCTTCATTGGCATCGTATAGTCGGTGGCAGATGGTTTTAGAAAGGTGGTCATTTTCTGGCACATCTGTGGATAGGAAAAACATAGGTGCCGTTTGGAACACTTCTGGGGCTAGATACCATACTTTTACCCAAACTGGAGCATCGTGGATGTCGATTTGAAATTTAATCCCCGTATCTTGCAAGAAGCTGTACATTTTTTTAGTCCATACTGGCTGCAAGGTTTGGTCTTGGTTTCGGCTTTGGTCATAGTAACCATATTTCCATAAGATACCGATGCCTACTAAGTCTTGTTTTAGATTGTAGGCACTTCTCATATGAGAGCCAGCGAGGAATCCAAGTCCTCCAGAATATATTTTCAAGGCTTGGTCAATGGCAAATTCCATTGAAAAGTAAGCCACTTTTTTAGAATAATCAGGGTTGATGCTATAAGGCATCTGGAAGTTTTTAAAATCCATTGTCTGTATTTTTTAATTTTGAATGTGCAAATTTATTGAATTTGAAAATTTCTAAAAATTAAATTGTCTTAAACTTCTTGAAAGGTAATGAATATCAGTTTTAAAAATCCAATTGAGAGGGAGTGTATTAGCTGTTATTATGATTTGGAATAGTTGAAAACGATAATATAAAATTCCGTAAATTTGCCCGCTAATCTTTGAATTAACTATGACCAAAACTGCAGCTTACCATACTTTGGGGTGCAAACTAAACTTTGCAGAGACCTCTACCATTGCACGAAACCTCACCGAAGCAGGCTATGAAAAAGTAAGCTTTGATGAGCGTGCAGATGTCTATGTTATCAATACCTGCTCGGTAACGGAGGCGGCAGATAAAGAGTGTAAATATCACGTAAAGCGTGCAATGAAAGCCAATCCTGAAGGTCTGGTAGTGGTGGTAGGTTGCTATGCCCAGCTAAAACCAGAAGAAATTTCCAATATAGAAGGGGTGGATTTGGTTTTGGGAGCGAAGGAAAAATTCAATATTCTGAGTTATTTGGAAGATTTGGAAAAATCTAATGCTCAGGGACAAGTGCATTCTTGCGAAATAGAAGAGGCAGATTTTTTCATCGGAAGTTATTCTATAGGTGATAGAACCAGAGCATTCCTCAAAGTACAAGACGGCTGCGATTATAAATGTACCTATTGTACCATTCCTTTGGCAAGGGGAATTTCCCGCTCGGATACCATTGCTAATATCGTGAGAAATGCTCGAGAAATTGCAGAGAAAGATATTAAAGAGATTGTCCTCACGGGGGTTAATATCGGGGACTATGGCAAGGGAGAATTTGGCAATAAAAAACACGAACATACCTTTTTAGACCTCATTACAGAGCTGGATAAAGTGGAGGGTATAGAACGCATCCGTATATCTTCCATAGAACCCAATCTCTTGAAAGATGAAAGCATAGAATTGGTATCGAAAAGCAAAAGTTTCGTACCGCATTTTCACATTCCTTTGCAAAGTGGGAGTGATGATTTGCTCAAGAAAATGAAACGCCGATACCTTACCAAACTATATTCTGATAGGGTTGCCAAGATAAGAGAGGTGATGCCTGATGCTGCCATAGGGGTAGATGTGATTGTGGGCTTTCCAGGGGAGACGGAAGAGCGTTTTTTGGAGACCTATCATTTTATCCAATCGTTGCCCATTGCCTACCTTCACGTTTTTACTTATTCTGAAAGAGAAAATACCGAAGCTGCCGCTATGGACGGCGAAGTACCAGTATCCGAACGCAAGAAACGCAATAAAATGCTCCGTATCCTTTCCGAGAAAAAGAAAATGGCATTCTATGAGTCTCAAATAGGAAATACCCTGCCTGTACTTTGGGAACACGAAAATAAAGAGGGGTATATGTATGGCTTTACGGAAAATTATGTCCGTGTGAAAAAGCCTTTTGATGCCTCTTTCATCAATACCATAGAGAAAGTAAAGCTTCAGAAATTGGATAATGATGGTGTGGTGAGTGTGGCTTCTTCTTTTGAAGATTTTTTGGAAAGGGTTTGATTTTTTTTAACTGAGGGGGAAGATATTACCATCAGAATTGTGAAGGTGTTAATTTTTTTTACTCTAAAAAAATAGATTAAATTTGAATATTAAAATTTAAAATCAATGAAAACATTATTGAAAGTATTAGGAGGGATTGTGTTGGTTATTGTTTTACTGATGCTTGTAATTGGCAAATCGTATCACTATGAAAAATCAATTGTAATCAACGCACCTGTTGAAAAAGTTTATGCACAAATAGCATCTTCTAAAGCTTTTAACGAGTGGAATCCGTGGATGGATATCGATCCAAATATTCAAGTAACCTATAGCGGCACTCTAGGGGAAGTGGGCGATGAGTACTGCTGGGTGAGTGAAAATGAAAATGCGGGAGAGGGCTGTCATAAAATCATTGAACTGATGCCAAACCAAAGTGTGAAAACACAGATGAATTTTAAGAAACCGTTTGAAAACACCTCTTATTCTTCGATAGTTTTAGAAGCACAAGACGGTAAAACGAAGGTGACTTGGGATATGGATACCGAACTGCCTTATCCAATGAATCTGATGAAACTAATGATGGATGGTAGTATGGACGAATCTTACGGAAAAGGACTTGACAAGCTGAAGCAACTTTGCGAAAAATAGAATCATTAAATATAAAAGAGATGCTATAGAGCGTCTCTTTTTTGTTTTAAAGAGTCAAGATTCTGTAAAGATGAAAAATAAAAAAGAGAAACCATTTCTGATTTCTCTTTCAGTGAGCGCGAAAGGATTACTTATGGATTTTAAAATAGTTCGTTTAACATCGTATATTACTAATTTAAAAGATGATATAAAAATGCAAAATCGTTTTAAACCATTTTAGACCGTATTATTTCGGGGGCAAATTTGGGGGCAAATTGAACTTATTCATTTGTCTTTTCTTTAATTCATCTACAATTTTCACATAAGGCTTCATCGCTTCGTAATCTTTATGTCCTGTCCATTTTATTATTACCTCCACGGGGATACCTAGTCTAAGGGCTGAGATAACAAATGTACGTCTTGCAGCGTGCGTTGAAATTACATTCTTCTTTAAAACATACTCTTCTACAGATTTGTTACCTATAAAGTGATGAATTTTTATAGGACTATCCCAATTCATTATTTCACCAATTTCTTTGAGATATTTATTAGTTTTTTGGTCTGAAATTACAGGTAACGCTAAATTATTTTTAAACTCTATATCTTCATATTTTTTCAAAATAGCTTCTGAATATTGATTCAAATCTATAATTAGTGGGTCAGTTGTCTTTTTAGTAGCTACAATAATACTATCTTTCCTTATATCTGTTTTTTTTAATTTTGCTACATCTGAATATCTTAGAGAGGAAAAACAACAAAAACAAAATACATCTCTAACTCTGGAAAGTCTATCATTATTGAATTGATAGAAATATAATTCCATAAGTTCCTCCCATTCTAGGTAAACTAATTCAGAAAGTCTTTCGCTGGTACCTTTAAAAGTTTGTTCGTATTCTTTGTGGGCATTTCCATCATAGTAGCCTTTTTTTTCTCCCCACGCTAAAATTCTTTTGTAGTCATTAATTTCACGCTTTACAGTAAAATTGATATGTGGTTTTTTAATTTTTCCGTATTTATCTTTAGGTCCTGTTAGGAAATATCTTGTTAGATCTCTCAGTGTTTTTTCAGTAACATTTTTGAGTTTTATCGTTTTATTGAAAAATGCAAGGTTATTTCTTAATCTATTATAGTTTTTGATGGTGGAGTATTCCCATTGTTTAGATTCACTTTTTTCAGCAATGTATTTATCAATTAGATCTACGAATGTTAATTCATTCTCTGGCACAGATGGTGCTTCCTTATCTTGGTTAAAAAGATTTTTAAATTCTTCTCTTGTAGGATAACGCTTATGTAGATAATCAAAATCTGCAAAAATTTCTTCTATCTTTCGCTCTAGTTCAGAAAGGCGTTTGTTTCGATCATCACTTCGCTTTTTTATTCTCACTCCGTCAAATTCATCAATAGTTGCTTTTACACCAGTGTAAAGTTCTATCCTCTGTGAATGGAAAGATAGCCTAGCTCTTACTGGTTGTAGTTCTGATGTTTTATTTTTTAGTGAAAATTTGAGCGAAAATTTAAGCATTTATATATGTTATTTGTTTTGAAAAATTGTATTACAAAAATTTCAGGAAAGCTTTTTTATGGTACTTTTTTTATCTTTATACATTGGACCTTTTCCAGTAAGTAACCAATCTGCAGAACATCCAAGTATTTCAACTGCAAGAGTTAGCCATTCTAGGCGGAAATGGCGGTTGTTCTCTTTTTCAATTCTCAAAAGTGTAGTGCGAGGCAGATTATAATCTTCACAGAATTTAGAAAAATTTGAATTTTCTGATTCTATGTGAAGATAGACTACCAAGAACCATCTGCGAACTACTGGTACTTCTTTTTCTGGTTTATTTCTGCTCATTTTCTTTGCTCTCTAACAAATCAAGAATATTAAAGTACTCTAATCCGCGGAAATTAAACTCATAACTATCATAATCATAATGGCGACTCTTCGAGATTAGCAGATATTGTGTGTCGTTTAATTTGAAGCCTTTTGGTTTTATAAACTCTTTATTATATAAATCGAAAAAGTTTACCAGGTACATAAGTTCATCAATGTCATATAGGATTATTTTTTTACTAATAATTAATCCATTTTTCACATAAATAATAAAATTAGCTTCCTCTGTTTTGTATATATATCTGTATAATCCTGCCTTTTCGATGTATTCAACCTTTGGAGCGTCTGTAGAAATTGTATTTTTTTCAAACTCTTTGCCTATTGGGAATATCATTAAATGTTTTTTTACAGAGGAATTGTTTTTGAAATCAGTAATATACTCGTCATAATCCACATAGTCCTGCTTTACAGTTCTCTCCTTTTTTACTTGAGAAAAAGCAGTAATAGAAACAATTATAAAACATAGTGCCAAAAACTTATCCATAACTAATAATTTTCGATGGTTTTTTGTAATTCGTTTTTGTAGTTATAAATATTCTCCAATGATAAAATTTGAATTTTTTCCCCTGCATCCTTACCATTGTGAAATAACTCGATATATTTGTTAGAAGAATTGAAGTGTAGGCGGCAAATAGGCTTTCTATTATTGTCATCTAAAAGAACCCCAAAGTAAGATTGAGTATCTCTAAAAGCAATTCTATCTGCTGGAAGAACCTCCCTCAAAATAGCTTTCACAATGTGGAAACCTTCCATTTCCTCCTCTGTTGTTATTACTGTTTTTTGAGGTTCTGAATTTTCATCAATAGAGTTTATCGTTTCATCTCCCGTACTCTTTTCAGCGTGGATTTGCTCATTGATGTTAAGTGCTGATTTTAGCCTAGAATTAATTATGTCGTTAATTACGCTTGTTATAGCCCTCTTAGTGTATTCCTTAAAGGTATTTTTTCTTTGCTCAGTTAATTTTTGATTAAAAAACTTCTTAACAAGTAGAACAACCAAATCATCACTTGGGTCTTCTATTTCATTTTCAAACTCCGCCTTAATAGCCTTTATGTATTTTAAGGATTCCGCAGATGCCAAAATTTCATCTAGTTGAAACGATGTTTTTACAAACTTTTCCAAAACCTTAATAGCACTATCCTTTAAGTCATCAAGATTGATGGTAAGGAAAGGTTTTTCATCCATTATATTCGGCTGCTCCAAATCGGTATAGAAATTATACACAATACCATTGGTAAGGATTCCGAAACGAGATTTAGTATTGTGAAAATACCTATGAAGTTGAGAATTGTGAGCGTCTGCATTTTCTTTCCAGTGCTTACACTCTATGATAAAGATAGGCTCTCCATCCTTCATTATCAAGTAATCTATTTTCTCCCCTTTCTTAGTGCCAATATCGCAGATAAATTCTGGAATAACCTCGGTGGGATTGAAAACATCATATCCAAGAGTTTGAATAAACGGCATTATAAAAGCGTTTTTTGTTGCTTCTTCCGTTGTTATTTGCTCCTTTATACCATCCACCCTTTGGTGTAGTTGTTCAAGCTTTGCTTTTAGTTCCATATTTTTAGTTTTTATTAATTATTACAAAAAATCCTTTGCTCTATTCCAGCGTTTATTGCGACCCTTCTGGCGAACTTCCACTACATTATATAGGTAAGTTACTTCCCGCAGGTTTAAGGTAAAATCCTTATAATTACTGTTAATTGAGCGGCACAGTATTTCCCCCGTTTCCACATTATGCTCTGCTATTTCTTTCAGCATTATTCCCTGCGTACCGTGTGCGATCACAAAATCCCAATCGCGGATGTGTAACTTCCCCATCCAGAGGTGGCGTTGGATTTTACGGCAAATCACAATATCCCCCTCCATATAGTCGGGCTCCATACTATCCCCAGCCACTTCAAACGCCATATATTCTCCTCTGTAGTTAGCATCCGCCTCAATAGTTATCACGGGCATTTTCTCTAAGTATTCATCGTTATAAAACCCTTCACTCCAGCCAGCCTTTGCTTTATTGCTTACCAGCTTTACCTCTAAAGTGTGGTTGTAGGTCTTTGGTTTCAGTTCGCCTTTGGGAATTGCTGGACCTTTACTCTCATTAGAATAATTACTGTTTATATAACTAATTATAGTATTCAGTGTGTTTTCAAGCGGTCGTTTACTTTCACCATTGATTATTTTCTGAACTCCTACTGCTGTGAGAGATGTATTCTTCTCTATCTCATAAGCAGTTACACTGTACTTGTTTATTAAACGCAATGCTTCACTTAATAATTCATCTCTGCTCATATTAATACCTCTCCATTCACTAAACTCTGGATAAACTTTATTTATCTTTTCAAACAACTCATCAGGCAATCTATTCAATGCTTGAGAGAATGCTGATTCACTTTTGTATCCGATTTTGATTCCAAAATCTTTTTGGTTTTCTACATAACCTCTTGATTTTAAATAAGCAATAAAGTTTTTAATCTCTTTCTTTTCCATAGTGTGAATTTTTCTTATTGAAAATCAATAATTTATTTCTTGATATAAATTTTCTTTATATAAAACTTGCACACATATATAAAGTTTCTTTATATTTGCAAAACGATATTATAATTTGTAATACAAATATAAGAATAATGGATAAAAAGAAAGTTAAGATTAGGGAAATATTTCTGGCAATGTCACCAGAAATGAAGAATGAGGTCCGAAAAAAGATATCAGAGCGTTTCGGAATCTCAGTGGACTCTGCAAAAGTGAATTGGATTTATAATTCCAAAATTCCTGATGAGAATGTAGATGAGGTTTTAGAAATCGTAAAAGCTCAAGCTAAAACTCAAAGCGATAATCTTTTGGAACTAATAGACGCAATTTAGAACAACTAACCAAATCTAAAAACTATGTTTGAAAGAGTGTTATTCAGAGGAGCAAGAGTAATGAGAGGAAGTAAGCCTAAAATAGGCGAACTGCTCCTAAAATCAATGAAAGAGTGTGAAGATGTAGATACGGCTAATGAGTATCTGTCAGTAGCTCAGATGTTAGAAATACCAATTTTCTTAGAGCTGCAAGAAATGTTTGATAAAAAATTTCCGTGTATCCTAAAAAACTTAAGAAATGGTCAGTTCTAGTATCTTAGAAAAGCAGTTTTTAACAATGACGGGTGAAGAAATTTTAGAACTATTCGGAGCTATTGCGGAGCAGAAGTCAGTTATGAAAGATTTTACTTCAAAACGATATGTACACGGTATTGATGGATTAGCTGATTTGCTTGGATGTAAAAGAACAAAAGCTCAACAGATAAAGAGCTCTGGTGTAATAGATGAAGCAGTTTATCAAAGCGGTAAAATAATTGTCATAGATGGAGATAAAGCCTTGGAACTTATAAAATTACACGAAAATGGAACTGCTTACTAAAACACACGATACTGCGATAGATTTTTTAAAAGATGAGGGCAAAGTTTTGCTAATAGATGTTTTGGATTACCTTGATGAAGAAGATTTATACCTGTTCAATAAAACAAATAGGGGTTCAGAACAGATAAAGGTACGCAGCAAAGAATTAGACTGGGATGAGTTTTATTTTGAAATTAATGCGAAAATATCATTCAATTATGAAGCTTATCACCGAAGTTCAACAATGGAAACCCCAGAGGAAAAAGAAATGTACTTCTCAGACATTGAAAGCAATATTGATATTTTAGTTTGCCAAAAATGGGATGAAGAAGATGAAGAGCATAAGGATTATTATCCTACAGCTACTGAGAGAAAAGAAATTGTGAAATATCTTGAAAATCATTTAGAATTAATTTAACCAATGTCTATCTATAAGAAACTTCATACAATTCAATCCAAGATAAATGGTTTGGGGAAAGATTCAAAAACAAATCAATATGGCTATGTATCTGGAGCTAAAGTCCTAAGTGTTATCAAACCCTTGATGAATGAAATGGGACTGATATTGAAGCAGGAAATTCTTTCCATTGAAAACGAAAGAATGGATTATAAAACAGGAATAGGTACTCAATACGAAAAACCTAAATCCGAAATATTATCCAAGGTGATGATGAAATTCACCTGGATAGACACGGAAACTGGCGAAAAAGATGAAAATCTATTTGGTGCCAATGGTCAAAACGATTGGGAGAAGGGTCTAGGCTCGGCACTTACTTATGCAGAGCGATATTTTCTATTAAAATTCTTCCATATACCAACAGATGAAGACGATATTGATAACGAGCTTCGCAAGAAAATAGATGAAAATAACACTACTAAAGCACCTTCAAAACCAGCTGTAAATTCTAGCACAGGTAATACTGAAAAACCAGTATGGCTAAATGAAAATGACCCCAATTGGAAGAAGATAGAAGGTTGGATAGCGAAAGGAAAGCATCCTACATTACAACAAGTGAAAGATACACTAAAAGTAAGTGTTAGCAAGAAAACTGCTGAAGTTCTTAAAGAGAAATTTAATATTCAATAAATTATTAATCCCTAAAAATTATGTCACTAACAAAACAAAACTACGAGCAGCATTTTCACGAAATGGCAGAAATAGAAGCTCCAATGCAAGAACAAAATCCAAAATATGAACTTATCGGGAAATTAATTGATAGAAGTTTACCGATGTCTTATTCTAAACTAAAGTATTTGGATAGTCCTGTAAACTTTATTAATAATCTGCTTAAGCCAAAAGAAAAATCAGAATCAATGCTATTTGGTAGTGTAGTAGATTGCCTACTCCTAGAGGAACATAAATTTGATAAAAAGTTTACAATAATCAATGCTACTCCTACAACGGATAATCAAAAAGAATTTGTAAAAAATTTTTTAGAAAATTTGTCGCAGATAGATACATTTGAGGAGCGTGTACAAGATGCTTATTCTAAATCTTACAAGACTGGAACGCCAGAAAAAAATGTAGCACATCTTTATGAATATCTGCAAGCTATCCAAAGTGGTAAAGAAGCAGTACCCCAAGAGGTTTATGACCAAGCCAAAGCTATTGCGGAAAACCTAAAAAATACTCCAGAGGTAGCAGATGAACTGATGGTTTGTGATGAGTTTCAGAAATTCATCGAGTTTGAATGGATGGGATGGAATTTTAGAGGCATCCTAGATACTTTCAGTCCTAATCTGTTTCACGATTTGAAATTTGCTTCTGATTGTAATCCCGAAAAGTTTACGAGGGATGTAGAGAAATTCGGATATGATATACAGTTTGGATTATATCGTATTGGATTGGAGATTTTAGGATTAGCTAGTCAGCCAAAATTCAAATACATTGTTTTTGACAAGAGCTTCAACTACACCATTATAGAAGTAGATGATTCATATTTACTCTATGGAGAAAGAAAGGTAGAGCATTATTTGAAAAGACTTAATAAGATGGTAGATGAAAGAGCTTTTGGAAGGTCCTATGATTACTTTAAAAAGCACAATGTAATGTACAAACCTAAATGGCTAGCAGGTTTTGATGAAACAATTTTTGAAAAGCATTAGGATGATGAAAACTAAATATTTTACACTCGGACAAACACATGTTCACTCCTTTAATGGGTATACTTTGGACAAGCACTGTGTTATAAAAATTACAGATATAAATCCAAGAGCTAAAATGATGGAATGGTTTGGAGATAAATGGTCTTTTGAATATGACAAAAAGCCAAATATGATTTTTTTTCATCGTGGTATTTATAATGCAACCAAAAATGAATGGGAGAATGAGTGAGAGTAAGATTTTACTAAGCGTAGCAAGGCGAGGAACAGGACTTTTCCCTACTGATATAGAAAGCGAAGAGCTAATAAAATCACTTTCTACCGAGGAAAACTTCAATATCGCTTTGCACGCTGATAGAAACTTAAAAATGCATCGTGCTTATTTTAAAATACTGCATTTCGTTTGGGATAATCTACCAGAGAAGTTTCAGAAAAAATGTAAGAAAAATCACTTCTATTTATTCCTTAAAGAATTGCAAGGGAGATATGAAATTTCAGAGATTTCTGAAAAGACAAATATTAAGACTTACGAAAGTTATTCATTCGATAAAATGAGCCAGAAACGCTTTCACGAGGTTTTCAAAGAAGATATCCATTTTATTATCACAGATATTTTACCGCCATTGGGTATGGAGGATTTTATCCCAGTGCTAACAATGGAATTTGATAAAACATTAATTAAATACAATTTATAAAATGACAAAAACAGTCAAAAAGCAGAATAAAAATCTACCTCAGACCAGACACGAGGAAACAAGATTTAAAACCTCGGATTTAAATTCAGTAAAGGGAATGTTTACCGCTGAAAGGGTATATAGAGGTTGGAAAGAAGATTTTATAGATGAGGACACTGGAGATGTTCATACAATTGAAAGAAAAGAAATCATATTGGATAGAGGTGTGGAACTTGATACAGAAGCGCTTTCACTTCTTAATTTTTACTTCCAATCTGGAGACCTTAAAGAAATTGAAGTTACTAACCAAAGGCGTACAGGAGTTTTTGGAGAGTTTAATACTTCTATTTGGCTAGTAACCATATTGGTGGAATCTAAAAAGAAGAATTTCTTTCTTTATGCTAATACCATTGAACAAGCAATTGAAATCATTAAGGATTTTGCAGAGCAAACTTACAGTTCTAGTTTAGGAATTGTTCAAGCTAAGTTTTTTGATAGGGTGATTTTAATTACAGACCTATATGAAGATGAGGAGGAAGATGAGGATGTGACACCGTATTATAATGAAGATTCTAAACTGAAAACTACTGAAGCATACAGAATTGAATTGTAAGTATCTAAAGATGGTGTTTCTGAAAAATCAGAGTTTATTGTAAAAGCTAAAAACGCAGAACAAGCAAAAGTTTTTATAGACCGATACCTATCTTTTAGGTTTAAGAAAGAAGAAGAAACTGCGGACTTTACCACCACACTTATTTCTGCTAAAAGTATCAATTGCGAACAGATGATTGATATAGAGTTCTGTAATAATTACATTCAAGAATAAGGGGAGTAAAAATCCCCTTCAGAATCCTTAAAAATTAACAATGAAAGAGAGTTTTGTTTTTTATGAATCTTGGTATGAAATCCTAGAAGACGAGAAGCAGGAAGTTCAATGGGAGGTTATACACGCCGTAATGGAGTACGTGTTTCGTGATAATCTGGTTGAACTTAAGCCAAACGCTAAAATGGCTTTCAAATTCATAAAGCGAGATATAGATAGAGCTGCGGAGAACTATCAGAAGTATATCGACAAACAGTCTGGTAATGGTAAAAAAGGAGGTAGACCCAAAAAAGCCAACCCTTTAAATCAAAACCCAAAAAACCCAGAAAACCCACCGCTTTTTTTAGAAACCCAAAAAAGCCTTAATGTAAATGATAATGTAAATGTAAATGATAATGTAAATGTAAATAATAAATCGTCGTATAGCGAAAATGAAATTTTGCGAATTAAAAATTTTCTAAAAACCAAACAGCAGATTCAGATGGATAGATTGATGATGCAGCATAAAATTTCAATGGAAGAATTGCATCTCAAAATTGATGAGTTTGTAGAAAAGAAAATTTCGTGGGGAGAAGGAAATTGGATTAACGACTCCGAGATAGCAAAGAATTTTGAATTTTGGCTTTCCAAGAACCTAAGTAAAGTATCTTCAAGTGAAAGAAGAACAAAATCAGTGTTTTAAAAAATAAAACTATGCTCACAAAAATCTATTGCATCAATTCTGGTCACATCCACGAGGTGGATTTAAAAAACCGAAAGGAAAACTACCTTGTTTGTCCAGAATGCTCAGCAGACCGAAAAAAGAAAAATGCTAAATGCCTTGGTTTTAATGCGGAGGAAGGTATAGGTCATTGTAATCATTGCGATGCTCGATTTGTAGAACATAGACCTTTTGCGAAGAACCAAAAACACTACAAAAAACCTGAAAAAGTTAATCTTACAAATCTTTCAGATAGGGCAGTTCAGTATATGAAAAACCGCTTCATTGGACAGGGGACACTCAATAAAATGAAAGTTTCTTCATCGGTTCAATGGATGCCGCAAGTGGGAAAAAATAGAAATTGTATTGCGTTTCCTTACTATCGAAATGGAGAGCTTATCAATGTGAAATATCGGGATGCTGAAAAGAACTTTAAGCTTGAAAGTGGTGCAGAGCTGATTTGGTACAATTACGATGCAATTCTTAATCACAAAGAAATAATCATCGTAGAGGGTGAAATAGACGCTTTAAGCTGGATTGAGGAAGGTTACGAAAATGTGATTTCAGTTCCTAACGGTGCTAACGCTGTGAATATGCCTTATTTGGAAAGCAGTTTAGAGGACCTTGATAAGGTTGAAAAATTTTATATCGCCACAGATGTAGATGAGAAAGGTTTGCAACTTCGGGATGAGTTGGTAAGGCGATTAGGGCAAGAGAAGTGTTTTTTATGCTCATTTGAGCGGTTTAAAGACACAAATGAATATCTAACCCATAAAGGAAATAAAAGCCTTTGTAATGTCTTAAAAAACGCCAAGGAAATAAAAATAGATGATGTTTTTGAAGCAAAGGATTTTTTCGATGAAATAGATGACCTTTTCAAAAATGGAATGCCAGAAGGTACTCGAACAGGGTTTTATGATCTTGATGAATGTATCCGCTGGGAAACCAAACGCCTTGCAATATTCACTGGGACACCAGGTAGTGGTAAATCTGAATTGGTAGATGATATTGCTGTAAGACTAAATATCTTACACGATTGGAAAGTAGCATATTATTCACCTGAAAACTTCCCAATCAAAACACATTATGCAAAGCTTCACGAAAAGCTGGTAGGAAAAAAATTTGGACAAAGATATTCTAGTGCAGATGAGTTTTATAACGCATTAGATTATATCACAGAAAATTTCTTTTGGGTAGCACCACCAGAGGATTTTACGGTGGATGATATTTTGAAAAAATTTGAAATTTTAGTCAAGAGAAAGGGAATAAAAATTTGTGTGATAGACCCATTTAATAGGATTGATAAACCTACAGGATTTGACAAGTTGGATGCTATTTCTCAAATACTTATCAAGCTTTCAAATTTTGCTAAAAAGCACGATGTTTTAATGATTTTGGTGGCACACCCAAAAAAGCTCCAAAAAGATAAAGAGGGCTTTTATCCAATGCCTACAATGTATGATATATCTGGCTCCGCAGACTTTTGGAATATGGCAGATTATGGCGTAGGAATAATGCGTGAACAAGATGCAGAAACTAAAAAATTTCTGAATTACGGTACAATAGCTATCCAGAAAGTGAAATTAAAAAATCTGGGTAAAACTGATGCTATTTGCTACAAATACAATTACAATAATGGAAGATATGAAAGTGAAAATTCAATCATAACAGATTGGGATAATAGTAATTGGGTTGTAAAGAAGTATCAATCCAAAGGTGATGTATTAGCTAAGAGTATAACGGCTGAACCAAATTCGGTTTTTAACACCAATAATGATGAAGATGAAGATTTCCCTTTCTGATAAAATACTGAAAATATTGGAGGAAAAATATGAAAGCTCTGGCGGGCATTGTGGGGTGTATGGTGCAGAACTAGTAAACAGGTTACGCATAGAATGGAAAGAGATTCGAAATGCAATAAAACCGCTTTACAGGGATAATAAAATTAGAGTAAGTGAAGGTTCAAAAGGTAAATTATTTTTAATCAATCGTGAAAAAAGGAAGAGAAAAATGGTCCGCCAAAAAAGAAAAAGAAACTCCGAGTAATGGAGCATATAGAAAACTTAATAAAAGAATCAGAGGAAAGAATTAAAAATATTAAATAAAATGAAAATAATACCATTTGCAAACTACAAAAGAGCGGCAGAAGTTGCTGAGAATATGAACCCTAATCACATTGTCCTTTCGAACAACGAAACTAGAGGAACAACATATTACCGATGGTTGTTCTCTGAAGATGCAACCGTGCTTGTCTACACGCACGGAGAAGGGAAAGTAGAAAGCCGTTTCCAGACTTACTTCCTAATCCGAGGGACTGCCACTAAGGTAGGCAGAGATGCTGAAAACTTAGATTTTTATAACGAAAAAATAGAGGTAAAATAATTAAATGCACATAGACAATCCCACGCACACCAACGCCAAGAGAGAGCGAGAAAAGGCTATCAAGGCGTTGGAGGCAGCAAAGAAAATCTCCCGCAAGGTGGTATTCCTCAAAAGAGGGGTAAGCGGGGAAGAATTAAAGGAAATTATACGGAAGCCACCTCCGAACAAAGGAAGAAAGAAAAAGAAATGATAGATAACGCACAATATTCCGAGTTATTATCAATTGCACGGCGAAAATTCCAAGAAAATGGAGAGGATATAGTACACGATTATATAGTTCAATTCAATTTTGACTATAACAAAATCAAAGCTCTACTATGCTCTCAAGGTTATTACCTCAATCTTAAATATCAATGCGAGGAAGATAAACAAATTAAGGAATCAAGGAATTTAAAGCGAGATAAAAAATGTTCCTACTGCCAAAAAGTAAAGCCACCCTCGGAGTTTTACATCTGCAACGGGAGATTTGGAGAGAAATTCCTATCCAGCCAGTGTAAAGAGTGCGTGTACCTAGCTAAAAAAAAATGGCTTGAAGATAACAGGGAAAGAGAGCAAGAACGAGTAAGAAGATATTATGCTGAAAACAAAGAAAGAATTAAAGCACAAGCACGAAGAAGAGCCCTTGAGAAAAAAGCAAATACGAAGCAAGAAGCGAGTTAAAGACTTAGGAGAGGTTTTCACCAACGAGCGAGAAGTAAACGCAATGCTTGATTTAATTCCTAACATCACAATAGAAATGACTTTTTTAGAGCCGAGTTGCGGAAATGGTAATTTCTTGACTGAAATTTTAAGGAGAAAATTAAACCTTATTTCTCAAAATGATGATAAACTAACAGCGATATTAAAATGCTACAGCTCTATTTACGGAATAGATATAATGCACGACAATGTAGAAGAAACTAAACAAAGGCTTTTAGATATGCTACCAATGAGAGAGTTGGAACAAGAGGTTAAGGCTCTTTTAGACAAGCAAATTATCGTTGGTGATTTTCTGAAAATGTACGGATACGAAGAAACTAAAAAGAAGAATAACAATAAAAACAATCTAAAATGAAAAAGATAGATAAAGTTTTGACTTGGATATTATTAATAACGATGAGTTTATTGTTTTTGTTAGGATATGTAACAATGACAGAATACTTGTTATTCTTAATATTATCGAAATTAAATTATTAGAAAAATGAATATCCCTAAAGATATTACCCGCTGCCTTGGTAACCACTGCAAATTCAAAATGAAGCAGAAATGCAGAAGATGGATAGGCAACGAAAAGGAAAAAGAAACTTTCTCCGTGGCTGACTTCCACCCAGAGAAAACAAAGAAAGAATGGAAGTGTGATTTTAAAATAGAAAAAGAAAAAATATGAAACTAAAGTACATTAATTCAGACTATGTTCCGAAAGGACAATTAGAGGGATTCCCTCTTGAAGTAATTGACAAAATGCTCGAAAGACAAGTAGAGCAGAGGAATGAAGCTAATGTAAAAGTGTTTGAGAATTCTAAATGGTCAGATTATGGTGAACAAGGATTTAACTGGCATAGTACAGAAG
Organism: Bergeyella porcorum; assembly: GCF_042427575.1. Classification (NCBI taxonomy): domain Bacteria; kingdom Pseudomonadati; phylum Bacteroidota; class Flavobacteriia; order Flavobacteriales; family Weeksellaceae; genus Bergeyella; species Bergeyella porcorum. The sequence goes on from NZ_JBHMFD010000012.1 coordinate 123,087, forward strand.
AGGGTTTTGGTTTTTGGAAGTCTGTAATAGATATTAAAAACTTTGACACTTTCTTTGAAAAATATCCAAAAGAAGAAGAAGAATACAAACCTTTTGATTTTTCTGATGGAGTGAAAAACCATTTAGATTTACTTGGGAAGAAGTTTTTTTCAAAAGAAGGTGATTTTGTAACAGTTATAAACGAATTAGAATATAGTAAAGATACTGAAATCTCTTACATTAATAGGATGAAAGCAGATGATTTATTTTATTATTACACTTTTGAAAACGGAGAGCCAGTGGGAATTAAAATTGAGAAAAATGAAGAATCTAAAGCAACAGATTCACGATAAATACGATGGTCTATGTGCTTACACAGGACAACCGTTAGGAGATGACTGGCAGATAGACCATGTAAAACCAAAGGTACAAGGGGGAGGAGATGATTTTGATAATCTTCTCCCAGCTTTGAAAATCGTAAATCACTATAAGAGATGTCAAGATTTAGAAAGTTTTAGAAAGTATATGATGAACTTTCATATAAGATTGTCAAAACTACCTAAAATGACACGGGTTGAAAAGACTAAGAAGAGAATAGTTTATATGAATAATATAGCATCTGCCTTTGGGATAACTCCTGAGCGAGGATTTGATGGGAAATTTTATTTTGAAAAAATATGACAACTCAAGAAAAATTACAAGCGGTAACAGAACAGATTAGAAAAGACATTCCGAGATTGATGGAATTGTCTGAGGGGTGTTTGGTAAAGTCTACAATAGGAGACGATTATTTAAAGATTGTTGGAAATATATCAAACTCGTATGTATTGTACGATGGTTTGGGAGTACACGAAATTCGCAAGGAGGATTTCCCTAAGTATTTCAAAATTGTTGGACACGAACCAATGATAAATGATGTTATAGAATGGGCTGAAATGGCATTAGGTGATAGAATATATATATCTTCTAATCCAGATGGATTATTCTTGTCTTATTCACCAAAAGAAGATTATGGAATTATATGTTATTGGGACTTGTCTAAACCTTATCTAAAAGACCAAAGTGATAAGTTAAAAGAATTTTTGTACAATTTAATGAATAAGTAAAACCACTATTGTGATGACAAAAGAAACATTCAACTTCGAAAACTTCCTTTCTGAAAATGGATATGAAAAGGAGGTTATAAATGACGGAAACGGAGAGGTGTATGCTATCATATACCAAAAAGAAGTAGCAGAAAAAAGATGGAATGCTATTACTTTTCATAACAACGGGAAGATTACCGCTTCATCCCATTATGGGGTATTAGAGTTTCTGGATGCTGATATTCCAACTAAGGAAAACACCGCTAGGGAAATTCTAAAAGCTATAGAAAAAGTGTAATTTCTCTTGTTAAAATTTGTATCTATCTGCTACAATTAGTAATTTTGAAAATCCTTAAAAATTAGAAAACTATGCTAAATTGCACCATAGCAGGAAACATCACAAAAGATGCTACTGCACAAGAAGTGAACACTTCAAATGGGGTTATATATGCTATTCGTTTCACAATAGCAATAAATGATAAATTTGGAGACAAAGAAAACTCCTCTTTTATCCCTTGTACCTATTGGGCAAAATCTGATAAAATCGTTCCTCACTTAACCAAAGGGAAAGCTATTATCGCTCAAATCGATTGGTATTCTAATACAGAACACGAGGGACGATGGTGGCAAGATTTTAGAGTGAGAAAAATAGATTTTCAGAGCGGAAAACAGCAAAGTACGCCGCCGCCGCTTAATCCCCCTCTTGGGGTAAATACAGGACCAGAGGTGGTAACTCCAAATAATACAGAATCTGTAACACCAGAAAATCCATTTGGAGACGATGATGATGATGATTTGCCATTTTGAAGTGGATGAGAAAATACAAGCAATGATGAGTTTTTATGATATTTTGAAATGAATAGAGAAAACCTGAATAAAATAACAAAAGCAGTAGTGTCTACATCTGGACTTACGATTAGAGAGATAAAATCAAAATCGCGAGAACAAAACAAAGTATTCGCAAGGATGATTATTTCTCTTATTGCTTGCGAAACCTATTCAGTATCTCAAACGGAAATTGCTGATTTTCTAAAAATTAATCAGCAATCCGTTTCTCATTATCTCGAAACCATAAAAAACGAAATACGACACAATAAAGAACTTTCCAAGCAATACGAAAACACTCTTCTACATCTCTATAAAACAAAGAGAAATCAACAAAACACAAAGAAAGATTATACAGGATTTTTAAACTACTGCGAAAAACACTTGGGAATTGCTCCTGTAATGGAACTCAAATTTCACCCAAAAAGAAGATGGCGTTTTGATTTTGCCTTTCCAAAATACAGAATAGCAGTAGAGGTAGAAGGGGGTATTTGGACAGGTGGAAGACATACTAGAGGAAAGGGATTTTTTAATGATATGGAAAAATACAACGAAGCTACATCTGATGGTTGGTCAGTTTTGCGAGTTATTCCGAACCAACTTGAATCTAAACAAACAATCAACTGGATACAACGAACAATAGAGTCAAAAAATTTAAATTAAATTGTATCTATCTGCTACAATTTGTTTATATTTGTATCTCAAAATCAACTTGTAATAAAAAAATATGGCAAAATTAATTGGTGTGTTTGTGGTTGCTTCCGTGTTAAGCAACAAACTGAATGAAGATAAAAAAGATGTTACACTTTTAGCATCAGATAAAGCATCAGAAAACAAAGAACTTTGGGATAACATCTCTACTGGCTCCATTTCTCTTTCTGCTTTAAAACCAGAGATTGAATTGGAGGAAGGTGCAGAGTATAGAGTGGAAATTTCCAAAGTAGAAACAAAAGACAAAGCTGCAGAAGACAAAGGTAAAGTAGCAGAAACAAAAGACAAAAAAGAATAATAGAAGGAGGTAGTGGCGGAATTGATATACGCTCAATTAGTTAGATGTGTTATACTTAACCGTTAAAGTCGGGCAGTTGAGATAACTAATGAAATATCACATCGTGCAGGTTCGAATCCTGCCTACTTCTCAAAACATTATTAAAATAATTTATTATGCAAACATTAGGAGAAAAAAGATGTGGAGTGTATAGTAGTGTCGAATCTGTAGTTATAAAATCAGCAAGAAAGAAAATCGCTGAACTAATTGATGGTCTTGAAAAAGAACGAGGAGACAAAAATACAACGCCAGCAAGTGCAGAAAAGCAACGATTAATTTCTATCGCTCAAACAAAATTAGAGGAAGCTTGTATGTTCACAGTTAAAACTCTCTATGAAAAATAATAGCTGATATATATAGTCCTAAAAACGCTTATGTAGAAAGTCTATAACTTGCTAATGTGGTCCGAGATGGTTAGGCGTTCCGTTGCAAGCGGAAATTACAACGGTTCGAGTCCGTTCATTAGCTCAAAAGGATAAATGGAAATATAGAACATACGCTTTCGTATATTAGGATAGGACATTAGATTTAAAATCTGAAAAGACGGGTTCGAATCCCGTAAGCGTAGCAATCTTCTTTCATATTAGATTTGGTTAGTTTTTGTCCGGCTGGCGGTTTGCCGGTCGGATTTTTTTTGAAAGAAAAACGAACGAATGAACAATCAAAAAGAAATATATGGCAAAACAAAAAATAATTCAAAGTGAGTTAAAATCAATCCCTATATCGGAGTTGGTAGAAAATAGCGTGAATCCGAATGTACATCCAGAAGCACAGATAAAAGCTATAGCGGAAAGTATTGAGCGTTACGGGCAGTATTACCCTATCATCTGTGATGAGAATTATAACATACTCTGCGGACACGGAAAGAAAAAGGCATTAGAGTATCGTGGAGAAACATTTGCGGAGGTAAGAATTATCAGCGGTCTTTCTGAAAAGCAAAAGAAGAAGCTTCTTATAGAAGACAACAAGATTCAGTCTTTATCTTATACCAATTATGATAAAGTAGAAGAAATTATCCGAGATATTGGAGATACGGATATCATCGGATTTCCAACGGAGTTTCTTAACACAATTATCAATGAAATTTCGGTTGATAATATGGGAGTAGATTTTTCTCAACCAGCAAGAGTAGAAGATGTATTTGATACAAATACTCAAACTCCAGAAGTAAAAGAAAAATTGGAAAAACAAAACAATGAGGTAGAAAGCTTTGAAAGTGGAATGCAGCAAGCTCATACCATTGTTTGTCCTCATTGTAATAAAGAATTTACACCATAATGGAACAAAAAAGAGATTTATTCAAACCGTTGAAAGAAATTCAGTTTGTAGATAGAAACTTACTGAAAGCAAATGACTATAACCCAAATAAGGTTTTAGAAAACAATCTACAACTACTTATTCAATCTATTCTTACAAACGGGTTCTGCTTTCCTATAGTATGTCGTCCAGATATGACCATAATAGATGGCTTTCATAGATGGACAGTATCTGGGAGAGAGCCACTCAAAACACTTTTAGGAGGTAAGGTGCCTATTGTGATTGTAGCTCACGAAGATGAAAGTAAGAATGTTTATGGCACTATTACTTTTAACCGTGCGAGAGGTACCCATTTACTGGAACCGATGGAGAAAATCGTGAAAGACTTGTTAGATAAAGGAAAATCTATTGAGGAAATTTCCAAAGAAACAGGGATGAGGAATGAGGAAATTTTTAGATTATCTAAATTGGATAGAGAAGGATTTCTAAAAGTAATGGCAAGGCGACAAACTTATAATAAAGCAGAAGTAATACGAAGAGCGTGATTAGAAAAAATTATAACATAGATGTGGTAAAGGCAGCTGAAAGGCGTGTCTTGGAAACCTTTAATAAAAACCAATATGTATCAATGTCTTTCTCTGGTGGGAAAGATAGCATTTGCCTTGCCAATGTGGTCCTAAAGACAATGATAAAGTACAATATTGATTTTTCCCGTCTTATTGTAATTTTCTTTGATGAAGAAGCTATTTATCCTGATATAGAAAAAATAACGCTGCATTGGCGAAATGTATTTCTTTCTCACGGAGCTAAATTTTATTGGTTTTGTTTGCCTATCAAGCATTTTAATTGTTGTAATAGACTTTCTAATGATGAAAGTTTCATTTGTTGGGAGCCTGGTAAATCGAATGTATGGGTGCGTGAAATGCCCAAATTTGCTATAAGAAATCACGCTAAATTCAAGATGGGAATGTCTTACCAACAGTTTGGAGAGAAAATATTTAAAAATACACCACAAATTGTAGGTTTAAGAGTTGCTGAAAGTGTGCAGCGTTTGGGTTCTATTGCAGGTATTACAAAATCTAATTTTGTCTATCCTCTATATGATTGGAAAGATGATGATGTTTGGCTTTATATCCAACGGGAAAACCTTCAATTTCCAGAAACTTATATCTACCTATATAAGGTAGGAGTACAAAGAAATAAACTAAGAATCTCGCAGTTTTTCTCTATTGATACTATCAAGTCTTTGCCAAAAGTTTTAGAGTTTTATCCTGATTTATACCAAAGGGTAATCCGAAGGGAACCTAACGCAGATTTAGCATTTCTTTATTACGAAACAGATATGTTCCGAAGTGCAACACAAGGTAGGAAATTTTCTGAAAAAAAAGATTACAAGAAAATGCTTTTTGATGAGCTGAAAAAAGCTGCTAAAAATCCTAGTGATTATGCTGACTATGAAACAACAAAAAAGATTGTTTCCAGAATGGTGAAGGACAATTATTCTAATGCTATTTACCAAAAGGTTTATCAGCTTTTAATTTCTGGTGATCCAAAAAAGAGAGAATATCGTGTACTTATAGGGAAAATAGAAAAAGAAAATAGCTATGGCTAAAAATGGGAATGATAAAGCAACAGAATTACTAGCGCAAGCAGAAGAATTAAGAAGAAAAATACGTGCTCCTAAGCTTAAACCAGAAAATAAACGAAAGCTTCAAAAAGAACTAATATTAATTTGCTTAGAGATGAGTTTTGGCATTGTTGGAGCCGCTTGTAAAAATGCAGGAATTGGACGAACAACCTATTATGAGTGGTTTAATAATGATTTAGAGTTTAGAGAAAAATGCCAAGAAATTACAGAATCTCAAATTGACTTAGCTGAAGCTGCATTATTCAAGAATATCCAGAAAGGAGACACTACCTCTATTATTTTTCTTTTAAAATATCGTGGTAAAGATAGGGGGTACGCTAATAAAACCATTATTGAAGGCGATATAAGGCAAACCACTTTAACAGCAGAGGAAGCTATTGAAAAGCTTAACGATAAAGAATTGAATATGTTAGCTGATATTGGCAGTAAAATATTAAAAAATGAGTAAAGACAAAGACATAAATACGGATGTTGCTATTGCTGCCTTAGCCAAGGTGTGCAAAATGAATTTTTTCCGATTTGTGCAGGAATTTTGGGAGGAAATAATCCCTGAAACTCCTGTGTATAATTGGCATATTCCGTATTTGTGTGATGAACTTCAAAAGGTTTCTGAAAATGTTTTTAAGAGAAAAGAGAAACTTTATGATTTACTTATTAATATCCCACCAGGTACTACAAAATCAACTATAGTAACTATTATGTGGCCTGCGTGGCTATGGACTATTGATCCAACACTTCGTATTATTTCTAATTCCTATGCTGGGGATATATCCACTGAGCATTCTATGAAGTCAAGGGATATTATCACTTCTGATAAATATAAACTTCTTTTTCCAGAGGTGGTTTTGAGAAAAGATAAGTCGGGAAAACAAGCTTATGATAATACCCAAAATGGAGCAAGATATACTACATCTACTGGGGGTGCTATTACGGGTAAACACGCTCATATCATCATCAATGATGACCCGCAAAATCCAAAACAGGCAGAATCCGAGGCTCATAGAAAGCAAGCGGAAGACCATACCAAGACCTTAGCTTCAAGGAAGGTAAATAAATCCGTTACTGTAACGGTAACGGTAATGCAAAGGCTTCATACCAAAGATGTATCGGGGTATTTATTAGAGAAAAAGAGTGATATGTTAAAGCATATCAAACTACCTGCGGAAATTACCGAGAAAACAAAACCTATTCCCGAAGAGTTATCAAAGCATTATAAAGATAATCTACTTGACCCTATTCGATTAGATAGAAAAGCACTAGAGGAAGCAAAGGTAGATTTAGGTACGCGTGGGTATAATGGACAATTCTTAGAAAACCCAACTTCAGAGGGCGGTGATATCTTTAAAAAAGAATGGTTTAACATTATTTCTTTAGATGCGTTTTCTAAGATAAAAAACAGACAAAGAATCCCAGTTCACTTTTTTTTAGACACAGCATATACTGAAAACAATGAGAATGACCCTACGGGTATTATCCCAACTTGTAAAATAGGAAATGATTTATATATCCTTGATGCTAGAAAATGGTATAAAGAGTTTCCGGAACTCATTAAGGAAATACCTTCTTATGTTCTATCTCACGGATATAATGCTACAAGTACTATTAGAATTGAACCAAAAGCATCAGGTAAATCTGTTATCCAAACGCTTAAAAGATTCTCCAAGCTCAATGTAACGGAAACGCCTACCCCAAAAGAAGATAAAAAAACAAGAGCGTATGCTGCTTCACCATTTGTGGAGTGTGGAAGAGTGTTTTTGGTGGAAGGATTTTGGAATGAATCGTTTTTAGAAGAGGTATGTGGTTTTCCTAATGCAGAGCACGATGAGTATGTGGATTTACTAGGTTATGCTGTGGATTATCACTTAAACAAAAATATTAATTCACAATCACTTACAAATATTTTATGGTAAAATGAAAATAGGAGAATTTACAAACACAGAAGACTTGCAGGAGCAGGTAAAAATATTACAAGTAGAACGAGATGGAAAACCCGATATTGAGCTACTAAAAAAAGAATGGAAAGTATCTGAACACCGAGTTATAACGGATAAAGAATGGCTGCCAGATAAGGAGATTAAAAATGAAAACGGTGAGTTTCAGCGATATAAATATGTGAATAGGATTGCAGGTCCTTTCCAAAAACTAATAGTGAAAAGTGCAGTTACTTTTGGCTTTGGTAATGAAGTGGAAATAGTAAAAAATCCAATGATAGAATCCGACCAAGAAAAGGTATTCAATGCAATAAAAGCAATTCTTGATGAAAACAAATCATCTGTCCACAATAGAAAAGTAGCCAAGGAATGCTATCGAGCTTCTGAAGTAGCAGAATTGTGGTATTATGAAAAAGTAGAAATGCACGAAGATTATGGATTTCCTTGTGAGTACAAAATCAAGGTTAAACTTCTCACACCTTGGAATGGAGAGAAGCTTTATCCTCATTTTGATGCTTATGATAAAATGCAAGCATTTGCCAGAGCTTACGCTATAAATAGGTATGGAAATAAAGAGGAGTATATGGAAATTTTTACTTCTGATGAATACAAGCGATTGAAAAAAATGGATGGCAACTGGATTGAAGATGTTATAAAAAAAGATGATGTTGAAACCCCAGTGTTCTTGGATTTGTCAAAGACAATTAATAAGATACCTATTGTATATGCTTTTCAAGAAGAAGCAGAATGGAGTGATGTACAATACGATATAGAGCGTTTAGAATTGCTTTTCTCTCGGCACGCAGAAATTAACGATTACCACGCAGCACCAAAAACTTTTATAGAGGGAGAATTAACATCTGTACCTCAAGCAGGTGAATCTAATGGAATATTACAAGGAACCACAGGGAGTAAAGCTTATGTGTTGTCTTGGGACCAGTCGCCAGAATCTATCAAGCTAGAAATTAACACACGATTATCTAATATTTTCAAATTCACTAAAACACCAGATGTTTCTTTTGAAAATATAAAAGCTCTCAACCAAATTTCGGGAGTAATGCTGAAAATGCTCTTTATGGATGCTCATATGAAAGTTTTAGAGAAAGAAGAAATTTGGGACGACTTCTATGAAAGACGCTTTAATATTCTTAAAGCTTATGTTGGAAAATTGCTAGATCCAACACTTGAAAAAGCAGCAAAAAAACTTTCTCTAAAGGCGAAATTTAAGCCTTATATGATAGATGACACTAAATCGTTTGTTGAGATGCTTATGCTCGCTAATGGAAATAAGCCTGTAATTTCACACGAAAAATCCGTTGAGTTAGCTGGTTTAACGCCACAATCTAACGAAGAATGGCTGATTATACAAAAGGAAAAAGAAGAGGATAATTCAAACGATATATTTCAACCAACAAATTTATAATTCAGATGGAAAAATTAATGAAAATCAACCCAGATTCAGAAAATGAAATCCACGACATTGAAAACTTCGCGGACCCAAATCACAATGTAGTAACACCAATAATGACTTTACCTGCAAATGTTGCCTTAACGGTAGTAGAAGCTTTTCAAAATATTGTGAGAAATGCTGCTCAATCCGCTGAAGCTACAAAACCAGATGAAGACGGCATTACGCGTTATCAAGAATTTGAGGAAGGTGATGTCTATATGGCGGAGAAACCTTATGATGACTATTTTGCCGACCGATACATTATGGACTTCTACAATATTCGTGAAAGAAATATTTGCTCACGAATGCACATTCATACGGGACTAAGATTTGTAAGAATGATGACAGGACCAGAAACACAAATCCGAGTAGGTTCACTTACTCCTTTCAAAATTACCAATGTAGAGGGAGTAACGCCATTTATTCCAGAGGTTTTTGAAGATGTCTTGCCGGATACACCCGAAGGAGTTGTAAGAAAAAGGTATAACCTTATTGTTCCAGAAAATAGTTTTGTGGATATGCAAGTGCCGAGAGGGGTTTCTCATCAGTTTAACGCTATTGGTAAATATGCTGCCATCGATTCTGTACATCCAGAAGAAAGTATAGAAACTTTCCGCGAGAAAATGAGCGGATTTAAGATGATGGCTCAAACTATTTTCTTAACCGAAGACAGACCAAGCAAGGAAAGTTGTGACTTATAATGTAGCAGATAGATACAATGTCTAAATCTCATAATGATAAACACGATCTCAACCACTTTCTTAGAGTGGAATCTTATGTAAAGTGGATTGAAAATCTTTACAAAGCTCTGATAAAAAAAATATCAGGGCTTTCCTTGTCTATAAATACTTCTAACGACAAACCTTTTTCCTTTGATGATTACCCATTGTTAAAAAAACAAGTAGATGAATTGTTTTTCAAATTCGCTAAGTCTATTACAATTCAATTACAAGAAAATAATGTAAAAGAATGGAAATATGCAGAGGATAGAATGGCTGATATTGTCCGTTCTGTAGCTAAAAAAACGAAACTTCCTAAAGCAGTAATATCAGAATATCAAAGGCATAATTTAAACGCCTTAAATGCTTTCCAAAACAGAAAAACAGATGGACTAAAATTATCTGATAGGGTTTGGAAATACACCAACCAATTCAGGAACGAAATAGAAATGGGTTTAGATTTGGGCATTGGAGAAGGGAAATCCGCTGCACAGATGGCTTCAGAGCTAAAATCTTATCTACAAGACCCAGATAAATTATTCCGAAGAGTAAGGGATAAACACGGGACATTACATCTTTCCAAAAAAGCAGAAAATTATCACCCTGGTCAAGGCGTGTATCGTTCCTCTTATAAGAATGCTGCAAGACTTACAAGAACAGAGAATAACATTGCTTATCACGAAGCAATGTTTGAGAAATACAACCAGTTTGATTTTGTGATTGGTATTGAAATTAGACTATCCAATAATCCTAATCATTGTCCATTCTGTGCGGAAATGGCTGGTAAATATCCTAAGGATTTTAAATTCTGGGGTTGGCACCCTCACTGCCGTTGTACTACTATTCCTATTCTGAAAAGCTGGGAGCAAATGAATGAAGATAATGAAATGTTGGTTTTAGCAAAACTTATTACGGATTCTCCCGAGCGTATATTGCAACCCAAAACAAATTTTATGAATTGGGTTAAAGCTAATAAAGAAAAAATAGAAAGAGCGAAAGTAAAGCCTTTTTTCATTCAAAATAATGAGAAGATTTTCACTGATATAATCAATGGAAATTATGATAAAAGGAAATTTATCGATAATAACTTAGCACGATATAGTAATACAACTAATAGTCCTAATGGAGGTTTACTATTTATGGATATCACAGGCGGTGGAATTACAACCGCGATAAAGCTTTATAATAAGCATAAAGGTAATCGTGATAGAATTAATATTCTGAAAGAAATTGTGAATATGAGAGAATTTCAAATCCTTAAATCTATATCAACTAAAGACAATAAAGTGTTTGGGTTTAATGTGAGTCAATACGATGATGTTTTGAAGCAAAAAGAAATGCCTAAAAATATTGCGATAGCTCAGAAATTAGTTCAAAACAAATACGATGTTTATCTTTTACCAAATATATCAGGTATGAAGAGTGCTGATTTTATTACTATCAAAGATGGTAAATTATTCTATTTCGAAGCAAAGACGATTAATGGCAAATCTACTATTAAACAAAGATTATTAGAAGCTTCTACACAATCAGATAGGGTTGTATTGGATATAATAGGTGTAAGTAATCCTAATGATATTGCAGAAAATGTAAAATGGTTTTTTGAGAAAAACGATGATGTCAAAGAAATTCTAATGTTTAAAAAGTCAAGACCAATTTATGTATCAAGACGAAAGTTTGATAGTAAAAATTTTGTCAAAAAATTCATAAAAGAATGGGAACAAAAAAAATAAAGGGTTCTACCCAGTAGCCCCCTTTAATAAATATACTAGCCGTGGCGGTATATTTTCACGAACTTAATCGGTCTCGACCGAGATTTTCAGGGCATTGCTGCCTTTATGTCCACCTCCCCGTCATACAAAACAAGTGAGTTTTGCATTACAAATGTAATAAATATTTTTGATTAAAACAACGCTCTATAAATTATCTTTACTTTTTCTAATCAATTTTTCTTTGCGTATAATCGCATTTTTGGTTTTAAAATCACTACCAAATTCTAATTTAGCATTATAGAGCGTCTGCAAAGCAACGCCTATTTCTTCAGGCAAAAAATGCTCAAACATTGCAGCCAACGAGCCGAAATAATAATCTTTTTTTTCTTTAATACCTTCGTGAAAGTGAATATGAAAAATTGTAGTTTCGTTCATAATGGCAAAGGTAATCAAAATAATATTATCTACGGAAAGAGCGGTCTCAACCGCTTCCGTTCAATTCAGTTTCAAATTTTGGGACTTCCCAAGGCTCGTTTTCAAAAGAATTGATAACTAAAATTCAGCCTATTAGCTTTTTAAAATCTTTATCCAATTATATAGGTCCAAAGCAATCTTACGGTTGACATCAAAAGTAACCATATATTTCAAATTGAAAAATGGATCTGATGATGTTCCCAGAACATTATCCTCTAAAATAGAATTTAAGATTACCTGCCTTCTTTCTATCAAATATTGCTCTATCGTTTCTGCTTGTGCGACAGATATAAATTTTAAAGTTCTTTCATATTCTCCTATGATAACCTGAACCTTTATAAGGTCTTTAGCATAAACCTCAAAATACCCGTAAAAATTAGACAATAGTCTTGCTTTTAACTCATCCTCTTTTTTTTTGTGTTGCTGAATAGATTGTTGTATCAGCCTAGTTAATTGACTTGCCTTGCTCTCCATAATTAGTTATTTGTGGCAAAACTAACAAATATAAATAATATATATACTATTAAAGTAAATAAAATAATTATTTATAATTATATCTATTTGATGTACAAATAAATAAATTTGTATCTATCTGCTACAAAAATATAATTTTGATGAAATTTAAAAGCAAATGGATAAGAAGCAATTTTTAGCAATCGTTAAGAAGCACTTTCTGAAATTTGGGTTCTCCAATAAGATACTGGGCGAAATTTCCGCGTTGGTAGATTTCACAGAAAATGAAACTACAGAGGAGGAAATCATTGAACAGCTTAATCGTTATGAGCTACTTGCAAGGTCTTTTCAATCTGAATTAGACACCCGCTTAGCGAAAGGAAGAAAAACAGATACAGAATCTGCGGCTAACGGAGAAGATGAAGAAGGTAAAACTTCAACACCTAGTACCAAAACCGAAGACACTACCAAAGCTACTCTGGACAAAATCCTTGAAAGGCTTGAAAAAATGGAAAAAGGAACTGCGGTAAAAACTAATAACGAAAAAGCAACCACAAAACTCAAAGAGTTAGGCTTTTCTGAAAAGGAAATAGAATCTGCAATGTTTGGGCGAAACTTTGAAACCGAGGAATCAGTAGATGAGTTTGTGAACAAACAATCAGAAATCTTTGAGGATATCTTAAAAGAAAGAGTAAAAGGTAATGCCGGTGATGGATTCCGACCTCAGTCTTCTGGAGCTAATTATTCAAAAGCTGCTGTAGAAAAAGACATTGAAGAGTTTAACAAAAATCATTAAAAAAAATGGGAAAGTATTTACAGCCCGAAAAAACTAAAGACACAGCCTCTGTGCCGATTTTCCAAAAGGTACTAGAAACCGCAAGAGGAGGACACTCTCTGGACGCAAGTGGCTTAGTGGCTGGGCAGATTTTAAAGGCGGGAACGCCTATGACTTATGATGGTACTACAAGGCTTGCAAAAAAAGCTAATGTAGATGGTTCTGATGCAAAAGGATTGCTATATAGAGATGTAGTGATAGGAGATAATGTTCCTGTTGCAATTGTAACGAGGGGAACCGTGTATGACAAGAGAATAGATGCAGTACCTACTGCGGTAAAGAAAGCGTTGCCGTTAATCATCTTTGACGATTCTTTTTAATCTAAAAAACAATTAACAAATGAAAGAACAATCAATTTTTGGCAATTATGCTCAATATTTACAAGTACTCTTAGATACAAGGGCAGAAAGATTTAATAAGCCTTGGTATGCAACGAGATTTGTTTGGGATTTACCTCAAGTAAATCTTGATTTCACCACTGTTTTAGGAGAAGCGGTTGTCACTGCGGCAGCTTCCATCGTGGACAGAGATGGCGAAACACCATTAAGAAGTAGAGACCTTTTGGCGAAATTAACAGGTGAGATACCTGCTATTAAGGTAATGTTACCGCTTAATGAAAGCCAATACCGCTCTTATATGTCTTTGAAAAACATGCCAAACATCAAGGACCAGGACAAAAAGAATGCAGCACTCAAACTGATTTGGGATGACGCTAAAAAAGTAGTGGAAGCTGTACATAATCGTCTTGATATGATGATTTTGCAAATGTTATCTACTGGTAAATTAGATATCAATATCAATAACAACCCAGATGGTCTTGTTATTCCAGATATAGACTTACTTATGCCTTCTGATAACAAAAAATCTGCTACTACTTCTTGGAAAGAAGCTAACGCAAAACCTATTGAGGATATTCAGACCGTTGTTAGAGCTGCTAATGAAAAGGGTAAAACCTTTGATAAAATCCTTATTGATAGAGCGAAATTCATTGAATTAATGAAAAACAAGGAGGTGAGAGATACACTAGGGGCGTTCTACGGATTGACTAGAAACGCAATGACTTCTCAAACTGCTCCTATCACCCTTGATAGATTGAACGAATATATGGCGGGCTCAGAGTTACCTCAATTTGAAATAGTAGATAAAAAAGTGGCTATTGAGAAAAATGGTAAAACATCTATTGTTACACCATTTGAACAGAAGAATCTTGCATTTATTCCTGCGGGGCAATTAGGAGTTATCAAAAATGCTTTAGCTATTGAGGAGATGAACCCAGTAGATAATGTATCCTATGCTACGCAAGGAAGAGTTTTGGTTTCTAAATGGAAACAAAATGAGCCTTGGAGAGAGTATACTAAATCAGAGTGTAACGCAATGCCAGTAGTAGAGCAGATAAACAATGTTTTTATCTTGAATACAGAAGAGTAAGAATGTAATTTTTAGGGATGTCAGTTTCAGTATCGGATTATTTCAAAAGCAAGATAGGTTTTATAGGGATTAACTATTCGGATGAGGATTTGGAGGTTTTTATGCTTTCTAATAATCTTAATTCGATGGAATATGTTACGCCTATCTCTGCTAAAGAGCTTGATAAAAAGTTCTTAGAAATAGTCCGAATGATACTGATAACACCTGACATTACTGAAGATGATTATTCTGTAAAATATGACCGAAAGGCACTAAAAGAATGGTATAGTGCAGAATGTGTGCGTTTAGGCGTTCCTAATCTTATTGACAAAGGAATAGCTGTGGTAAAAGATATGAGCTATTTAGCATAATGAAACAGTATCCTTGTGATTTATTGATAATGACAACTACGGAAGGAGGGATAGATGAAAATGGTTTTGCAATGGAAGCTCAAACGGATTGGAAGTTCCATTCTATATGTAGAGAGATTCCAGCAGGTTCTGGTGCGATTGTTTCAAATGAATCTGGGCAACATATCGCTTATTCTTCAAAAGTGGTAATGCCGCTTGGGACAAAGCCAATTCCTGCTAACACTAAAATAAAAATAATCAGAGGAGAGCAGGTGGTTCTTGTAGGAACAGTGATAAGGTTTTCATCAAAACAATTGCATTGCAGGTTGTGGGTATAAGAGCAAATTTTGATTTTAATGAGATAGACCGATATATAGAGGATAAGACTAAAATCTTAGATACGCTCATTTTGAGAAACCTCAATTATCTCGGAATGCAATGTGTGCTAATAGCAAAAACACTTGATACCTATCAGGACCAAACAGCAAATCTGCGAAACTCTATAGGATATGTTATTGTAAAAAACGGAACAATCATAGAGTCGGTTTTTGAAGGTAAAGCAAAAGGAAATGCTGTAAGTGATAAATCAGGCGAAGAAGTAGGAAAGTCTTATGCTCAAGAAATTGCATTAAAATTTCCTACGGGATATGCCTTGATAGTTGTTGCTGGTATGAACTACGCTAGTTATGTGGAAGATGTTCACGGGTTAGCAGTTTTACAACCAGCAAAGGATTTTGCCACCAGTAAAGCAGAGGGAATTTTGAAAAAACTGATAGAACAAATGAAAAGAGCAAAATGATAACGGAGATAGAGCTAAGAAGTTTGGTTTGGAAGAAAATAAGAGGAAGTGATATCAAATCCATTATTAATGGCGATGTTTACCTACAAGGGAACAGACCTTTCAATTCTGAAAAAACAGATATAGTAATTGCGGGGCTTACAGCTTCAAATTTTTCCGTTATTCCTGCTACTATTTTGGTACAGATTTTTGCTAAAAATATTCAGTCTAATGGAAATTATCAACCCGATTACAAAACGCTAAATAACGCTACAAAATACATTATTTCCCTTTTTGATGACATCTATTTTCCAGATACTAAAACTAATATTGATTACGAATCTAGTAATTCTTATCAAGTGGAAGGTGTACAAGAATGGGTGTCTGTCATAAGGCTTAAAACAAGAACTATTAATTTTTAAAACATTTATAAAATGGCTTGGACATTTGGTGCAAAAAGAATTCTATCGGGAGATGTAGCAGCCGATGGAGGAATGGGGACATCTCTTTCAGAACACGATGAAACCCTAAAAGGAACATTAATGTTAGAAACCACAGAAGAAACTATCAATTGGATTTCTACCGAGGAAAAAGGCAAAAGATTAGCGATGAGTCAAGATGACTCTGAAACCACTCTAGCGTTTGAAGTTGCAAACCCTTCACCCGAAACACAGGCATATTATCTTGGAGGAGAGGTAACCACTGGAACTAATAGCAAGAAGACGTATAGTCCTCCAAAGGTAAAGGTGCCAATTTACAAATCCTTTAAAATTGAAACCAAAGAGGGGTATGATATTTCAATTCCTAACGGAAGAATCGTAGCAACACCACTGGGCGGAAACATCGGCACAGACAGTGTTCTTACGATGAAGGTAAAAATTTATGCCGAAGTACCTAGAAAGGAAGGCGTGAGTTTTATCTCATACTCGCAAAAGTAATTCACTTTCATTAATATTTATTAAACCACTATCACGCCATTGTGGTAGTGGTTTTCTTTAAACTATGGACCAACACAATAAGGCATTACAAGAAAAAGAAGAAGCAGAACTCCTAATAGAAAAAGGAATGTTCTTTCAAGCTGGAAAGTACAAATTCACTATCAAACCACTTACTTTGGGGACAATACTTATAGCTAATAAATATGCTGTAGATATGAAAATAAACCTAACAGAGGATAATGAAACTTCTGTGTTTGATGAATACAACAGGAATACAATACCTCTACTCAATTTTATTGCAGTATGTGTTCTAAGTCGTAAATGGAAAATTTTTCTTTTCAGAAAACTACTTGTTAGATGTCTCAAATGGAATCTAAAACCTAAAGATGTCATAGGTATTACCCTGTCTATACTCAAAATGTATGATATGGGAAATTTTATCACCTCTATCAGATTGATAAGCGAACAGACGATGACCTCTCCGAAGAAGAAGTAGGAGATTCTGATAGATGGGAAACAGTAGGTCTCAACTCTATTTATGGTACCATAGGAACATTGATGAAAGAAATCAATATCTCATATCATACGCTAATGTGGGAAATACCATATATCACCATTTTAAAAATGACCGCCGACCTTCCTAAATCTGTAAAAGTAAAAAATAAGAAAAATAACCCCCAAAAATTAACAGCACAAACTGCTGGTGATTTTATGGCTTATATCGATTCACTAAATCAAAACAAAAAATAATGAGTGCACTAAACTTTGAAGCTCTTTTAACTAAAGATGACTTTGATAGAGGAATAAAATCTATCAAAGATTCTATACGTGAAGCTGCGGGAATAGCAAAGAAAGAAACCGCAGAGATGGACTCAGCTTTTAAAAAATTAGGGATTGGTATTAGTGGTTATTTATCTGCGTCTGCCTTGCAAGGGTTTGCTATGCAACTTATTAATGTTCGTGGGGAGTTTCAGAAAACCGAAATAGCTTTTTCTACGATGCTAAAAAGCAAGGAGAAAGCAAAGGTCTTGATGGGCGAAATGGTAGATTTAGCAGCCAAAACACCATTCGGACTACAAGAGGTAACCGAGGGAGCAAAACGATTATTAGCCTTTCAGATACCAGCAGAGCAAGTAACAGAAACTTTGCGAAGAATGGGAGATATTGCAGCAGGTCTAGGCGTACCAATGGGGCAACTTATCCACGTTTACGGACAAGTTAAAGCACAAGGCAAGTTAATGACCAATGACCTGTATCAGTTTATGAATGCGGGTATCCCTATTTTGGCTGAACTAGGTAAAGTGATGGGTAAAAAAGAAGCCGAGATTAAGAAGATGGTAGAAGAAGGGAAAATCGGCTTTGCGGAAGTACAGCAGGTTATTCAGAATATGACCAATGAGGGAGGTATTTTCTTTAACTTAATGGAAGCACAATCCTCTTCTTTGCCTGGTAAGGTTGCTAATCTTAAAGATGCGTTTGAACAAATGCTCAATAAAATTGGAGAGAGCAATGAAGGGTTATTAGCTGAGGGGATAGAAGGACTTACCTATCTTGTAGAGAATTACGAGGATGTAATTAGAGTTTTAAGTATTGTAGTTGCTACTTATGGCACTTATAGAGCTGCGTTAATTGCTACTAGTGCTTTGCAAAAAATACAAGTTTGGGCAGAAGGAACACAAGCTGCTCTGAAATTCGCTCAAGGTATTTCAGGAATGACTAAAGCCCAACTATTATTCAATGCAGCAGCTAATGCTAATCCATATATTTTAGCAGCATCAGCTTTAGCAGCAGTAGTAGGAGCAATAGTTTATCTAAAAACAGCCACCGAAGATGCTAAGACTGTCACCGAACAAATGACTGAAGCAATAAATGCAGCGACAGCTTCCGCAAGTGAAGAGAGTAATCAGTTAAACAAGCTATATAACGCTGCAACTGATGAAACCAAAAGTAGAAAGGAAAGAATCGAAGCTGTTAACACTCTTCAGAGAACATATCCATCATATTTCAGCAATATGTCCACTGAAATCATAATGGCAGGAAAAGCCAAAAACGCTTATTATGATTTAAGAGATGCTATTGTTGCTTCCGCTAGAGCAAAAGCTATACAGAGCGAACTTGAAAAAAGAGAGGGGGATAGATTAAAACGAGATGCAGAGCTTCAAGGTAAAATGGATGTGGTTTTAAAAAGATATAAAGCCAACAACTATAAAGACCAAGAAGGAAGCTTAGGAACGGGAACGGGAGCTACCTATAAAATCACAGCAGAACAACGAAAAAAGCGAGACCAGGAATTATATTATGATTTAGTTAAACAAAAACAAGCTAATCAAAAAGCGGATTTAGAAGCGGATAAATTTTATCTTGACCAAAAAGAAGAATTAGATAGAAAAGCAGAAAAACTTAATAAAGATAGAGAGTTAAATGCACAATCTTCAACTCCTCCTACCCCACCTAATGACAAAGGAAATAACAAAAATAAAAACACAAAAGGGAATCAAAGAGAGCTGGCGGAGGTTTATTCTAAAGATAGCATTGCAGACTTGGAGGAGCGTATTTCCCTTTGGAATAACGCTTTGAAACGAGCAAGTAAAGGGGAAGATGGTAAACTCATAGTAAAAGAACGAGCAAAAGACAAGTACGGAGATGAGAAAGAAACAGGTAATGTTGTTTCTGGGGAATACGCTTTGGAGCAACTCCGAATCCTTGAAGAGAAAAAAAGAGCTTTAGAAAAAGAACTTGAAACTAAAACTTTCCAAGAGAAAATAAACGAAGCAGAACGCCATTGGAATAATTACTACAAGATGGCGGAATACTACGGCAAGGAGAGTGCTAACGCTCAATACAGTGAACTTTTTAAAGGTAGTCAGTCTTATCTTGATTTTCTTGAGAAAGAAGCGGAGGCGTTGGCAAACAAACCAGGTATTTTGTCCGATGAAGACAAAGAAAATCTCATCTTCTTGCAGGATAAAATTCAAAATCTTTCTGGAGCAAAAACACCTTTGGAGAATTGGAAAAGCGAGTTAGCAGACAGTTTGCGAGGGGTAACCTTGCTATCAGAGCAGATAGATATTATTGATAATAAAGTGGCTGAAATATACGCCAAGGAGGGTAAATCTTCTAATTTCCTACAATTCAATAAAGAGGCGGAAGCTCAGAAAACCCAGATTGAAAACCAAATATCGGATATGTATCATTCGGTTTTGGAAAATCAAAAAAGCTTTAATAAAAAATCAGAAGCGTTGGAAAATGAGCGTCAAATGATGCTCAAAAAAGCAAAAAACAAAGAAGAAAGAGAATTGATAGATAAAGAATATTCTTCTCGTGCCACAGACTTGTTTTTTAATGAGATGCAAAAGAGTGAAGAATGGGCGAAGATGTTTGAGGATATGAATTATGTGGCATCTGAAAAACTGGAAGAATTTAAACAGATTTTAAAGAAAAAGCTAGAGGAAGCTAAATCAATAGAGGAAAAAATGAAAATTGGAGAGTTTATCAAAAGAATAGATATAACACTCCAAAGCAGAAATATTAATCCTTTCAAGTCTTTTGTTGATGCTTTTAAAGAATATAAAGAAAAGGTAAAAGAAGCCAAAGAAGCACAAGAGAAACTTAATGATGTAATAAAACAATTCGGGGCAAATTCAGAACAAGCCAAAAACGCACAGAAGACGCTCGGTATAGCGATGAATGGCGTTTCAGAATCTAAAATAAAAATGGCTGAATCACTAGCTAATGGAGCAGGTAAAGCCTTGTCTTACATTGGGGATGCTAAGAGTATTGTAAGTGATATTCAAGGTGCTTTTGATGATTTAGGATTAAGCCTTGATAATGGTTTTGGGGATATTTTAGATAAAGCTCAAGGTGCTTTAGATGGAATGCAGCAACAGATGGATGGCTTGATGAGTATTGCCGAGGGGATTATTACAAAAAATCCCGTAAAAGTAGTTGCGGGAGCTGTAAAAGCGATTGGAGGGTTAATAAAAACCGTATCTGCTTTATTCAATAACGACAGGAAGAAAGAACGCAATATTAAAAACTGGGCATTAGCATTAGATAAAGTAAAGGAAAAATATAGAGAACTTGAACACCAAATGAAAAGAACGCTTGGTGAAAATGAGTATAAAGAACAAGCTAATATCATAGCTAATCTCCGTCAGCAACAAAAGTACCTGCAAAATATGGCTCGAGAGGAAGCAAGTAAGAAAAAGGCGGATAAAGGCAAAATTGAAGAGTGGAAGAATCAGATGAAAGAGATAGACCGCTCAATAGATGATATTTTTAATGATATTAAAACCAAATTGGTTGGAACAGATGCTAAAAGTCTTGCCGATGAGATAGGAGACGCACTTGTAGATGCTTTTACAAGGGGGGAAGATGCAGCAGAAGCGTATGAGAAAAAGATGAATGATGTGATGCGGAATGTTGTAAAAAACGCTTTGAAGCAAAAGTTGCTACAAGAGCCTATGCAAGCTATCATAGATGATATGATAGTAAAAATGGGGTTTGGAGGTGCTGGAGATGAAAATGTGAGAAGGCAAATAGAAGAGGTAGAAGGTAAAATTAAGCAGATGAATGATAAAATCAAAAATGGGAATATTTTTGATAAAATCTATACTGGACTGAGTAAAATAGGTCTACAAAATAAACTTGAAGAACTAAAAAAACAATACGAAGAAAGTAAGAAACTTAATTTACAAGGTACTTTTGATGGTCTTACCGATGAAGAAAGAGCAGAAATTAAGCAAAAAGGTGTAGATGCTATGGAGCGTTACACTAAAGCGTTGGAAGAATACGAACTTCTGTTTGGAGCGAGTGCGGATAATGCCGACAGCCTAAAAGGTGCTATCAAAGGAATGAGCGAAGAGACAGCGGGGGTATTAGCTGGACAATTCAACGCTATTAGAATTAACGCCGCTGATGCTTTGAGAATTTGGAAGGAGTTTCAAAATAAAAACTTTGGGTTAGACATTGCTCGTGATAGCCTAATGGCTTTGGTGAATATAGAGCGGCATACCTCTAATCTGGAAGCGATAAAAAAGGATATTTCAGAACTCAACGCCAAAGTGAAAGGCGATGGCGGAATAAGAGCAGGAGGATTTTAATATGAGACAGAAACTGAATACATACAACGGAAAACCTACAACAAAGGAAATTCAGAAAGCCGTGAAAATCTTCGGAATTACGCTATTCTGGAAAACCATTGAAAAGATTTATTTGATTTAGAAATTATGAACATAGAGACCATTATAGAACAGGCGAAGAAACAAGGAATTTGCGTTGAGTGGCATAAGGATATGCAGCAAAATCCAACTCTTGAAAATCTATGTGAGATGTTTTTTAAAGGTGATGATTGGGCGATGGACAATAATTTTCCAACTCCCGAAATGCTTAGAGCTTTTCCAGAAACGGTACATCACGGCTTGTTTGTAGATGCTTCTTATCAAGGTAGTGCACCGCAAAGGATAGCTTTTTTTGGTGGTTCTGATGCTGTTTTAGATTCTGATGGATACCAAGTTTCAGAGATTTATTTAAGACAAAATTCAAGGCTGAAAATCACGGCTAAAGGAATGTCTAAAATTTTCATTACCGCATTGGACAATGCTGTGATAGAAGCTAAAGCGATGCAAAATGCACGCATTGTGATTTTTGACAAGAGAAAGACAAATAATGATGCATTAGAAGGAAACATCAAAGTAATTAGAAACTAATGAAAACAGTAGTTTATAGTATCAACGGGAAATACTTTTTAGATTTTGGGATTTATATTTCAGAGTCTAAAGGCTTGTTGGATAAGCTCAAACCAAAACCTCGCAAAAGTTACTCTTGGGCGGAGCAACACGGCATTGTTGTAGATTTATCAAAGCCTAAATATGAGGAAAGGGAAATATCCTTAAAGGGGTGGATTATCGGGGAAAGTTGGCACGATATGAAAGCCAAATTTGACCTTTTTTTATCAGAATTTGATAAAGAAGGATTGGCTCGGTTACTGATAGAATTTGGGAAAGAGTTGGTCTATGATGTTTATTTGGCTGATGGCGTAGAGCTGGATAAAGAGTTTAGAGATGGAAAAATGTACGGACTTTTCACCATAAAATTAAAAGAGCCAAATCCTGTAAAAAAAGTGCTGAAATTGGTAGGGAATGATTTGCGGTTTTCTTTCACTTCTCCCGATTGGATGGACATTAACATTGATGGGATAAACGAAAGCCGAAAAGATAGCATTACCATCAATAAAACATTACAAAATAGAGCCGTTGGAGGCTTGGATTTAGGTGGGCGGAATTTGGTTTTAAAATCAGAAACCCCATCGTTAAGCGCATATGAAGGTTCTTCTATTGTTAATGCTAGTAATTACACGGTAGCGGAATGGAACACATCAAAAGCAATGAGAGTACAGGTGTCTGGGGGAACGGGCTTTCTTAAAGCAGTAAGAGCATTGATAGTGCCTGAGAATGGCACATATTGTTCTGTATCCTTTTTTGTTAAAAATCTCTCCACCAGTAATTTAATATTACATTCAAATTTGGGAGGAAGGCAAGAAACTATCGCACCTAATGAAGCGAAGAGAGTGGTCTGGGAGTCTATCTTAGGGAATGGCAGGGGGAATATTCAGATTCAAGTAAGAAGCGACAATGCAGACTTTGCTCTATGGCGAATAAAGGCAGAGAATGGCACTAGGGCGACTGATTGGACACCCGCTCCTGAGGATGTGCATTATATCACTATTGCAGGAAAAATAGATGAGATTGTGAACTTACAAACGAACGCAGAAATTATTTGGGAATGATTGTATTAAAGAAAAATAATCAAGTTATAAATCTTAATTCTAAAACGCTTTTGCAACAAGTAGTAAAGGCAGAGTTTCGCCAATCTCTTCTTTCAGAAGATATAGTTTCTATATCGGTGGAGAGTAAAAAACCTATTTCGTTCAATCTCGGGGATAAAATAGAGCATAACAACAGATTTTATCATCTTAATTTCGCTCCAAAAGTAAAGCGAGAGCAAGGCACTTACACCTATGACCTAACCTTTGAAGGAAGCCAATACCTTCTAAGGCAAAAAGTATATTTCAACCTTGACAAAGAAAATTTCCAAACTACGGCAGATTTTTCACTTACAGGAGAAATTGAAATTTTCCTAAGAGTACTAATCACCAATATCAATTCTTTAAATCAAGAAAACTGGATATTAGGCGATTTTCCGCAAGATACGGAAATCAAAACGCTTTCTTTCAATGGTGAGAATTGCTTGGCAGTTTTGCAAAAAATTTGTCAGGAATATGATACAGAATTTGAGATTATCCAGAATCAAAACAACTACACGCTCAACATCAAGAAGATTGGCAAAACACTTCCGTATGTCTTCCAATACGGCAAGGGCAACGGCTTGTATTCTCTTTCCAGAGAGAATATTAACAACGATGTTGTTACACGCCTTTATGCTTTTGGTTCTACGGAAAACATCCCATCAGACTATCGTAATTATTCCGATAGATTGAGAATGCCAGATGAAGATTATATCCAAGATAATGCGAAGGTAGCCCTTTTCGGATTGAAAGAGGGAGTGAAAAATTTTGATGACATTAAGCCAACATTTAAGGGGATAATCTCGGAGGTTAAGCCATTCAATACTCAGACTAAAACGCAGGAAATTGTAGTCTCTAATATGGATTTTGACCTAAACGAAAGAGATAGCAATGGGACTAAATGGCTCATTAATGATACACCAGCGAAGCTACATTTTAACAAAGGGAATTTGGCAGGTTATTCCTTTGAATTATCCAAAAACAACGGATATAATCACGCTACTAAGACTTTCAAAATAAAACAATGGACTGATGAGCGAGGGCAAGCGTTTCCGGACCCGAACACCAATGCGTTTATATTCAATGTAGGGGATGAATTTACCTTGCTGGATATTGTAATGCCGCCCGTGTACATCACCAATGCGGAAAATAAACTATTGGAAGAAGCACAAAAGGAATATGAAAAGCAAAGCAAGAATAACGCTAAGTATTCTTTGGATATAGACCCGCTTTTCTTGGCTCAGAGTAACACCAATACACCTTTTGAAATTGGCGATTACCTCCGTGTTATTGATTCGGATTTGAATATAGACAAAACCAGCCGTATCATTGGAATTTCCCAAGATTTAAACGAGCCTTTTAAGTATCAGTTGGATATAGCAGATGATTATGAAATTAACTTTACTCTAAGCGTTCTGAACGATATTAAGGATACTAAAACCATTATAAAAACGCAAGAGCAAGTCAATAGACAACAGCATCTTAATAGTATAAGGAATTTGGCAGAATTGCGAGAAAGTGTTTTTGATACGGAAGGATATTTTGACCCACAGAACATTAAACCGCAAAGCATTGAAACCAATATGCTAAGCGTTGGGGCAAAAAATCAACAGTTTGCACTAGAAAATGTTACGCTTAATCCTAATGTTAGCGGTAACCCAATGTATCTATCTATTACAGGAGGAAAATTGGTCCATTTTTCATTGGAAGCCAATATCAGAGAGTGGAATATTGCTGCACTCAATATGAATAACCTTGCAAATACCACTTACTATGTTTATGCAAAAGTATTGAGGGGCGGAAATACAGGAACTTGGCTCGTTACCACCGAGAAAATACGCTTTGATGAAAGAAGTGATTACTATCATTTCCTTTGTTATCTACTCTACACGCCAAAAGATGGCAAGAGAGAAGCAGAAGCAATGTACGGCAGCGTTACGATGCACGGAGGACAGATTAATGCAGGGAGAATTAAGTCTAACAATGGAAAGGCTTATTTTGATTTAGACACTGGGGAAATATCTGGAAAAATAAATTTTACCAACGACAGCCCAGCCCTACAACAAGTGAGTGATAGCATTCAAGTAGGTGGGCGGAATTTGATGCTAAATTCTAAGAAGGTATTTAATGGTCATCATTTTCCAATATATACTACCACTCCGCTAGAAGTAGGAGCGGATTATACCTTTTCAGTAGATGTATTGGGTGATGTTTCAGGGGAGATATTTTTCAATAATTCTCTTTTTTTACGTTATAACAAAGGGGGTAATCCTAATGAGTGGAGAAGAATATCCGTAAGTTTTAAATTTATAAAAAGAGACTATCAAAATAGGGAAATATATCCTCATATCTACGGAGCGACTTCTTTAAGAAATCCAAAACTTGAAAAAGGCAACAAAGCCACAGATTGGACACCCGCTCCAGAGGATTTGGAGGCGGAGATACTCAGTTCCAAAACAGAAAGTATCAACGCGTCTAAAGCCTACGCCGATGCACAAGATGCTCTTCGTAAGGTGGAAGCCAACGCCTACGCTGATGGTAAGGTAACAGCTGCCGAGCAAAGAGCTATATTAGATGCTACCAACAAGGCAGATTCTGCCAAAAACTATGCAACAGCACAAGATGCGTTACTTAGAACGCAATTAGAAGCCTATGCCGATGGCGTGGTAGATGCGGAGGAACAAGCACGAATAGCACAGGCACAGACTAATCTGAATGCTGCCAAAGCCTACGCCGATGCACAAGATAATCTAGCGAAGATTGCCGCCAATGCCTACGCCGATGGCATAGTAGATGCGGAGGAACAAAGAGCGATAGCTGATGCTACGGCGAAGATGGAAGCGGCAAAGGCACACGCTCAAGTGTTAATGAATAGTATCCAAGTAGGTGGGCGTAATTTGGTTTTAAATACCAAAGAAATCAAGTCTATTTCTCGATGGGAAACTTTTCCTGAAGATTATATCTTTTATAATATTGCAGGTGAGAGGTTAGAACCTAATACAGAGTATGTTGTAACTTGGGAGTACAAGACAGAGGGAAGTGTTAAACCAATGATGGCTTTCTTCGTTAGTGAAGGGGGGGAACATAGGTATATTGGAGGTATTCAGCAGTCTAATGAATGGCAAAAGATGGTGTGGAAATTCCAAACGGGTAGTAATCCAAATCAAAAAGGGATAATAAGATTTGACCACAAAGGTACAACAAATGGACAAAATAGTACACTTTTCACTCGATTGGTGAAGCTTGAAAAAGGCAATAAAGCTACCGACTGGACACCTGCCCCAGAAGATGTGGAGGCTCAAATCACAACGGCTCAGAACACCGCCAATCAAGCATTGGGATTAACGCAGGCACAGACTGCTAATGTTACGGCTTTGCAGCAGAAAACCAACTTTCTATCCAGTACCGCTATTAGTGGTAACGCCGTGGCAACAGGTACGCTCATTGTGGGTAATGGTCTGGGAGCTAACGCAGGGATTACAGGATTAGGCGGTGATAATGATATTTTCCTATGGGGTGGAGCAGATTATCAAGGGAGGAATAACGCTCCTATATCAATGCACCGTGATGGCTTTCTCCGCGTGCGTAATGCTCAAGGGCGTGTAATCTTTGAGATAGGACAGCAAAACGGTGATGCCGTCTTCAATATCTACAATAATGACGGGGTAAAAGTAGCAGGAATAGGACAGCGAGGCATTGAGTTCACTGGCTACATCCCTGAAAACTTTGACGAAAAGAAACTACTGAGACTAGACTTGGTAAACTTTAATGATAATCAAAGTCTTATCAGTGCTATTAACACAATCTATGGCACGCAGATGAATGGTTTCGAGGGGATTAATGGGGAAACTTATTACAGAATAAGCTTTACCACCAATGCAACAGGATATAACTACAATGCTGGGCGTAACTTTGAAAGTGCGGGGAATCTTCAGTATGAGCAATATTTTTTCGCTTCAAAAAACAAATTTGGCGACAAAGTGGCTAACGGCATCTATGCTCTTGAGAGCTTCACTATTGCCTCTAATGAAGCTAATGGAGGAATGTATGATCTTTCTGTAACTATCTATGATGTGCAAGAGGGGAAGATTGTCCGCTCAAAAGTGGTGAATAAAACAGGCTATGTGAATAGTATAATAATCGATTAAAATAATAACGCAATGAAACAATTGGAAATTATCAGTAAGAGAATCGCTACAACAGCGAAAGAAGTGTTAAACGGTAGAGAAGTAATTTACCAATATGACACCACGGAACTAAGTAATCCGCCAACGGCGGTAAGCTTCAGTACATTTGGAAGCGATGGTAAAACATTGAGCGGGTCTTACTCTCAAGGGGGAGGCTTTGCCATCAATGGCAACGGCATTACGCAGGTGCAAGACTTAGGCATTATTCAAGGTGTTTTCGCTACTATGATAATGATAGTTAACGGAAGCACCAGCGAGGTGAACAACGAGGTGGGGGATAACGAAATTTTAACCGATGAAAAAGTAGAGTAAAAGACATAAAACTATTAATTATGATTTTAGATTTTATAGATAGTAACTGGGATAAGATGCACCTTACGCTCATTATCATAAGTTTTTGCTGGATAGTCGTTTGCATCGCTATTTTAATAGACCTTTATTTCGGAGTGAAAAAAGCAAGGCAAATGAAAGAAGCCACATCATCAGAAGGATTCAGAAGAACCATTAACAAGGCAACCTATTACTATGCGTTAATGACTTTTGCCTTAATCTTTGATGCCTTTGATGTAGTAACGCCATATCTTATTTCCAATAAAGTGGCAACCATTCCCTTCTTCTCAATGTTCGTAGCCTTAGGTTTGGTTTTGAACGAGGCAAAAAGCGTTAGAGAAAAGGCTGAAGACAAGGTAAGGAGAAAAAGCGATGCCACCTTTCAAGAGGTAATAAGATTGATAAAAGCAAGGCAAGACCTAATGGATGAACTAATTAACAAACTGAACGATGAAAAAGAAAAGTAATTGGTTGGCAGTTGTTAGTTGCCTATTGTTGATGGCTTGCGGAAGCCGTAAATCGGAGGTTTCCACAAGCGAAACCAAAGCCGAGACAAGGCAAACGGAAGAAGTAAATGCTATTCAGGTGGTAGAAAAAAAAGTAATTCATCGTGATACCATCTATCTTGAAAACAAGAGCCAAACCAAAGCCGAAACGCAAGAGCAAAGGCAAAGACAAAAAAGGAATACAAAAAGGGAATATTACGAAAACGGAACGCTAAAATCTGAAAGCGAAACAAACGAAACCGAGAGCGAAACCATTACGCAGTTAAGGTTAGAGAATGAATATTTAAAAGCACAAAACAGGACATTAAAATCTGAATTTAATTCACTAGACCATAAGATTATTGCCAATAAGAATAATATAGATAAGTGGATTAAGAAAGTTCGAGAAAAACAAACCGAACGAGAAGCTTATCCGTGGTATTGGTGGGTGATAAGCGGTTTTGTCTTGGGAGTGATTACTCCGTGGTTGCTGAAATGGATAGGTAAGTTTTATATGAGGATTTAATAAAAAAACTAAAAAAAAGCAAAAGAAAATGATAGCAATAGTAGAGAAAACATTCCCAATTGCAGGGCATAGCGACAAAGACCCTGGTGCGGTCTACAATGGCAGGAGGGAAGCCGACGAAACCAAAAAAGCAAGGGATTTATTCACGCAATTTTTCCCAAAAGGCAAAACGGAAGTAATCACAGATAACGATTGGGAAACCAACCGACAAGTACAAAATAGGATAAAGCCAGGTGCGGGTTCGGTGATTTTAGATATTCACTTCAACGCAGGAAGTCCCACAGCTGGAGGCACAGAGTGTCTTGTAAACAAAAAGGATTTTGCCAACAAAAACTCAATGAGCTACAAAATGGCAGATGAAATTTGCAAAGCTACAAGTGAAATTCTTGGTGTTAGGAATAGAGGTGTGAAATGCGAAAGCTCTACACGACACGGTAGATTAGGCATTCTCAATCTTGGTGCTGGTTGTTCCGTGCTTTGGGAGATTTGTTTTATTTCTTCTGTTTTGGATATGCAACAATGGGATTTGTACAAAAAGGAACTAATGAAGCGTATTGCAGAAATTGTGCAGAAATATGATGATTTGAAATGAAAATATTATATTTGCATCGTATATAGATTTTCTAAGCATATTATATTACAAATTGCGACAAACTTTCAATCTCAAGCCTTTTGATGTTGCCGCATCAAAAGGCTTTTTCTTTTTCACTTTTCTTCTAAATAGCGAGGCACAGCCAAAGCCTGCCCTTGCTTTGAGGCGAAAAAGGAGTACAGGGGGATATGAAAAAAAAACAAGCTGCCAAAATAATGATAAAGGAGATTAGCTCGGAATAATGGAAAATAATTCATAAATTTGAACCTAATTCTTTCACACCGCCGAAGCTCTGCGTGCTATGCGGAGTATTGATGTAGGCGTGTGGGGGAATTTGTTCAGAAGTGTGATGATATGAAGTGAAAATTTTGTACATTTGCAATGCAAAGCAGGATGCTTGGTAATCTTCAGATGCCAAGTCATCTCTTTTGTAAAGCTTAAAGAAGTACGAGACCCTAGGAAAGTTGCGTACTTCTTTTTTTATGGATTTTATTATTATTATTAGACAAAACTAACCCAATCGGTGCGGTGGCTATGGTACCGATGCAAGAAAAAAACAACCGCTTTACCTGATGCAAGAATTTGCCAAAGGACATTGGGTAAAACCACGAGGATTATTTTAATCTTCGTGGTTTTTTAAAAAAAAAAGCGTGTTAAAAATTTGCACGGATAAAAAAAAGAACTTATCTTTGTCCTGTAATTAATAATTAAAACTCCAGAGCAGGAGGATAAACTCGGCACAATTAAAATGATTACACTTGAACAATTAGCAAAAGAGCTAAAAGGTAACCTTTGGGTTAAAGGGAATTTGAAACGAATCTATCTTGACAAAGGCTGGAACACAAAAAAGATGTCAACAAAAACTTTTGTTTGGCAAGACGAAAATGGAGATTTTAAAGTCTCTTGTAGAATTGATTGTCCATCACAGGGGTATCAGTGGATAAAAAGTCAAGAAGACAAAGTAAAAGAATCTGTTTATGAGCATATAGAAGAGATTCTTGCTGAAAAAGTTTTTATCATTGTCAATGAAAAAGGGGAATATTGTGACGATATATTAAAACCTTGTGGCTTGAATGATTTGTGTTTAAAGTTTTTTTATTCAGAAGAAAAAGCAACAGAATTTATAGAACGAGAGTTTTCAAAAGACTTGAGTTTTGTTGAGATGTCTAAAAAAGATTTTAACGCCGAAATTGAGAGATTAGACAACCTTATAGAATCTGTTAGTGATGAAAATTAAAACGGTGAAAATCCGTTTTAATAGATATATCTGTGAAACGGACAAAGCATATCATTTAGAATATCGCAAACAAAAAATGTGGATTCCTAAAAAAATATGCTGGGATTTGGCAGTAGCAGGAAACGACTTACACGCTTGGGCAACCATACCAGCGTGGAAGTTCAAAGAAATAACAGGAAATGATATTGATGATTTATATCAAGATTATGGAATCAAAGGTCTTCGAGAACAATTCGATTGTCAAGTAGGAACTATAATAGAGCATCATATTCCTGAAAAAATAGAACCGGTTTCTGATAACACCATAACCGAATTGAAAAAATGAAGTTATTAGAAAACCAACAAAAAGCCCTTGCTCACCGCTCCGAGTGGAAAGTGGGGGCTTTGTTTATGAAAATGGGAACAGGCAAAACCCGTGTTACCGTTGAA
Organism: Bergeyella porcorum; assembly: GCF_042427575.1. Lineage (NCBI taxonomy): Bacteria > Pseudomonadati > Bacteroidota > Flavobacteriia > Flavobacteriales > Weeksellaceae > Bergeyella > Bergeyella porcorum. Next base: position 154,567 of record NZ_JBHMFD010000012.1, read on the forward strand.
TTGGTCAATCAAGTGGCGGATTTGGATTTGGTGGTCTATGTTGCCCCCTTGCGGATAATTCAGCCCAAAGAACCGAATATTCCGAAGATTTCCGATGAAGTACAGAAATGGGGCGGTTTCAACGCCAAAGAAGTCATTTATATCGGTGTGGAAACCATCGGGCAATCCGACAGGCAGTTCCTACAACTGTACAAGAAAATCGCTACAACTTGGAAAACTTTTCTTGTGGTGGACGAAAGCATTAAAATCAAGAATATCGGAGCGAAACGAACACAACGCCTTTTGCAACTATCTGAAATGGTAGAGCATAAATTGATTTTGAATGGAGAGCCTGTTACCAGGGATTTGTTGGATTTATATCCGCAGATGAATTTCCTCGACCCTCGCATATTGCGAATGAGTTTAGCAGAGTTCAAGAATACTTTTTGCAAGTACACCACCATTACCAAGCGTTTTGGCGGTTACAAGGAGTATTCCAAAGAATTTATAACTGGATATGAGAATATAGATTATCTGTATTCATTAATTGGGCAATATGTTTTCGAGTGCGATTTAGAGCTACAAATTCAACAATTATATGAAGAAGAATATTACACAATAGATGAAGATTCTAAGACAGAGTATTATCGGCTAAAAAGAGAATATTTAGATGATGAAAAACTGATGATGATTAACAACAATCTTTTCCTGGAGCTCACGCAAAAAATGCAACACGGCTATTGTTGTACAGAAGAAAAGTTCAAAATCGTGCAAAAATGGTTTGAAAAATATCCCGAAGAAAAAAGTATTATCTTCGTGAAATATATAAGGAGTATGGAAGAATGCAAAAAACGATTTCCAAAAGCTACCGTTTTGAATTACAAAACAGGTAGTTATGGATTAAATTTGCAACACTTACCATATACCGTGTATTTCGATAAAACCTTTGATTACGGCGATGTGGCTCAATCCAAGCATAGGAACTACCGAGTGGGGCAAGAACAAGATTGTCGTTATCTAAGTCTTACTGGCGATGTCGGATTGGAAACCTTGATTTCCGACAACAACAAAAAGAAGATAGGTGTGTCGGAATACTTGAAGAAAATTAGCAGGGAACAATTAAAGGATGTGTTATGATTTGTATCGGATACAACTATAAGGAAAAGAAGAAAATTATAAGCAATTACATCAAGAAAAACAGCGTTGCTAGAGTGTATGTATTTGCCCCAGAAGACAGAATGCAGGATTATCAACTTGCAGTCTCGGACATTGAATACATTACTTACAAAAACTTGATAGAATACGAATATTTTTACCGAGTTCTGGAATTTGCAGACAAAAACACACTTATCGTATTAGACGAATGTTTGCGGACCAAGAATCGAAACGATTTGACTTATAATTGTATCCGACACTTTCTTAATCAATCGGGGCATCAGCTTATTTTTCAATACTTGCCGATAATTGACAGTTTGGACGATTTTATGACGCTTTTTGATTTTGATACCAAAAGCCAATGGAAACGACAAAAATTTTCTAAAGAGTTACTTAAAGAATGTTCTTTGAATATCAATCCGTTGCCTTTGGAGCTTATTTATTCCGAAACTAAATGTTCGGAAGCTACAAACAAAAAATACGAATCAGAGAAAAAGAAATTATTTGAGAATTTGGGATTAAAGGACCCTCATACGATACCTCGAAATTTGTATTTGATTCCTGGTAAAGAAAAAGTAAAACTCGTTGATTTTACGAAAAAATACATCGGCAGAAATAATCGTTTTAAACTGGAAAATATGGAAACATTTAAGTCTAAAATTTCAGAAGGAGAACACATCATATTTGAACTTCCTCATAATTTTATAGACTTCACAGATTTTCTCTATTTTTCCAAACAAACGAAAATAGAAATACTTACCACAGATTCTAAGATAGATAAATGGTACATAGAAAGGTATAACAATTGGTTAAAAGATTTACAAAATGTTTATTCAAACTTACGATAGAACTAAGAATGTATTGGAAGCTGCACGAGAGCGGATTTCCTTTATTTTCGACAATTATAAAAACATCATTGTTTCGGTAAGTGGTGGGAAAGACAGCACGGTATTAGCACATTTGGCACTGCTTGAAGCTCGCAAACGAAATAGAAAAATCGGTTTATTTTTCCTTGATGAAGAAGTGGTTTATCAAAGCACTATCGACCAAATAGAGTATATAATGGGATTGTTCCCAGAGAACACCAATAGACTTTGGTTGCAAATAGAATTTGATTTAACGAATGCTACCTCTTATGAGGAATCACAATTAAAGTGTTGGGAAAAAGGGAAACACAAGCAGTGGATGCGACCGAAAGGGAAAAATAACATTATCAATCCGCCGTGGGGCAACAATGTTAAATTCCGACAAGGTTACAAATGGTTGGATTTTTATGGTGTAATTGAGAATTTTGAAGCGATGTATGATAACACTGCCTTTTTGGTTGGGTTGAGAGCGGTGGAATCTCCTAATCGTTGGAGAGCAATGGTAAAAAACCCTGTAGAAATTGGAGGGCAGCAAACTTTTTATGCTACCAAAAAAGATAGGGGAAATGTGTCTATCTATCCAATATACGATTGGAACTTTCACGATATTTGGAAATACATTTATGACGAAAATCTTCAATACTCAAAGATTTATGATTATCTGTACAAAAAAGGATTTGGAATAAATGAAATTAGAGTATCTTCCCTTATTCACGAACGCAGTTTCAAAAGTTTGTGCGAGTTGCCCGAATTTGAACCAAAGACTTATGAAAAATTAGTAGAGCGAATTAAAGGCGTGCAATTTGCCCAGGAAACAGGGCGAAATGCCAAAATGTTCAAGGCTCAAAAACTGCCAAAAAACTTCAAACTTTGGAGCGAATACAGAGATTTTTTGCTTGAATTTTATCCTGATGAAGAAAAGAAAGAAATCTTTAAAAAGCGATTCGCACGACATAAAGAAAATGAGTATGTAGCAAGGCAACAAGTAAGACAACTGGTACTGAATGATTACGAAAACAATGTGCCGGTACTGAACCGAGAAGACCCTCGAGTGGAATTAATTAATTATTATATGCAAGTGTTATGATTTATATAAATACGATAGAAGATTATTTTAAATGGAAAGAAACCCATAAGCCTGTGTTTCTTGAATCCAAAAAAGGACAGGTAGAAGTAGCTTGTCTCAATACCGTTTTGATTAAAAGGGATTTGATTAAACCCAATAGTTGGAATCCGAATTTTGTACCGAAGCACAAAATGGAAGAATTAGAAGATTCTATTTTAATCAGTGGGTTCTGTTTCCCATCAGTAGTATATTTTGATGAAGATTTTCAAATGTTTGTAATTTCCGATGGAGCACACCGCTACAAAATGGGCGGAGATGATTGGTTGAAATTTGAATACGCTCCTTGTGTAATTCGTGAATATGATGAAAATCAAAGAATGATAGCAACGGTGCAGTTCAACAAAGCTCGAGGCGTTCACGAAGTTGATAAAGACGCCGATATTATCGTGGCTCTTATCAACCAAGGAATGAGCGAAGATGAAATTGCGGATAGATTTAAAATTGATTTGGAAACCGTGATGCGTTATAAATCGCTCACAGGTATCAAGGATATGTTTAAAAATCAAGTCTATTCAAATAGTTGGAGTGTAATTCAAAAAGAAGAATAATGAGCAATTGGGAATACAAAGGAGTGTATAAAAAGTATAATATGGAAGGGATTATTTCCCTGCCTAATGATTCTAAATTGCAGGTTTGCGACTTAATAGACACGATGCCAGACTTTATGAAAGAAGCAGACACTTTGTTTATTGATCCTCCTTGCAATCAAGGAAATTTAACGAGCTTTTACACGAAGAATGATAGTGAGAAAACGAGAGATTTTACAACATTCTACAATAAATTATTTGAGCGTATAGATGAAATTGCACCCAAACACTTGTTTTTTGAAATTTTTGCGTCCAATTATGATTTGTTTTTGAGTGAATGCAAAAAGAGGTATCAAAATATCATTATCTATGAATCATTTTATTACAATAAAAAAAGTAATAAATGTTGGATTTTCCATTGCTCAAACGAACCTATTCACAAGAATGAAGCAATGAACAATATAGACGAAGAAAAGGCAATCAAATACATTTGCGAAAATCATTCATACAATTGTATCGGAGACCTTTGTATGGGGACTGGCTTGGTAGCAAAGTACGCTTATCTGAACGGTAAAAAATTTGTAGGTACTGAACTTAATAAAAAAAGATTAGCATTAGTAGTAGATTTTATTAATCAAAAAGAACAAAATGAAAAATAAACAACAAGCACTTGATAAAAGAATCAAAATCGCTGATGTTCTAAAATCAGTGAGAGAAGAGAAAGGGATGTCCATTGAAGAAGTAGCCGAACAAGTAGGGATAAGCAAAAACACTCTGCAACGAATAGAAGCAGGGAAATTTTCGCCTGATGCTGATTTATTATGTGTAATTGTAAACGCATTGGGGGGTGATTTAAAAATAAACGATGAAATTATATAACTATGGATACTCATAAAAAAACACTTGCTATTATAGAAGAACTGCAATTGTCTGCAAGGCAAGTTGCCGAAGCAATAGGAAAAACCACCTCTGTAGTCTCTAAAAAAAAGAAAAAAGAAAATTACAACCAATTCTTACCCGAAGATTTTGAAAAACTAAAAAACTTCTATCTTCAAAAATTAGAAAAAATTAAAAGTATATAATTTTCTCCCCACTCTTTCGGTGGGGATTTTAGTTGTCTTCACCATAAGAAAACAGAAATATTCTCGAGAACTTTCCATACGCTTTTCTTTAATGAAATGGTTTTCGGGGGTATTTTCGGGGATATAAAAAGAAAACCGCCCTAAAATAGGGGCGGTTTGTGAGCGCGAAAGGATTCGAACCTTTGACCGTCTGCTTAGAAGGCAGATGCTCTATCCAGCTGAGCTACGCACCCTGCCATTAATTTTTAAAGAATTAATAAACTTATGTCGGGGTGGCAGGATTCGAACCTGCGACCTCCTGGTCCCAAACCAGGCGCGATGACCGGACTACGCTACACCCCGTGTTCTGTGCGGAGGGTAAGGGATTCGAACCCTTGCGACCCTTTCGGGTCGACAGTTTAGCAAACTGCTCCGTTAACCACTCCGGCAACCCTCCTTGCAATTTTTATTAAGATCGTCTGTTCCTTAATTGCGAGTGCAAATATAGAAGCTTTTTTTATAACTACCAAATATTTTTTTCATATTTTTACAAAAATTTTTTGAACTTAAAAAGATATTATGCGTAATCAATTGTATTTCATAGGAGTAAGTTTTTTGTTGTTTTCTTGTGCCTCGCAAAAACCAGTCCAGAAAACCGTGAGTAAACCTACGGTAGTAGCAAAACCTGTAGAGAAAAAAGAAGATGTTGCTCCACAAAAACCACCAGTGCAGCATCAGGGAACTTATGATTTTTATAAAGTGAATATTGGTAATGTGGCAAAGAACGACAATACCATTAGCCACGGATCTATTGTTTCAGCACAGCCTGTGGGCTATAAAGTAACCAAGAATTACTTCCCAGCAGTAGCTCAAAATTTCCGTCAGCGATACATTATTGTACATTATACCGCTTTGGATAATGAGAAGTCTCTAAGGGTGCTTACGCAACAAAGTGTGAGTTCTCACTATTTGGTGAATGATTATAATGATGATGAAATTTATCAATTGGTAGATGAAAATAAGCGAGCTTATCACGCTGGTGTGAGTTCTTGGAGAGGAATTCAGAATCTTAACGATACTTCCATAGGTATTGAAATCGTAAACACGGGATATACAGCAGATGCTAAAGGTGTGAAAACATTTTATGAATTTCCAGAATGGCAATTTAAAAAAGTAGCGGCATTAATTAAAGACTTGGCTCAGCGGTATGATATTCCTGCAACGGGAATTTTAGCCCACTCGGATATTGCACCAACGCGAAAGGAAGATCCAGGGCCTAAGTTTCCTTGGAAAAGACTTTATGATGAATATAATGTAGGTATGTGGTATAATGATGCTACGAAGATGAAATACCTTAATGCGATTTTTCCAGAACAACACCTCGTGGAGCTTAATACTTATAGTTTTATCACAAGATATCAAACACTTTTAGGGCAGTTGGGGTACGGAATTACCATCAATGGAATGCCAGATAAGAGCACATTAAAAACGGTGGAAGCTTTTCAGTATCATTTCAGACCAGAAAAATGTGATGGTGTAATGGATGCTGAAACTTGGGCGATATTGCAAGCTTTGGTGGAGAAATACCCTTCAAAATAATTCCAGATTTTATTTGGTACAACAATAGAAAAAGACTTAACTTTCAGCAAAATTTTTAATAATGAACAAATATAGAAAAGAGAGCGACCTATTGGGTGAGTTGAATGTTCCCGAGGAGGCTTTTTATGGCGTACAAACGCAACGAGCGATAGATAATTTCAAAATCTCTGGGCAAAAACTTTCTGCCTATCCATTATTTATAAAAGCTTTAGCATTGGTAAAAAAGGCGGCGGCTAAGACCAATTATGAATTAGGATTATTACCAGAGGAGTTGTATCATTACATTTCAGAGGCCTGCGATGAGGTGGCAAGCGGTCAATATGATGAGCAGTTTCCTATTGATATGATACAAGGTGGAGCGGGAACCTCTGTTAATATGAATGGTAATGAAGTAATTGCTAATGTGGTTTTGGAAAAAATGGGCAAAGAAAAAGGTGACTACAAGTATTGCTCGCCGAATGACCATATCAATCTTTCGCAATCTACCAATGATGCATATCCTACAGCGATTAAGCTGGCTTTACTTTTTGAAAATGAAATTCTTGTTTCAAAACTGAAATTAATTGTTCAAGCATTTAGAGACAAAGGACAAGAGTTTCAAGATGTCATCAAGATGGGAAGAACTCAGTTGCAAGATGCTGTTCCTATGACTTTAGGGCAAGAGTTTGAGGCTTTTGCGGCAACTTTGGAAGAGGAAATCTCTAAGCTGAATGGCAATGCCAATCTTTTTGTGGAAGTCAATATGGGGGCTACTGCCATCGGAACAGGATTGAACGCTCCTGCGGGCTATGCTTTACTATGTGCTAAAAACCTTGCAGAGATTTCAGGGTTTCCTATCGTTTCTGCTCCAGACTTGGTAGAGGCAACGCCAGATACAGGTTCCTATGTTATCTACTCCTCTGCAATGAAGCGTTTGGCAGTAAAACTTTCCAAAATATGTAATGATTTGAGATTGCTAGCATCAGGGCCTAGAGCTGGTTTGTTTGAAATCAACTTGCCACCAATGCAGCCAGGAAGTTCCATTATGCCAGGGAAGGTAAACCCCGTAATTCCAGAGGTGGTAAACCAAGTTTGCTATAAAGTAATAGGCAATGACCTTACCGTAACTTTCGCTGCGGAAGCAGGGCAATTGCAGCTGAATGTAATGGAGCCCGTGCTATCCCACGCCATTATGGAAAATCTACATTTCCTAGGCAACGCAATGGATACACTCCGTGAAAAATGCGTGGTAGGCATTACAGCAAATAAGGAAGTTTGTCTTAATATGGTGAAACACAGCATTGGGATTGTGACGGCATTGAACCCTCATATAGGATATAAAAACTCTACCGAAATTGCTAAAGAAGCTTTAGAAACTGGAAAAAGTGTTTACAACTTGGTGTTGGAAAGAGGGGTGCTATCTCAAGAGCAATTGGATGAAATTTTGGATCCGAAGAATATGCTGAACCCTCAAGTAAAGGTGTGAGGCTAAAGTTTTGATAAAGAAATTTCAGAGGTGTTGTGTATATCAGGAAGAATGTTTACTTTTGCACCTTGAAATAATTAATACTTAATTTTAACATTATGAACAATTACGAAACTGTTTTCATTTTAACTCCCGTTCTATCTGACGCACAGGTGGAGGAAGCAGTGAAAAAATTCGAAAACCTTTTAGTAGAAAAAGGGTGTGAAATCGTTGCCAAAGAAAATTGGGGACTAAAAAAACTAGCTTATCCAATTCAATTGAAAAAGAATGGATTCTACACTTTGATTGAATTCAAAGGAGAAGGAACTATTGTAGCAGATTTAGAAACTGCCTACAAGCGTGACGAGAGAGTAATCCGTTACCTTACTACCAAATTGGATAAACACGCAGTAGAGTACGCTGTAACAAGAAGAGCAAAACTTAAAACTGCAAAAGCTTAATTTTTTTAACTCTTAAAATTTATTACAATGGCAATAGATGAAATGGCAAAACAAGCCTCAGCTGGAGGAGAATCTGAAGTAAAATTCCTTACTCCACTTGATATTAATACAAAATCTGAAAAGAAATATTGTAGATTCAAAAAATACGGTATCAAACACGTAGATTACAAAGATGCAGATTTCTTACTTCAGTTTGTAAACGAACAAGGTAAAATTCTTCCAAGAAGATATACAGGAACTTCTTTGAAATACCAAAGAAAAGTTTCTGCTGCTATCAAAAGAGCAAGACACTTGGCATTGATGCCTTATGTGGCTGATATGTTGAAATAACAAAATTTAAGAAACAAGAGCAAAGAAAATTATATTGATTTGCTCTTTGTTGCTGAATCAATAAAATTAATTCTAACGATTTTTAGATTAAAGGAAAGCAAACAATTTTCGGGACAATCGTCTTTAATCTTTTTTTTCTTTTTTCTTTTCTCTAAAACTAAAAAACGGACAACAACAATGGACATTATCCTAAAAAGAGATGTAGAAAACTTAGGACTTGAGTTTGATACAGTAAGCGTAAAACCAGGATACGCTAGAAACTTCCTGATTCCACAAGGGTATGCTGTATTGGCAACGCCTAAAAACAAAGCTTTACTTGCAGAGACTTTGGAAGCAAGAAAAGAAGAAGAAGCTAAATTGGTAGCGGCTGCTCAGGCTAAAGTAGAACAACTTAAAAAAGTTGCTGTTACTATCGCTGCTAAAGTAGGTACAGGTGATAAATTATTTGGTTCTATCAACAATGCTAACCTTGCTGAAGAATTGGCTAAAGCAGGTGTAGAAATTGATAGAAAATACATCAAAATCCCTGGTAATACTATTAAGAGAACAGGTAAATTCTCTGCTTTGGTAAGATTGCACAGAGATGTAGAGTACAACTACGAGTTTGATGTAGTTTCTGATGCTCCTGTAGAAGCTCCAGCAAAAGCAGAGGAGGCTAAATCTGAAGAAGCTTAATTAAAGATATTTCTTTATTATTATAAAAAGGGCGATGGTTTCATCGTCCTTTTTTGTTGAATAATCTTTAAATTTGCCATTTAAAATCAAAACGATGAATCCATTATTAAAATCATTTCATACTTTATACCAATCGGCACCGTTTCAGGAGATTAAGGAAGAGCATTTCCTTCCTGCATTTAAAGAATTAATCCAGAAATCAGAAGAAGAAATCCAAAACATCGCCCAAAATCCCGATACACCCTCATTTGAAAATACCATTGAAGCATTGGCGTATTCTGGGGAGCAACTGGATATGGTTTCTAATATTTTCTTTAACCTCAACTCTGCGGAGACCAACGATGAAATTCAAAAAATAGCCCAAGAAGTTTCCCCATTATTAACGGAATTTTCTTCTAAAATTTCTCAAAATGAATTGCTTTTCGCAAGAATCAAACAGGTTTTTGAGGATAAAGAGCATTTGAATTTAAACCCAGAACAAGAAACCCTACTCAATGAAACTTACAAAGGCTTCGTAAGAAGTGGGGCTTTGCTCAGCAAAGAAGACAAAAAGAAATTAGAGCAAATCAACAAAGAATTGTCCATTAAGTCCTTACAATTCGGGCAAAATGTATTGGCATCCACCAATGCTTATTTCAAACATATAACGGATAAAAAAGAATTGGCAGGCATCCCAGAATCTGTCTTAGCTCAATATGCCGAGGAGGCAAAGGAGAGGGGACTGGAAGGTTTTGTGGTGACGCTTCAATACCCAAGCTATATTCCGCTGATGACCTATGCCGACAACCGAGAATTAAGAAAAGAATTGGCTTTGGCGAATGGTAAAAAATCTTTTGATGATGGTGAATTTGATAATCAAAATCTTATCAAAGAACTGGTGAAACTTCGCCGAGAAAAAGCCCAATTGCTCGGCTATAAAGACTTTGCATCTTTCGTTTTGGAAGAGAGAATGGCACAATCTTCGGAAAATGTTTTTAGTTTTTTGAATGAACTTCTTGATAAAGCGACGCCTTTCGCTCAAAAAGAAATTGAGGACTTAAAATCTCTTGCCAAAGCTGATGGCATAGAAGAAATCCAAAGCTACGACCACGCTTACTATGCAGAGCAATTGAGAAAACAGAAATTTGACCTTAATGATGAGGAACTAAAACCTTATTTCCCATTAGAAAAAGTTCAGGAAGCTGTTTTTGGTTTGGCTGAAAAACTTTTTGGAGTCACATTTGAGGAAACTCACGAAATTCAGAAATACCACGAAGAAGTAAAAATTTATAAAGTTTTAGAACAAGGAAATTACAAAGCCTTACTCTATGTAGATTATCATCCAAGAAAAGGCAAGCGGGCAGGAGCGTGGATGACGAGCTATAAAAATCAGTTTCAGAAAAATGGGGAAAACCACAGGCCACACATTTCAGTCGTATGCAACTTTACAAAACCAACGGCTAACACGCCAAGTCTTTTGACTTTCCAAGAGGTTACCACACTGTTTCACGAGTTTGGACACGCTCTGCACGGCATTTTAGCGAACACACAATACCCAAATCTTTCCGGGACTTCTGTGAAATGGGATTTTGTAGAATTGCCATCGCAGTTTTTGGAAAACTATTGCTACGAACCTGAATTTTTGAAATCTTTTGCAAAGCATTATCAAACAGGTGAAACACTTTCTGATGAAAAAATAGAAAAGCTGGCTCAGTCCAAAAGCTTTATGGAAGGCTATCAGACGCTTCGCCAATTAGGCTTCGGATTGTTGGATATGGCATATCATTCAGAAAATTTAGATGAAAACTTTGATGTAAAAACCTTTGAAGACCACATTACGGAGAAAACAAATCTCTATCCAAGAAATCCAGAAACAGCCATTAGTACCAGCTTTTCACATATTTTCCAAGGAGGCTATTCGGCGGGATATTATTCTTACAAATGGGCAGAAGTATTGGATGCCGATGCGTTTCAGTATTTCAAAGAAAATGGCATCTTCAACCCAGAAATTGCCAAGAAATACAAAGTATTGCTCTCTAGCGGAGGCACCAAAGACCCAATGGAGCTTTACAAAACTTTTCGCGGTAGCGAGCCGAAAGTAGAAAGTTTGCTCAAAAGGGCATTTGGAAGTTGAATCTGCCCGGGTTAAAAATCAGTAGTGAAAATTAGTAATGTCCATAAAATATATCTAACTTTGTCGCCTTTTCTAAAAAAGAATAAGGTATGAATTTAAAATTGGCATCTGTTTTTTTATTGGGATTTTATGCAATGGGGTTTCAGGCTCAGGAGAAAGATAAAAAAACGATAGAAAAAGATAAAATTTCTAAAAAAGATAGCCTTTCAGACAAGGCAGATAAGGGAATTGCATCTTATGATACACTACTGAAGGATGCAAAAAGCAAAAAAGGACTTTTTACGATTCATCAGGTAAAGGATAAGATTTATTTTGAAATCCCGAACGAACTTTTGGGGAAAGATTTATTGGTAGTTAATAAAATATCTTCTGTTCCTGCGGAGATTAATAATGCGGGGATTAATAAAGGTATTAATTATGAGAATAAATTGATTCGGTTTTATAAAGATGTTCAAAATAAGAAGGTGTGGGCAAAGACCTTTGACCCTAAAATAGAAGCTCCTAAAAAGGATAATATCTATCAATCGGTAAAGGATAATTATGGGGAATCCATTATTGAAGGTTTTGAAATAAAGGCATTTGGAAAAGATTCTGTAGCAGTGGTTCAGGTAAATGATGTTTTTAATGGTACTTTTGGGATATAATGCTAATTTGGAAGATTTTAATAATTATTCGGTATTGCCGAGCAACTATAAATCCGTAGAATCTATTATGAATTTGGATATGGCAATGAACCGAACTACCCATTCATTTTCCAGAGTTTCTGATGCTCATATAGCGTTATTTGACCAAGTGAACGATTTGCGTTTTGCAAAATATTTCACTAAAAATGGCTCTAATTGGCAAACTACTAAGTTTAATAGTAATAATGAACTGAAATCTACATTCCGAGTAGGAGAGGTGCTTTTAATCAAGGCGGAAGCAGAAGCCCAACTGAACAAGACGGCAGAGTCTAAGGCAACCTTACTTACTTTGGCGGCAAAGCGATACAATGCTACAGGATACGCCGCTTTTCAAGCAAAGATTTCAGGGCTATCATCAGAGGCGTATTATACAGAACTCTTGAATGAAAGGGCTAGAGAATTATCCTTTGAAGGTTACCGCTGGTTTGATTTAAGAAGAACCACACAGCCAGAGATAATTCACCTTTTCGATGGGGAAACATTCACCCTATCGGCGGGCGACCAGAGGTATACCATTCCATTCCCGAAAGAGGTAAGATTAAAAAATCCTAGTTTATAAAACATTTTACTTTAACCGTCTTGGCAACAAGGCGGTTTTTTATGAGGGATTGTTTCATAGAGATTATTGTAAAATCTATCTTATTGACTTAAAGCTTATAGCTTACCGCTACTGCCTACTATGGAATTGGATTTTAAATTTTAAAGTGATTAAACATTTCAATTATCCATAAAAATACCTACATTTGTGAAATGGAGGAACAGGTAGTTTTAGTATCCGAAGATGATGCGTTTTTAGGACTTATGGGAAAGCAAGAAGCCCACGAAAAAGGAATGCTTCATAGGGCGTTCTCTGTCTTTTTGTTTAATGAGAAAGGGGAAACGCTACTCCAGAAAAGAGCCGCTGGGAAATACCACTCGCCCAACCAATGGACCAATGCGTGTTGCTCCCATCCTCGCCTTGGGGAAAGCTACGAAGAGGCTGCCCATCGCCGTCTAAAGGAGGAACTAGGGATAGAAACTGCACTTGCAGAGAAGTTTCATTTTATCTATAAAGCCGATGTGGGAGGCGGTCTCTGGGAACACGAACTAGATTATGTGTTTGTAGGCGTTTATGAGGGAGATTTTCATCTCAATGCTGATGAGGTTTCGGAGGTGCGGTATATCTCAATGGACGATTTGGATACGGAAGTTCGCCAAAACCCTCAGCACTTTACCGAGTGGTTTAAAATTATTTTAAAAGAGTATAAACAACATTTGTGAATGATGTGCAATTGTACGATGTATAATTAATGCACGATTGTATAAAGTATAAAGTATAATGTATAAAGTCATAGTACATATTACATTGTACAATAGTACAAATGAAAAAAAACAATAAAAATAAAAAGTATATGAACAAAACAGCGTTGTACAACAAGCATCTATCGCTTGGTGCTAAGATGGTTCCTTTCGCAGGATTTGAAATGCCAGTGCAATACTCTGGGCTTACAGAAGAGCATTTTGTAGTAAGAGAAAAGGTAGGTATTTTTGATGTGTCTCATATGGGACAGTTCTTTGTGGAGGGAAAAGGAGCTAAGGATTTATTGCAAAGGGTTACCTCCAACAATGTGGAGGCTTTGCAAGACGGAAAAGCTCAGTATTCTTGTTTACCAAACGAAAACGGAGGCATCGTAGATGATTTGATTGTATATAAAATCAATGATGAGAAGTACTTTGTAGTGGTTAATGCTTCTAACATTCAGAAAGATTGGGAGCATATCAATCAATTTAACCAATACGAGGCAAAACTTACCAATGTTTCTGATGAGATGTCGCTCATTGCCATCCAAGGACCAAAAGCATTGGAAACTTTGCAAAAATTAACGGAGGTTAATCTTTCAGACATTCCTTATTATCATTTTACCATTGGAACAGTATCTGGGGTAGATGAAGTGATTATTTCCAACACGGGCTACACAGGAAGTGGTGGTTTTGAGATTTATTTCAAAAACGAAGCAGCGGAAAAACTTTGGGACGATATTACCAAAGCAGGAGAAGAATTTGGACTAATTCCTTGTGGTTTGGGAGCGAGAGATACACTAAGGTTGGAGAAAGGATTTTGCCTTTATGGTAATGACATAGATGATACCACTTCCCCTATTGAAGCTGGACTGGGCTGGATTACCAAGTTTGATAAGGATTTCGTATCCAAAGAAATTTTTGAAAAACAAAAAGCCGAAGGCGTAGGCAGAAAATTGGTAGCTTTTGAAATGCTAGAAAAAGCCATACCAAGACACGATTACCCTGTGGTAGATGCCGAAGGAAATGTGATAGGCAAAGTAACCTCTGGTACAATGAGCCCAATGAAGAAAGTAGGGATTGGCTTAGCGTATGTGGACCAGCCTCTTTTTAAATTAGGTTCAGAGATTTTTATTCAGATAAGAAATAAAAATATTCCTGCAAAAGTGGTGAAGCTTCCTTTTGTATAAATAGATATCTACTATAATAAAAATCACCTCAATCTCTGATTGAGGTGATTTTTTATTTGATATTAAAATTATTATTTATTTTTCAATAAATCTCTAATTTCAGCTAATAAATCCTCCTGCGTAGGTCCAGCTGGTGCTGCAGGCTCTTCTTTTTTCATCTTATTAGCTCCCTTAATGATAAGGAACAATACAAAAGCAATACACAAGAAACTAATCACAGCTGAAAGGAAGTTTCCGTACTTTACACCATTCCAAGAAAGCTGTGCAATATTCTCTGCACCTACAGCGTCCAATGCTGGATTAAGAAGTAAAGGTGTGATTACATCTTCTACTAATGATGAAACAATCTTCCCGAAAGCAGCTCCAATGATTACACCGACAGCTAAATCAATTACATTTCCTTTGAATGCAAAATCCTTAAATTCTTTTATTAAACTCATAATGTTCTTTTACAAGTGCAAATGTAGTACTTTTTTAGCCTAATATGGGAATACCAGCAGTAAAATTTCAAATCTATGTCCAACAATAATATTCAATCCTACAATCAAATTTTATAACTTTCAATATTTCAACAACTTTTAAAAAGAAATCTAACCTAAAATCTACACTCAAAGAATACACTTACCCATTTGATGCCAAATAATTTCGCCATTTTTCTACCGCTGCTTGCATATCCGAAGGCATTGGACTTTCAAAATACAACTCTTTTTTGGTAACGGGGTGTACAAATCCCAAAGTATGAGCGTGCAGGGCGTGCCTTGGCAGAATATCAAATACATTTTGGATAAATTGCTTGTATTTCGGCAAATTTTGCCCCCTTAGAGGGATATGCCCTTCATACCGTTCATCATTAAAGAGCGTATGCCCAATATGCTTAAAGTGAGCCCTAATCTGATGCGTTCTTCCCGTTTCCAGTTTGCATTCCACCCAAGTCATATACCGAAATCGCTCTAATACTTTGTAATGCGTTACGGCGTGCTTCCCGTGGCTTCCATCTTCATAAACTGCCATTTGCATTCTATTTTTCTGATGCCTACCAATATGCCCTCGTATAGTACCTGCATCATCGGCAAGATTTCCCCATACGAATGCCCAATAAAGCCTTTTGGTCTTTCTATCAAAAAACTGCTTTGCCAGATGGCTGAGTGCATATTCATTTTTCGCGATAACAATCAGTCCCGAAGTGTCTTTATCTATTCTATGAACCAATCCTACGCGGTCTAAATCTGTTTTCAATCCGTTTTTTTCAAAATGATGAGCCACAGCGTTCACCAATGTACCGTCCCAGTTTCCAAAACCAGGGTGCACCACCATCCCCGCTTCTTTATCTACCACCAGAACATCATCATCTTCATAAACGATATTGATGGGAATATCTTGTGGCACAATCACATTCTCCCTTGGCGGTCTGGTAAGCAAAACAGAAACCTCATCCCCAGGCTTTACGCGATAGTTTTGCTTTACAGGAACACCATTAACGATGACATTGCCTGCTCTGCAAGTTTGGGAAATTTTGTTCCGTGAAGAATTTTGTCTAAAAATCAAAAGGAATTTATCTATCCTTAGAGGTTCTTGCTTTTTATCTACAATAAGGTGCAGATGCTCATACAGCCCCTCTCCTTCTTCGTCATTATTTTGTTCGGATTCTAAGAATTCTTCTTCTAAAAAATCTTCTTCTTTCATAATGTTTAAAAAAGCTTCAACATAGAAGTTGAAGCTTTTGCTAAATTTATTCTACAATTACTTTTTTAGTTTTTGGTTTTTCCTCTGCTACAGGTTTCTTTTCGGTTTTTGCCGCGGCATTGTCAGAGGTAGTTTTATTCTTGGTAGCTGAAGCTTTGGTATCATTGGTTTTAGATTCCGTTTTAAGCTTCGCTTTTTCCTCTGTTTTAGGTTTAGTTTCCGTAGTTTTTGGCTTCTCTGCTTTTGGTTTCTCTGCCACTTTAGGTTTTTCCACTGGCTTTGGTTTTTCTACAGGCTTCGGTTTTTCTACAGGAACCACCTCTTCTACCGGCTCGTGATACACTGGCACCTCCTCGTATCTTATAGGCGGTAGCGTGGTATCTATCTTCACGCGATACATTGCATTAAGCTGATTGATTTTCGCGGTCATCTGGGCTGGTATTTTCTTACTTGCCCAAAGGTCTATCTGCATTCCTTGGTCTCGCAATGAGCCACCTTCTGGGTCTTGATAATACACAATATCTGAATCATCTTGTCCTCCATCCTCAAAGTCTATCAATCCTACTTCAAAAAGATTTTGAGTAATAATAGCTCTGGCTTCTTGTACGGTAAGCCCTACCAAGTTAGGCACCGTTACATTTCGCTTAGGCCCTGTTCCAATCACCAAATCTATGGTAGAGAAACGAGGTAAGAGCATCCCTGGTTTTATCACATTACCATTCTGCTGCATACGGATAACGGCATCTCTCTGGATATTAGGCTCATAGATGGTATCACCTACTTTCAGCCCTACAGATTCCAGCTGTTTGAATG
Organism: Bergeyella porcorum; assembly: GCF_042427575.1. Lineage (NCBI taxonomy): Bacteria > Pseudomonadati > Bacteroidota > Flavobacteriia > Flavobacteriales > Weeksellaceae > Bergeyella > Bergeyella porcorum. The sequence continues at coordinate 171,550 of NZ_JBHMFD010000012.1, forward strand.
CCAAGCCTTTATATCTATCCAAAATGTCTGGCACCTGCACCGGAGCCCAAGTTCTTGGGTTCACTTTCATAATGATGGCACGCCCGCCTTTCACTCTAGACCCAGGCGAAGGATAGATTTGTAACACTTGAAATGGCTTATATTTAGGGTCATATTTAAAACTATCCACTTCGTATTCTAGTCCAGCATCGTCTAGCACCTTCACTGCCTGATGCACAGACATATTCATCACATTGGGTACGGGTATCTCTTTACCGTGATTGGTATGCATCTCTAGCCAACGGAAAGTAAGCCACACAAGCCCCACAAAAACCGCTGCTGCCAAAATGATGTTCAAAAAAACCTTCCAATGAAAAAAAGATTTAAGCATAAATTTCTTTCGATTAAAATAATAGGCAAATATAACCAATAATTTTAAATCCTATTTTAATCTTTTTTAAAAGATTTTTTCGGGCACCATCATAAGATTAGCTCAATTAGAGCCTATTTAATTTTTATCAAAATAGATTATTATACCATTTTGAAGCATCTTAGCTGATTTTCCCAAATCTTCTCAGTGACACACACCATACCTATACATCTTTATATCAGCCTATTACAATATTTGAAAACATTTATTGACTTTGGTTGGCTTTGGTTGGCACTTTCTGTCGCTTCTTGTCCTACATTTTAGGGACTTTCTTGCGAAGTTCTTCGGGAGTTCTTCCCAAACCTTCCCAAAAAATGCGATTTTTGGGAAGGATTCCGCAAGGAAACTGCAAGGAAACCCGAAGAAAAATAGGATGAAATTTCACTTACAACACATCGCTTGAGGCTACCTATCTCGTTTTTATTGGAAGTTCAACCAAAATAAAAGCCAAGATAAACTCTATGCTTTTCACTAAGAGAATTAATTAGAGTTTAAACATTGCCAGCCTGTAACATTACCCTTATATACTTCAATACATTTGTTTTCAGTATTGTATATAATCGTTCCTGTCCTAACATTGGTAAAAGTATTTCTTTCAGCAGTTGTAAAATTCGGAAGAGAAACACCTTGCGCTTGTCCTTCTGGAAGTTCTGATAGAGGTTTTTCTCTAATATCTAGAGTGGCTTGTGGTTGATCTGTATTAATACCTACTCGCCCTATACTAAACCCATCATTACTAGAAGGAGGGGTTTTAGAAACTATACGCACAGCATAATCTTCAATTTCGCCATAAATGCCACTGCAATGGGATTCTGTGGCGATGAATTCCACTAATATCCTTAATCTAAGATAAGTATTTTTGATTGCATTAGAAGGGATATTAAAACTAATACTTATAGAAGACTCATTTACTCCATTAGATGAGTTTCTAATAAATTCATTATCACTGAAAACACCATTGTTATCATAATCAACCCAAGCTCTAACCACACGATTCTTATTAGGCTCTAAACTTATGATAAGAGTATTTTCTTGATTGTCATAAATATCTGTAAAATAGGTAGAACTATAATCTGTATAGAAATTATTACTACCAATTTCACTGTAATAATTAGAGGTATTATTGATAGAACCTAATTCTACTTTTGTAGGGCCATAGGAAATAGCATCACTATACGGCGGTATACAAACTTCCTTTAAAATAGGAGAATTAGGTACTACTTTTTCTTGAGCATAAGTAGGGAACATCACTAAACAAAAGAGGGTACATAAAATATTTTTCATTTTTATAGATCTTTAAAAAATTATACTTATAGACATATCCATTGTCCGTCTTGATATATTTCTACACATTGATTGGTGATATTATAGATTATAATACCATTTTTTACTTTTTTAAAGGTATTTCTTTCTTCGGTGGTAAAGTTTGGTAAAACAATTCCCTGTGCTTTCACCTTATCTTCATCTTTTAAATTGGATAGTTTAGTCTCTCTAACATCTAAACTCGCTTGGGGACTTAAGGTATTAATGCCTATCCTAGATGTATAAATATTGCTTTCGGGAGATGTTTCATCATCAGATATAGGAGGACTAAATTCAGAGACTATACGCACGGCATAATCTTGTATTTGTCCAAATTCTAAATCATCACAAGCATTACCTTTGAAATCATCAGAACGCACCCTTAACCTTAAAAATTTATCTTTAATAGCGGAAAAAGGAGGAGTAAAGCTGACATTCAACACCCCATTATTAGGAATAGTGTTATTGACAATTGCTTCATTATTTTCAAAAATCCCATTGTCATTATAGTCTATCCAAGCATTAATATTTAATCCTTTTAGTCCTTTTATGGTGATATTGCTTGCTTCTGAATCTAAAACTTCGGTAAATACATTTTTGTATTGATGAGCTATTTTGATGTAATCGATGTAAACATTATTACTTGTAGAAGTATTATTAATGGTTCCAAGATTAACCGTGATTTTATCAGGTGTTGCATTAGGAATAAGCCTTTGGGGAGTCCTACTACATAGGGCATTAATCACTGTTACTGTATTTTTTTCGGTTACGGCTTCCCCTCCACGGGAACGAGTCAAACTACTTCTATATTTGAGAAATTGGTTTAATGCCCAATCTCTTTGTCCAGGAGTAAATTTGAATCTATCATAAGAATAGTTCATAATGTTGTATTGCTCTCCTTGGAAGTTTTTACCAGAACATTCGTTATAATCATCATTGGTAGGTGTAGTAATTTCCCCTGTGGAAGCATTTATTTTTTTAGGCCAAGATTTAGAAGGTTCTGTATCGCAAATTCCATCATCATCCTTAGTACAATTGCCCGTATTTGTAGGACATTGGTTTTCACTACCTCCTGAATAAGTATGGAGTAGACCTAAAGTATGTCCAAATTCGTGAGCTAAAGTAATATCATTTTTCTTTTTGGCAGAAGCCACTTTTATGAATATATCGTATGAATCATTTCCATAATTGGGCAATCCTGCAAAACCTGTGAGTCCCGCTTCTTTTTTTGCTCCATCTATTCCTACAACAATGTACAAATTCAAGTATAAATCTTCTCGCCAATGGGGAGCTATGGCTTTAATTTCCTCTACCGAAGCACCCCGACCTTCAGGCAGAATTTGGTACCTAACACCATCTGCTCCATAATAAGGGTAAATATCACCATTTACTCTATTGATGCCCGTTGTAGGGAGACCATCTACCGTTCTTTTCGCTAAAACAAGCTTAAAGGGTATTACCGTTCCATCATTCAAACCTCCTCCTTCTTTTGGAAATCCGTTACCATAAGTGGTTGCAAGTATCGTATTAGTATTGTTAATCCATTTCTTTATTTGCTCATCAGAAATTTTCATTTCTTCTTCTGTTACTTGCCAGCTTTTATAGGAAGTTTCTATAATATGAACCACGATAGGTACTTCGTAAATAGGACCATTGTAAGGCAAAAAAATGATAGTATTACCTAGCAATGCCTTTGATAATGTCTTTGACGACAGTTCTTGATTTTTATAAAATTCTTTTAAATCTGTTTTTCTTACCTCCTCCTGATGAACATTTTTACTTTTCCATTGATGATGGAGGTGATCAAAGCCACAAACATCTTGTCCAAACAACAAAGTAACGGAAAAAGATGAAATGAGGGATATAGTTTTTTTCATAAAATTAGTTTTGTATAAAGGTACAAAATTGACTAGAAAAAAGCAAGGATAATACTCCTAAAAATAAGATCACGAGATAAGAATTTGTCTAAAAAAGATTAATTTTAACCTAACCCATATAGTCTTATTTTTTTGAAAATTATAGATTTTTAGTAAACCTGAAACGCCCTACATTCAATAAAAACTTTTAACTTTGCCTCGTAATCCTAAATATAATGACTAAAAAAAATATCGCCGTAGTAACGGGCGGATACTCTAATGAGTACAAAGTTTCGCTTAAAAGTGGGCAATTGATTTTTGATTCCCTCGACCGCGAAAAATATAATGTTTACAAAGTGGTTATCCTGAAAGATGATTGGTATCTTTGGGATGAACAAGACAATAAATTCCCCATCAATAAAGCCGATTTTTCTGCAACCTTGGCAGATGGCAGCAAGCTAACCTTTGATGTTTGTTTCAATACCATCCACGGAAAACCTGGTGAAAATGGCGAACTACAAGCCTATTGGGATGTGATTGGGCAACGATACACTGGCTGCAATTTCTATCAAAGTGCCTTAACTTTCAATAAAAAAGATACACTCTCTGTTCTCGCAAAATATGGTATCCCTTCCGCCAAAAGCATCTACCTGAAAAAAGGTGAAACGGTAGATACAGAATACATTGTAAAAGAAATTGGATTACCTTGTTTCGTAAAGCCAAATGAAAGTGGCTCTTCTTTGGGTATTTCTAAGGTGAAAGACATTTCAGAGTTTGATAAAGCTTTGGAAGTGGCTTTTGCAGAAGATGATGATATCTTGATAGAAAGCTTTCTTAATGGTACGGAAGTTTCTGTGGGCGTAGTAGATTTCCAAGGGGAAACCATTGTTCTGGGTATTACGGAAATTATTCCAGATAAAGAGTTTTTTGATTACGAAGCCAAATACGAAGGAGCATCGCAGGAAATTACCCCTGCCAGATTGGATGATGCTACCCGCGAAAAAGTGGAAACCATCGCTAAAAAAGCCTATCAATCTCTCGGTATGCAAGGCTTCTCCCGTAGCGAATACATTATAATAAATGGAACCCCTTATATGCTGGAGATGAATACCAACCCTGGCTTTTCACCAGCGAGCATCCTACCACAGCAGGCATTGCATTACGGAATTTCCATCAAAGACCTTTGTGGCAACGAAGTAGAGAAAGCGTTGAATAAATAAATTTAGTTGATGGTTGTTGGTTGTCGGTTGATGACTAACAACCATCAACCAACAACCGACGGTCAAGATGAATTTAATGTAGAGAGCAAGTTAATGGTTGTTAGCTATCAACTATCAACCGACAACTATCAACTAATACTAATAACCATCAACAGCCAACCGACAACCAATATGAAAATAGCAGTTTTTCCAGGTTCGTTTGATCCCATTACTTTGGGGCATTACGATATTGTAGAGCGAGCCGCACCTTTATTTGATAAAATCATCATCGCCATTGGGAAAAATTCCCAAAAGAAATATATGTTTTCTTTAGAGCAAAGGGAAGCATTCATCCGAAAAACCTTTGAAAATTTCCCCAATGTAGAAGTGGATTCTTTTGAGGGACTTACCATAGACTATTGCCGAAGTAAAAATGTAAATTTCATCTTGAGAGGACTGAGAAACCCTGCCGATTTTGAGTTTGAAAAAGCCATTGCACAGACCAATAGAACCCTTACACAAGAGAATAAAATTGAAACCATTTTCTTACTCACCTCCGCTGGTAAATCCTTCATCAGTAGTAGTATCGTAAGGGAAATTATCAACTTTGGTGGGGACTATACCCTCTTGGTGCCCGATGCTGTGCGTATTTAACTTTTGAAATGATTTAAATTTTGGAAATACATCAAAACTTCAATTTCATTATTGAAACATTGGGAATGATTTCATTCTCTATGTCGGGAGCGTTTGCAGCAATGCAGAAACGCTTAGACCCTTTTGGGGTACTTATCATAGCCTTCATCACTTCGGTGGGTGGTGGTACCATTAGGGATTTACTTTTGGATATTCCAGTCTTTTGGATTCACGATATTAGAATGTGTGCATTGATTTTCATTCCTGCCATATTTGCAATGATTTTCAAATCCATAGAAAGAAGATTTAAAGTTACACTATTCATTTTTGATAGTTTTGGTTTGGGGCTTTTCACCATTGTGGGGATTCAGAAAGGCTTAAATGCCGATTTACATCCTTTTATTTGCCTTACATTGGGTACCATCACAGGTTGTTTTGGTGGGATTCTCAGAGATATCCTCCTGAATAGAGTACCGCTAATTTTCCGAAAAGAAATCTACGCTACCGCTTGTATTGTAGGAGGTTCTGCATTTTTACTATTAGCAAAATACACCCAATTATCTTATACCTTTGTGCAAGTGTTTACCATCTTACTGATTGTAACCATCCGAACGCTCTCCGTAAAATACCAATGGCAAATGCCTAAATTCTACGGAACGGAATAAAATATTCCGATAAAAATTAAATCAATCTTAAAAATAAAATAGAGAGACCTTTTAGTGAAGACCTCTCTATTTTTTTATTGATACTTATAATATCTATCTATTAAACATTGAAACGGAAGTGCATAATATCGCCATCTTGTACAATGTATTCCTTCCCTTCTACGCCCATTTTACCAGCTTCTTTCACTTTCGCTTCGGAGCCGTACTTTACAAAATCATCGTACTTAATCACCTCTGCACGGATGAAGCCTTTCTCAAAATCGGTATGGATAACGCCTGCAGCCTGAGGTGCCGTCCAGCCCTTCTCTATAGTCCAAGCACGCACTTCCTTCACCCCAGCTGTGAAATAGGTTTGCAAGTGAAGCAAATCATACGCTTTTCTAATCAATCGGTTCACGCCAGGCTCTTCCAATCCCAATTCTTCTAAGAACATCTGGCGTTCTTCGAAGGTTTCCAATTCGTTGATATCCGCTTCTATTTGTGCGGCAAGCACCACCACTTCGGCATTTTCACGCTTTGCCATTTCTTCTATCTTCGGAAGCCATTCATTTCCGTTTTTAATGGCATTTTCATCCACATTGCACACATACAAAATTGGCTTCTTGGTAAGCAAATGCACCTCATCTACAATAGGTTTCGTAAGGTCATCGGTTTCAAACTCTCTGGCATTGCGACCATCTTCCAAGAATTTTTGCAGCTTTTGCAAGGTTTCATAGGTTAAAATATCTTCTTTCTTTCCAGATTTGATAAACTTTTTAGCCTTATCTACCGCCTTACCTAAGGTTTCCAAATCTTTGAGCTGAAGTTCAATATCGATAATTTCCTTATCTCTCAAAGGGTCCACCGAACCTTCTACGTGGACAATGTTTCCGTTATCAAAACATCTCAACACGTGGATAATGGCTTCACACTCACGGATATTAGCCAAGAACTGATTTCCTAGCCCTTCGCCTCTGCTGGCACCTTTTACCAAACCGGCTATATCTACAATCTCTACCACAGCAGGCAATACACGCTCTGGCTTCACTAGTTTTTCTAGCTCAAAAAGTCTTGGGTCTGGCACAGATACCGTCCCAAGGTTGGGTTCTATGGTGCAGAAAGGATAGTTTGCCGACTGAGCTTTGGCGTTGCTTAAACAATTAAAAAGGGTTGATTTTCCTACATTGGGAAGTCCCACGATGCCACATTTCATATGATAAATGTTCTATTTTTTTTAGACTGAATGAATGGTCTTCCGAGGAAATCCCTTCCATTCAAAAATTATGATTTTAAACTCTGATTACGCCTGCAAAGATAGTTTTTTTAACACAAAAAAACGAACCCTGAAAAGAGTTCGTTTTCAAAATATTAATAATTTGTTTACCAATTTCTGTCTCTGCGAAAACCACCATTATGAGAGGTTCTCCCAGATTGGCGTTCCTTTGGAATGGCTTCTGAAACATTCAATACTTTCTGCTTAAACTCTCTTTGATTGAGTTCTTCTATAGCTTTCAGTGCCTCTTGAGACTCTGGCATTTCCACAAAACCAAAGCCACGGCTTCTTCCTGTTTCTCGGTCATTAATAATCTTGGCAGAATCTACCGTTCCAAAATTTTCGAATAGAGCTTTTAGCTCGGTCTCAACGGTACTGTAGTTGAGATTTGAAATAAAAATATTCATAATATAAAATTAGTTTGCTGATTATATTAAATGAAAACCAACAAACGAACCTTATAGAACGGGAATTGAATTTCTTTTTAAATAATTGCCCGCAAGGTACGATTATATTTTATATATCCAAGGGTTTTTGAAAATATTTTATTCTAAACACACGAAAAATCGCTGTGCAATACTGATGACAAAACCTTATCTTTGCAAAAAAAATAGAATTATGAGTGATACTGTACTTTGTCCGAAATGTGGTTCGGAATACACCTATGAACAAGACAACCTGATGGTTTGCTCTCAATGCTTCCACGAGTGGGACCCTGCCGAAGCTGGAAATGAAGATAAAGTCTTTGATAGCAATGGCAATGAACTTGCTAATGGGGATTCTGTGGTGGTGATAAAAGATTTGCCCGTAAAAGGAGCTCCAAAACCTGTAAAAGCAGGCACCAAAGTAAAGAACATACGCCTACGCCCAGATTCTGACCACAATATTGATTGCAAAATAGACGGTTTTGGGTCTATGGCTCTGAAATCTGAATTTGTAAAGAAAGCTTAACAAAATAAATCCCATCTTAAAATAAGTTGGGATTTTTCTATTACTCAAACCGAACGAAAACCGCTCCTGAAGTAGGCTTCTCTGTGTAAACGACAAGGGAAGTTCCTTCTAAGTCAATCTTGTTCCAATAAAAATTTCCAGAAAATCGGCTTTCCAAGACCTTTGCTGCTAGCCCCTCGCTAGCGAGTTTTATTTGACTCGGATACCAGAAATTTTTAACGAGTCCGAATTGCATTTTCTCTTCATCAGAAAGGATATTCACTTCCCCAAAAAGTTTTGCTACATAAGCATTATAAGGATTTTTGTAAGTGTCCTCTGGGGCATCATTCTGTATCAATCTCCCCTGCTGCAAGATGATAATCTGGTCTAGCCACGGCATCACTTCCTGAATCTCGTGGGTGGAAATGATAAGGGAAATTTTATGCTGTGCAACATAATTAAACAACCGCTCACGGAGCTCTATCTTCCTAGGATAATCCAAATTGCTGAATGGCTCATCCAAAAGCAAAAGCCTAGGCATCACAGAGAGTGCCCTCGCAATGGCAACCCGCTGCTGCTGTCCACCGCTAAGAAAACGCGGTTTCACATCTGCAAAATCCTCCATTCCTACCACTTTTAGTAACTCCATTACTTTCTCTTGTTTCTCCTTCATATTGATATTAGAAAGAAACTTCCCTACATTGTCCCGCACGGTGGCATAGGGCATTAGGTCATAGTTTTGAGCCACAAATTTCATCTCATTTTCCCCTGGAACTAAGTTTCCAGAAGGCCCTCGCAATGATTTTCCATCAAAGATAATTTCACCCTCTTGCCAATCTAGAAGTCCGTAGATAAGGCTTAGCAGAGTAGATTTTCCGCAGCCACTTTCCCCCGCCAAGGCTATGATTTTCCCTTCCTCAATATTCAGATTGAGATTAACAAACAGCCGCTCCTCTGGCTGATAGGAAAAATGCAAATTTTTAACTCGTAATAACATAGTGCAAAAGTAGTGTTTTTTCACTTGTCTTTTAGTCGTCTGTTCTCCTATGACTTAAAGGCGGATTCAACCCCCAAGTGCAATTTTTAGATTACAAATTTATAGAATAAACTTTTAAGCTCCTCAAAATCTAATGTTAATACTCACTTTTTATTGTTTTTAATTCAAGGAGTTAGTGATGTGCTTCGCAGTTCTTGGTCTACGGTTAATTTTATGCTGTATTTATTTTATTGTTTCTTTGCTAACTTTTTCAAAATAAGTGCCTTTTCGGGATATATTGTCGTGCAAGTCCGTTGGTGTTTTCACTCAATCCTCGTTCCCAATGGCAATAAGGATGCGCAAAATAAAAATCACACTCTAATTTTTCACTAATATACTGATGTTCATAAAACTCCAATCCATTATCGCTTGTAATGGTTTTTACAAAATCTTTATAAGGAAGCAAAGCCTCTACCATCGCTTGGGCTAAATTTTTGGCATTTTTACTACTTAACTTACTCATTATTAAAAATTTTATCTTTCTTTCTACGATGGTCAAAATCGCTTCTTTATGTTCTGCCTCTACGATTAAATCTACTTCAAAATGCCCAAATTCTTCATTCCTTAAAACAATTTCTGGACGTAAATCAATGCTTTTTTTATTTTTAATCACCTCGTGTTTGCCTGATACAGGGCATTTTCTATGCTTGAGTTGATGCATTAGATATTTATATAATTTTCCTCCATTCTTCTTATCATTACGAATGTATTGATAAATCCTTTCGGTACTTACCATATTGATATTATGTCTTTTACAACAGTCTTCAATCTACTCTGGTGACCATTTTCTCTCTTTTGAATGTAGGCGTAGCCGAAATGAAAAAGAGAGAAAATCTATCCAAAAAAATACACTTACTAATGGGATTTAGGACAACTATCCGAAATTTTTAAAATAAAAGTTGCCTGAGAATGTCGCATATTTGAAAAACTCGGAACCAATTGATGAAATCCCAAAGCCTCGAAGAAGGAGACCTCCCCGATGAAAAAAGACCACGACATTCTCAAAAATGAAATCATCGTTTTGACTTCCAATAAGGCGGTGGAAAGCGATATTAATCAAGGAAATTGCGTTTAAAAGAAGATAGCAAAAAAACATTCGGAAAAACACTTTTTGACAGAGATACAAACAAGTCTGCCCTTGTAAATTAAAGGGCTGACAAGGTGTTTTTATGTTATTTGAAAAAACTTTCGGACGGAGGTGTCAACTGAGACTTTAAATCTTAGTAAAATTGCCTTTTCATAGAGAGATTATTGCCTTAAAATGATACCACTGCTACATTTCTCTATAAAAAAAAACTTCCTTGCATCACTACAAGGAAGTTTTCTATGAGGTTTTTATTTTTCTAAGTTTTACAAGTTTCTTAGCTTCACTTCTTTTTTCAGATAATTTCTAAACTCCTCTGCAATAGGACCAAAATAGGTACCTTTCTTCAAATCTCTGTTGACCCCTGTCTTTGCCAGAAGTACCGTGCCTTTTTCTACTCTCACACCAGATGCCATCCCCACTTGTCCCCAAATGGTAACCTCATCTTCTATCACACAGCAACCAGCAATCCCCGTTTGGGAAGCGATAAGGCATTTTTTTCCAATAATGGTATCGTGCCCTATCTGGATTTGATTGTCCAAAACCGAGCCTTCGCCAATGATGGTAGATGCCGTTACGCCTCTATCTATGGTGCATCCGTTGCCTATCTCCACATTATCTTCTATCACCACATCGCCTACGGAAATCAGGCGGTCAAAATTTCCATTCAGTTTTCTATAGTAGAATGCATCACCACCTATCACTGTATTGCTCTGGATAATCACATTATCACCCAAAACGCAACGGTCGCCTATCACCACATTAGGAAAGATATGGCAGTTCTTACCTATTTTCACGCCATTGCCTATCACTGCTGAGGGATGAATGAAAGTGCCTTCCCCTATCTGAGCGTCTTTTAAATCTTCTTTAAAATTATAAATCTTGGTAAAATAAGTATTAATTTTATTAAAATCCCTGAAAGGGTCGTCTGAAACCAACAAAGCTTTTCCCTCTGGGCACTCCACTTCTTTATCTATCAGAATGATGGTTGCCGCCGAATTGAGAGCTTTATCATAATACTTGGGATGATTCACAAAGACGATATCGCCCTCTCGCACCATATGGATTTCATTGGTTCCCAGAACAGGAAAATCTGGATTACCGATGAATTGAGCCCCGATGATGTCCGCAATTGCTTTTAGGGACTGAGGTTGTTCAAAAGTCATATTAAAATAATTTGAGATATTAAGAACTCGTTCAAATTTCACTGAATGATTTATCACACCATTCCAAATCCTTAATGGAAACAAGCTCTAAGAAAATTAGACAATTAGGGAATCAGATGTTGGTCTGATTCCCTAATTATAATATCAATTACTTCACTCTTTCTAGATAAGAACCGTCTTCTGTGTTCACTTTGATTTTATCACCTGGCTCTATGAAAAGCGGCACCATTACTCTTGCACCTGTTTCTACGATAGCATTTTTCAGAGCGTTGGTAGCGGTATTTCCTTTCACGCCTGGGTCTGCTTCTACCACTTCCAAATAAACGGTTGGTGGGATTTCCGCAGAAAGTGGCGTTTCATCTGCCTCTTTCAAGATGATGGTTACCTCCTCGCCTGGTTTCATAAACTGGGCATTTTCAATCATTTCTTTATTGATGTAGATTTGAGAGAAATCATCATTGTTCATAAAGTGGAATCCATTATCATCATCATACAGATATTGGAACTTACGCGTGATGACTTTCACCTCTTCAATCTTGTGTCCCGCAGAGAATGTATTATCTACTACTTTCCCGTTGGTTACAGATTTTAGTTTGGTTCTTACGAAAGCAGGTCCTTTCCCTGGTTTTACGTGTAAGAATTCAATTACTTTGTAGATGTCGTTGCTAAATTCAATGCAAAGACCTTTTTTAATATCAGCAGTTGTTGCCATTGTTTATTTTATTATTTTTAAATGATTTTTATTTTATTATTCTCTTCCCGTTCCATAGCCTTTTACGATACCTCTTGGCGAGTTTCGGATAAATTCCAAAATCTCATCACGCTCGGTAGTTGGTAGCATTTCTTTCTCTATCAGAGCCATTGCTTGGGTTACATTCATTTTCATTTGGAAGATATAGCGATAAATCTTTTGAATTTCAAAAATTTTATCATTGCTAAAACCTCTTCGTCTAAGCCCCACAGAGTTGATTCCCGCATAGGACATCGGCTCTCTCGCCACTTTCACATACGGCGGAATATCTTTTCTCACCAAAGTTCCACCAGAAATCATCACGTGTTTTCCTATTTTCCCGAACTGATGCACAGCAGAAAGCCCTCCCATCACCGTATAATCTCCTATTTCCACGTGCCCTGCTATTCCACAGCCATTGACAATGATAACATTGTTACCTATCACGCAATCGTGGGCGATGTGTGCCGTTGCCATAATCAGACAATCGTCTCCTACCTTGGTATAGCCCAAAGCCTTAGTACCTCTATTGATGGTAACACATTCTCTAATGGTGGTATTATCTCCTATAATGACTTGGGTATCCTCTCCATCAAATTTTAAATCCTGAGGGATAGCTGAAATCACAGTTCCTGGGAAAATTCTACAGTTTTTACCAATCCTAGCACCATCCATAATGGTAACATTAGGACCAATCCAAGTGCCATCGCCTATTTCCACATCTCCAGCAATGGTGGTAAAAGGTTCTACGATAACATTTTTTCCTATTTTGGCTCGTTTATCAACAGCCGCTAACTGATGTATCATACCCTTTAGTCGATTTTATTTTTTACCACTTGAGCCATTAGTTCAGCTTCCACTGCTACGCTATCTCCTACATAGCCATAGCCTTGCATATGTACAATCCCTCTGCGGATGGGTTCTATCAGTTCTATTTTAAAGATGAGCGTATCTCCTGGTATTACTTTTCTTTTAAATCTCACCTTATCGATTTTCATAAAATATGTAGAGTAGTTTTCTGGGTCTGGAACGCTTGCCAACACCAAAATTCCTCCCGTCTGTGCTAGAGCTTCTATCTGCAATACTCCTGGCATCACAGGTTCTTTAGGAAAATGCCCCACAAAAAATGGCTCATTAAGCGTTACATTTTTCAGCCCTACCACGTGAGAATCTGAAAGCTCTAAAACTTTATCTATCAACAAGAAAGGATAACGATGTGGCAACAGCTTCATAATACCATTGATGTCAAAAACTGGCTCCTTGGTCAAGTCAAAATCGGGAACATTTTTCTTTTTGAGCATTTTCCAATGGCGGTTGAGTTTTTTAGCAAATTGAGTATTCACAAAATGCCCTGGCTTATTTGCCAAAACTTTTCCTTTAATCTTAACGCCTACCAATGCCAAATCACCTATTACATCTAATAGTTTATGCCTTGCAGCTTCATTAGGATAGTTCAAAGTGAGGTTATCTAAAATTCCATTAGGACGAATGGAAACATCATCTTTTCCGAAGGCTTCTTTCAGCTTTTCTGCAGTCTCTGGCGTCAATTCTTTATCCACATATACAATGGCATTAGAAAGGTCTCCCCCTTTGATAAGCCCTGCATCTAAAAGCATTTCTAGCTCGTGCAGGAAACTGAATGTACGGGCTGAAGAAATCTCCTCTTTAAATTCTGAAATATCCTTGATGGAAGCATTTTGAGTACCTAGTACTTTGGTGCCAAAATCTACCATTGTGGTTACTTCATAAGTATCTGAAGGGATGATGGTAATTTCAGAACCTGTATTAGGGTCTATGTAATTCATCACTTCTTTTATCACCAGATATTCCCTTGGGGCTTCTTGCTCTACTATGCCTGCCTTCTCTATTGCCTCTACAAAATATTTTGATGAGCCATCCATAATGGGAGGTTCTGCACTATTCATCTCAAGATAGGCATTATCTATATCACACCCCACCAATGCAGCCAATAGATGCTCGCAGGTATGGATTCTTACGCCTAATTTTTCCAGTGTGGTACCTCTTTCGGTAGTGGTAACATAGTTAACATCGGCTTCTACCTGTGGATTACCTTCCAAATCGGTTCTTACAAACACAAAACCCGTATTTTCTTTAGCGGGTTTTATGGTGAGTGTTACTTCTTTTCCTGTATGCAACCCAATTCCCGATAGGGATACTGGTTCTTTCAGGGTTTTTTGCAAATCGCTCATTAGTTTTATCTTTATGAGATTTTATTTTAAGTTTTAAAAACAAAAAAAACTATGCCTCTTTATCTCTCCTTTCTAAAGCTTCCAATCGTTTCACAATCTCTGTAAAGTTTCTGAAATGCACATAGTTTCTTCTATAATCGCTGGCACTAATGGCAGGCGAGCCGTAGAGAATTTCACCATCTTTGGTATTGGAATTCACACCACTCTGAGCCTGAATTTTCACTTGATTGCCAATATTAATATGCCCTACAATCCCCGTCTGGCCACCAATCTGATTCCAATCACCAATAGTGGTAGAGCCTGCAATCCCTGCTTGGGCTGCAATTACATTATGCTTACCAATTTTTACATTGTGAGCAATTTGTATCAGATTGTCTATTTTAGTACCTTTTCCTATAATGGTAGAACCTATGGTGCCTCTGTCTATGGTGCAATTAGCTCCGATTTCCACATCATCTTCTATCACTACATTGCCCAACTGTGGTATTTTTTTGAACCCCTCAGCTGTAGGCTGAAACCCAAAACCATCAGAGCCCACTACTGTGTTAGAATGCACCACGCAATGGTCACCTATAACACAATAATCATAGATTCTAACGCCACTATAAATTTTACAATTTTTACCAATTTTCACATTCTTACCAATATAAACCTGCGGATAAATCTGAGAATCTGCCCCTATTTTCACATTTTCGGAGATGTAAGAAAAACTGCCTATATAGAGATTTTCTCCTAAAACTGCCGTTTCGTGGATTTGAGCATTGGCTTCAATACCTGATTTCCTCCCTTGCATCTCAGCATAGAGGTTCATCAAAACCTGAAAAGAAAGATAGGCATCTTCCACCGCAATGATGGTGGCTGGATAAGATGTTTTGGTAAGCAACCTCTCAGAAACGATAATCACCGAACATTCTGAAGTGTCTAAATAATGCGAAAACTTATCTTGGGCAATGAAAGACAAAAACCCTTTTTCACCATTTTCTATTGGCGAAACCCCTGTAATCAATGCGTTTTCATCACCTATTATCTTACCATTGATGAAACTTGCAATTTGTGACGCTGTAAATTCCATAGTATGCAAAGATAAGAAATTATGGTATTACAACTATCTTTTTATTCTACAAATAGTTTTTTTTCTATAACTTTCCATCAATTTCTAAACGAAACATCCTCAGTCTATTTCTCTTGGATAAAATAAAATATACTTGGTATGCCTTTCGGTAATGGAGGAAGCAAGAATCTGACCTTCAAACTGTTCCAAAGCAATAGTAGCTCCGTTTTTGTCTAACAAATGTATGGGTTGCTTGGTAGCATTATAAGGTAATAAGCTCCTTGAAATCTGCTGTACTACCCTTTCTCCATCTTTAATCCCAAAGACTTCATTGGTTTTAACAATCTTATCCTGAACAAAATCCTCCGAAAACGGATGAGAGGCAATCAGAGTTTTAGGCAATCTCCTTTTTATTAATGCTTTACAAAAGTATGACAACTGAAAATCATCATTATACTGCCACGCTTTCATTGCTTGTATCACATCATTATCATCCAACTCTGTAAAGCGTAAAATATCCTCTTGCGTAGCTACAGCTGTTTTGTTTTTTTGTAAAAAGTAACTCAGATGTTCTGGTGCCGGCAACGAAACACCCGATAGCGTTAGTTCTTTCGCCCTACTCAAAACCTTTACCAAAGCGTATTCTGCCAATGCTGCGGTTTTATGGTAATAGACTTGCCAATACATCAGCATCCGTGCTATAAGGTAGTTCTCTATGGAATAAATCCCTTTGGCATCTACCACAAGGGCATCATCTGAAACATTGAGCATTGAGATAATCCGCTCGGTATTGACATTCCCCTCTGATACTCCCGTGAAAAAACTATCGCGTTTCAGATAGTCCATCCTATCCACATCCAACTGCGAGGAAATCAATTGATTGAAAAACTGACGGTGGTATTTCCCTTGAAACATCTCTATCGCCATAGAAAGTTCTCCACGAAATTCCTCATTCAGCTGATTCATCAGCAGCAAGGACAGTTTCTCGTGATGCCAATCTTCCATCAGCATATTTTCCAATGCGTGAGAAAACGGCCCGTGCCCTATATCGTGCATCAATATCGCCAGCATTGCCGCTTGCTCTTCTTCTTTAGAAATCTTTACACCTTTCAGTTTCAGCGTTTCCAAAGCGGTAAACATCAGATGCATTGCTCCAATGGCGTGATGAAATCTGGTATGGGTGGCACCAGGAAAAATCAGATTGAGAAGTCCTGTTTGCCCTATCCTCCGAAGTCTCTGGAAATAAGGATGCTCTATGACATCAAACAATATTTCAAAAGGAATTTTTATAAAACCGTGTACGGGGTCGTTGATGATTTTGAGTTTATTCTGCACGAAAATAGTTTTATCCGAATGCAAAGTTAAGGAAATTAAGCCCAAAAGAGGAAAGCTAATATTTTGACTTTTATTTTAAAATCAGTTTTACAGCTTTATCCAGCTCTATAGGATTGTTTCGCTTGAGCATTCTTTTTTGAACCATTTTATTAGCTTCTTCAATATCCACTTTTTGTCCGTTGTTATCCGTAATAATATTTGATTTGCTATCCAAATCTTTGAGTGGATTAGTAAAATATTCCAACTGAAGTTTTTGCCATCTTTTTTCTGAAATCTCAATTGGTGAAGTATTGCCCCACGGCGAATTTTTCTCTACAATATAAGTAGTATCGTAAGTCTGTGGATAATTAATATTTTTCACGAAACTGAAATGATAATCGCCTTTGCTATCCTTTACCTCCAAGATAAGCCCTGGCAGTTGCTGAAACTTATAAGGCCCCTGCGGAAAAGGAATATCAGGGCAAAACCACGCTTCCCACTGTCTACCACCAAATTCTGTAGTAGCTTTCTGAACACTATATTCTCCTATGCTTTTCTTTTCGGGGAGTATATTCCAGTTTTGCACATCGGTAGTTTTTACCAAATAATAAAAAATAGGCGAGGTGGTATGGTAATTATAATTCTCATTAGATCCCACTTTTCTTTTTAATCTCACCTCAAAATCCCCACTCATTTTTGGAGGCACTTTATTGAGTTTCGCTAAAGAATCTACCACATACGCACTATGAGGATAAAACTTTACTTCCTCTTTTGAAATGTCTAAAATTGCAACATCTTTCTTCATCTCATTAGATAAGGAGTCTGGTCTAAAATACACATCATAATAAAAATGATAAGACTGAGCTGTAACACCTCCAAATATCAATAATAATACAATAATGAATATTTTTCTCATAATTTACAATATAAACAGCGTTACAAATATGGAAAAACAAATCCAAATACACAAGTAAAATATGATTTTTTTCATATCACAAAATTTGCTTTTTACACAATAATTAAAATCACACTTCAAAAGAAAGGAAGAGCACATCATCAGTTCAAAATTTATTTCTATAATCAAAATCCGGATTTAACCATTTTTTAACGCTTTATTTTATTTTTTTACATTAAAGTTAAGAGAATTTGGTCGTACTTTTGTTTCAATATGAAAAACAAAGGATTTCTTCAAAAAAATCCTTTGACCATTTTAAATAAAAAAATCAAACTATGGCAGGTAAAATATTATGGATAGATGACGAGGTAGATTTACTGAAACCTCACATCGTTTTTTTAGAAAAGAAAGGCTATGAAGTAACACCCATCAACAATGTAAACGAAGCATTAGAGCTATTAGAAACCGAAAAATTTGCCTTGGCATTATTAGATGAAAATATGCCTGGCATCTCTGGCATTGAAGCCATCCCAATGATTAAACAGAAAGACAACGCTGTGAAAATAGTGATGGTGACCAAAAATGAGGAAGAACATATTATGGAACAAGCCATTGGCTCCGAGATTTCAGATTATATCCTGAAGCCCGTGAACCCCAATCAGATTCTCCTATCCTTAAAGAAAAATCTACACGAAGACCACCTCGTAGAACAAAAAACCATTTTGGAATATCAGCAAGAGTTTCGCAATCTGAGTATGGAGCTTTCTTACCTCAATTCTTATCAAGACTGGGCAGAGTATTACAAGAAAATCCTTAATTGGGAAATCAAATTTGACCGCGTGTTTGATAGCGAGTTTGCAAACCTGCTCCAATCTCAAAAAGAAGAAGCCAACATTCAGTTTGCCAAATTCATCGAAAGAAACTATGAAGATTGGCTCAACAGCAATGATAAACCAATGATGAGCCATACCTTATTTAAAGACAAGGTAAAACCAGAAGTGGAAAAAGACAAAGTCCTACTCCTGATGATTGATAACCTAAGGTATGACCAATGGAAAGTGATAGAACCTCTCTTTGCTAAGTTTTACAACAAGGTTTCGGAAGATTATTATTACAGCATTTTACCTACGGCAACACAATACGCTAGAAATGCCTTTTTTGCAGGACTGATGCCTTCCGAAATAGAAAAACGCTTCCCCGAAAAATGGTTTAATGACAATGAAGAAGGCAACAAAAATGAATTTGAAAGAGATTTCTTGGAAGACCAAATGAAAAGACTTGGACTGCAATCCAAATCGATGAAATACCTCAAAATCCTTAATGCCGATTTTGAAAGAAAAATCTTGGATGATTTTAACCAACATAAGAACAATGACTTATTGGTAATCGTGTATAACTTCATTGATATCCTTTCGCACGCCAAGACCGATAACTCTATTGTGGACCAACTGATTAGAGATGATAAAACCTTCCGTTCTCTCACCTACAATTGGTTTGAAAACTCTTCACTCCTTAAAATCATTAAAACTGCGGCAGAAAACGGTTTCAAACTGGTTATCACCACAGACCACGGAATGATTTATGTAAAAAAACCTAGCAAAGTGGTAGGCGATAGAGAAACCTCTACCAATATCCGATACAAAACAGGGCGAAGCCTTACTTATGAAAACTCTGATGTTTGGGCAATTAGCACTCCAGAAAAATTGTTTTTACCCAAAGGAAACATCAGCTCCAAGTATATTTTTGCTAAAAACAATATCTTCTTGGCATACCCTAAGAACTACAACCATTTTGTAAATTACTACAAAGAAACTTACCAACACGGGGGCATCTCTCTGGAAGAGTGCATCATCCCTATTAGCATCTTAGAACCCAAATAGTTTTTTTTCATAGTTTATTTTGTTTTTGGGTTCATCTGCGGAGAAAATCTGAAGGTTTTCTCCGTTTTTTTTTATCCCATTTTCAAATCCCCATAAAAAGCAATATTTTTGACGAATGAAAATCATCAGTTATAATGTTAATGGCATTCGTGCCGCATTCACCAAAGACTTTTTAGGCTGGCTAGATGCTGCCTCACCAGACATCATTTGCATACAAGAAAGCAAAGCAGGTATAGACCAAATAGATGTAAAATCATTAGAAAACCTTGGCTATCATAGCTATTGGCATTCCGCCATTAGGAAAGGCTACTCTGGCGTGGGCATTGCTTCTAAAGTAGCTCCTAAGCAAGTAATCTACGGTTGTGGTATAGAGCAATACGATTCCGAGGGACGAGTTATTAGAGCAGATTTTGAAGACTTTTCAGTGATCTCCGTTTATGTTCCTTCAGCTTCCAATATAGAGCGATTGGATTTTAAGATGCAATTTTGCTACGATTTTCTCCATTACATCAAAGAATTAAAAAAGACCATTCCCAACCTCATTATCTCTGGAGATTTTAACATCTGCCACAAAGCCATTGACATCCACAATCCCGAGGGCTTGAAAAATACCTCTGGATTTCTACCAATGGAAAGAGAATGGATGACGCAGTTTATAGAAGAATGCGAACTGATTGATAGTTTTAGATTTTTTAATGACCAACCCGATAACTACTCTTGGTGGAGTTACCGCCAAAATTCTAGAGCCAGAAATAAAGGCTGGCGGTTGGATTACCATTTCGTATCCCATTCATTGAAAGAACACCTTAAAAGGGCAGCCATCCTCAAAGAAGCTGTACACTCAGACCATTGTCCAGTTTTAGTAGAGCTATAAAAAAAACGCCTCCAATTGAATTGGAGGCGGGTTTAACACATTTTTTTAATCCACTACTTGATACTCTATAGGCATCGTCCCCTTACCAAGATCTCCGATTTCATCAAATGCGGCTTTGGAAAGATCCAACGCTCTTGAAGAATGGAACGGCCCTCTATCATTAATGGTAACCACTACGCTTTCCCCGTTTCTAAGATTGGTCACCCTCACCTTTGTCCCAAATTTTAGGGTTCTATGAGCTGCCGTAAACTTGGAATTGTGAAAAATTTCACCGCTTGCAGTTCTTTTACCATTAAACTTGTCGTGATAATACGACGCATAACTTGTTTTTACCTCATCATTTTCATTGGCACTGTATTTGAAAGAATACAAACCAAGAGCTGAAATCATCATTATGATTACGAGAATTCCTCTTTTCATCACTTTGAATATTTTTATTGGTTTTGACGGGGCAAAGGTAAACTCCCAAAGTTTTAGCCCAAATTATTTTAGTTAAGACCCCTTAATAAAATCTTAATATTTTGTTAAAAATAAGGCTAAAACAATGATTTTAAGTATATTAAAGATATTGTTAAAAAATGTTAAAATTAAAACCTCTGATGTTAATTTTTTTAACTTTTACAATTAAAAATATCGGGACAACTTAAAGTAAAAACACTGACCATCAGTATTTTAAAATATAATTAACGCTTGAAGCCTAACTTTAAACTTTCAACCTTAACCTTTGAACCCAGAACCTCGAATGTCTCTTTTATTCAAATTTTAGTACAAACATCAAGGCTCTACTTTGGGCTGTAGCGATAGCAGATGCCCAATAAGGCGGTGTACCAAGGTTATCTTTCACCAATTCATTATTAAACATAAAGGTTCCTCTGAAACCTGGAGTGAGCTTGAACCTGCCGAAGTAAAACTGCATTCCTATCTCGGCACTCCAGCCGAAATTGTGAGTAGTGGTACGGAAAATTCCATTGGCATTGTCGTCTTCAGAACCTTGGTTGGATTGTAGATTGACAAGGTAATTGATCCCTGCTGCGGCATAAGGGCGAGAGTTGTACCAGCGATTGCCGTGATATTCCAAAAGCAGAGGGATGTCTATATAAGTGGATTTTACATTTCGGATTTTATTGGCGGTCTGAGACATATCAAAATATCCCACTCCTGTAGCATCGCTAAGATTGTTTTGGGTATTGAATGTGAGTTCCCTTTGCACAAATTGTAATCCTGGTTCTATTCTTAAATCCAAAGATTCGTTAAGCCTCATTTTTCCAATAAGCCCAGCTCCAAAACTATAATCCCCTTTGGATTGCACTGCGTTTTTATCCCCATCCATCCCTAGTTTTGGGTCTAAAACTAATTTATAATCGTAATGATTGGCAGCAAGGAAAAATCCCCAACTGAACTTTTTATCATCAAAGCCTTCCAGTCTATCCATACGGTCTTTGGTACGAAAAAGATTCTGTGCATCAGCCAATGTTGCTGTGCAGAATGAAGCTAAAAGGAAGGTTTTCAAAAGTGTTTTTGTCATAATTGTTTAAACTTCTATTTCTTTTATAGTTCTTTTGTCTTGAAACAAAAGAACCAAAAATTCAAGACTCGAGATATTTTTGCTAAAAATCAATTTCTTTCGCTAAAATTTTTGAACTTGCTCGTTCCTCGCTCAAACACCACAAATTTTTTAACGCTCAATAATTGATTTTCTTAACGCAAAATATCCAAAGGTCATTTTTTTTCAATAATTAACTGTAAAATTTACTCCATAAACAAGTTTAAACAGTTTTATCATTTATTTGCTTGCTTTATAGATGGTTGCAATACCCAAACTTAGTTTTTTGTATTCTACGGATTTAAAACCTGTATCCAAAAGGATTTGTTTCATCTTTTCTCCGTATGGAAACGCATTGACCGAATCGGGTAAATAGGTGTAAGCCCTATTGTCTTTGGAAACCAAACGCCCAATCATTGGCAAAATATTTTTGAAATAGAACATATAAAATGGTGCTAAAAAGCCTTCCACCTTAGAAAATTCTAAAATATAAACGCTTTTGCCTTCTTTTACTACTCTTCTTAATTCTGCCAAACCTTTGGTGAGGTTTTCAAAGTTTCTTACCCCAAAAGCAACGGAAACGGCATCAAATTTATTGTCTTCAAAAGGTAAATTTTCTGCATCGCCCTTCATCATAGAGATGCTGTTTTGCAGGTTTTGTTTTTTTACCTTTTCTATGCCCACATTCAGCATTTGCTGGGAGAGGTCTAGCCCCACAATATTGGCTTTAGTGCCTTTGTGTACCGCAATGGCAAGGTCTCCTGTCCCTGTAGCAACATCTAAAACCAGCTGTGGTTGGTCTTTATTCATCCATTTTACCAAAGTTTCTCTCCACAGTACATCGATCTTCATAGAAAGTACGTGATTGAGCAAATCATACTTTGGAGCGATATTATCAAACATATCTTCTACCTGGCTTTTCTTGCTGGCATCGGTGTTATATGGTGTTACTTGCTGTTTCAAAATATTATAGATTGTAATAGTTTTTGTAATAATTTAAAAAATCTTGTTTTCTGAAAATTTTGGTGCGAGACTCTATCTTTTGGATATTTTTAATCACTTTATCATAGTCTTCGTCTATATTATAATAGAAATCTTCTGTGTAGAGTTTATTGAAATGTTTTGGTTCTCCGTAGTAGGTTTTCCCATCAATCAAGGTGCTGCCCATTGTCTGTAAAAGGGAATCTTTATTGAGGTTATAACCATAGTATTGACGGTGGGTGTAGTAATCAGCGTGGGTGATATTAATAAGACCTCTCAGTTTGTTCACTGTAAAAGCGGAGTCATATAACATCTGTTTTTTGTCATTAAACACTTGTATGGAGTTTTTCCCTTGGTTTAAATCTACTTTTAAAAACTGTCCCGAAGATAAAATCTTTTCTTCGCCATTATTAATTTTGAAATAATAAGTTTCTGGAGTAGGATTATCTACCAGATAATAGTTTTCTTTTTCCAATAGCCAAAAATAAAAGGCAAAGGAGAGTACCGCTATCAGTACTGCGACTACAAAACCAAAAAGAGCAGGGTTTTTCTTCATTATAATGGATGATAAATTGCACGGCAAATTTAATAATTATTTTTCGTTTGGCTGGGATTGCATATTAATTCTTAACTTTGTAGCCTGAAATAAATCAAGACTTAGAAGTTTAAAAATATGCCAAATACTATTATCATAGGCTCAGGAAGCTACTTGCCAGAAAGAATCGTTGATGGGAAACACTTCGCAGATTCTATTTTCTACGATGATAATTCTGAAAGAATTGAAAAACCAAGCGAGGAAATCGTACAAAAATTCATAGAAATTACCGAAATTGAGAAAAGAAGGTATGTGAATGATGGTGAGATGAACTCCGATATTGCTCTGAAAGCCGCTCAGCAAGCCATAGATGATGCAGGCATAGATAAAGAAACTCTTGATTACATTATCTTTGCTACCAACTTCGGTGATATTGATATCAATGGACAGATGAGCTTTATGCCATCGCTATCTGCTACACTCAAGCATAAGCTGGGTATCAAAAATCTGAAATGTGTTACTTATGATATGATATTCGGTTGTCCAGGTTGGGTAGAAGGGATGATTCTTGCTGATACTTTAATCAAATCTGGCACAGCTAAAAATATCCTTGTAGTGGGCTCTGATACTCTAAGCAGAACTACCGACCCATACGATAGAAACAAAATGATTTTTGCTGATGGTGCTGGGGCAGTAGTGGTTACGGCTACAGAACAAGAGAATGTAGGTATTGTTTCCAAAAATACGCTTTGCTATAACAATGAGGAACTTTGCTTCTTGGAAACTTCGGCTTCTCTTAATCCTGAAACCGACCAAACCCGAAGATACATCCGTATGCGTGGTAGAAAAATCTATGAATTTGCCCTAAAAAATGTTCCCGATGCAATAAAGCAAACCATAGATGATGCAGGCATTAGTATAGAAGCTATTGATAAAATTCTACTGCATCAGGCCAATGCTAAGATGGATCACGCCATTATTGCAAGACTCTTTAAGCTTTACAAAATAAAAGACTATGACCACGCTGTAGCACCTATGACGGTGCAAGAATTCGGAAACTCTTCCGTGGCTACTGTACCTACAATGTATGACCTGATTAAGCGAGGAAAATTGGGTAATCATACATTCCAAGAGCAAGGCTATAGCCTCTTTGCATCTGTAGGAGCAGGGATGAACATCAACGCGTTTGTATATAGAAAACCATAAAAATTTAATGATTGAAAGATTAAATCAACTGATAAATACATATTTTACATATCTGATTTTTTTTGTCATTAGATGATTTAATCTTTCAATTCTAGCTTATGAAACAAAACTTTTTTATTCTTATAGGTATATTTTTCCTATTAGAATTATATGTCTATCAGGCGTTCAAAACTTTGGTAGCAAATTCTTATGGCAGAGTGGCTTACATTACAGTCACTCTCGCTATTTATGGGCTGGTGAGTTATAATCTTACTCTTCTTAATAAAACATCGGAAACCCATAGGTTATACATTGTAACGACGCTGTTTTTTGTAGCCATTGTACCGAAAATTCTCGTTACGCTATTCCTTTTAGTAGATGATATTAGTAGGGTGTTTCAGTGGATATTCCTGCGAATATCCTCCACAGAAACCCACTATCCCGAGAGACGAAAATTCCTCAGTCTTTTAGGGCTTGGTACGGCAGGTATTATCTCTGTATTGGTACTAGATGGGGTGGTCTTTGGGAAATATAGGCATAAGGTGCGAAAAGTAAAACTTACCATTCAAAACTTACCGAAAAGCTTTAAAGGCTATAAAATCATTCAGATTTCCGATGTTCACTCGGGGAGTTTTTCTAATCCAGAAAAGCTAAGAGGTGCCATCAATCTCATCAATGGGCAAAATGCAGATTTGGTTTTATTCACGGGTGATATGGTGAATAACGAAGCTACAGAATTTGCTCCAATGGTAGATTTATTTAAATCTATCAAAGCCAAAGATGGGAAATTTTCCGTTTTGGGAAATCACGATTATGGCGAATACATCCAATGGGAATCTCAAAAGGCAAAAACGGATAATTTACAATATCTGATAGATTTGCAAACGCAAGCGGGGTTCCAACTTCTGAGAAATGAACACCGAGCGATTGAAAAAAATGGTGAACGCATTTATATTTTAGGGGTTGAAAACTGGGGCTTGAAGCCTTTTCCACAGTATGGAGACTTGGATAGAGCCGTGGCTGGCGTCCCCAAAAATGCTCCTAAAATCCTGATGAGCCACGACCCTACCCACTTTGATGAAAAAGTAAAACAACACCCCGCCGATATTGCCCTTACCCTTTCTGGGCATACCCACGGGATGCAGTTTGGCTTAGACCTCAAGAACCATCGTTGGTCGCCCGTGCAATACCGCTATCCTAAATGGGCAGACCTCTACGAAAGCAATGGCAAATATCTGTATGTGAATAGAGGCTTTGGGGTGATAGGATTCTCTGGCCGCGTAGGTATGCTGCCAGAAATTACTTTGATAGAATTGCAATAAAAATTTGCAAGTAATAAAAAAAGCCCTACCTTTGCCCCCATTCTTATGACACACAATATCCACACATTACGACAAAAAAATGTAAAAAACTACCCAAATAATTTGGTAGTTTCGGATAATTGTGTAAACACACACACACACACACACACACACACACACAATCTCACCGTCGCTATACCTTAGTATAGACGCGTGCCTGTGCGTATTTTACAAAAATAATTTTGAAATAACAAATAAGCCCAAAAAATATTTTTTGGACAACTATGCTATCCCAATGTGGTTTTCTCTGAAAACTGCATTGGGCTTTTTTTGTTTCCTTTTTGCTTCAGCCTTCTGTTTCCTAAAGGGAAACAATATGATAAAAGGGTTAGAGGTGTTAGGACTTCTATTTTTTACGGAATATAAACGGGGAAATATTTCCCTTTTCAAAACTAATCAATCCCACACTAATGGACATTTCGAGAAGGAAAAATCTGATTTTTCGTTCGTGTTTAAAATGTTTAATAAAAGTTGTGTGCAGAGATGTCTATGTGGGATTGATTTTACAAGAATAAAGAAAAATATTAACAAACAACAACGTAATAACTTAATTATTAATTTTTAAAAACAAGAAAAGAGATGAAAAAGATCATTACATCTAGCTTCGTGTTGGCAAGTGTATTGGCACACGCCCAAGAGGGAACAGTAGGGATTAACACAATGAATCCCAAAGCAACATTGGAGGTTCAGCCTAGTACAGTCAACCTCACAGGAACAACCAATGAGGGGCTTTTAATCCCAAGATTGAGCAAAGAAAGAGTAGCAAAAATGGCTAACCCAGAAACTTCTACATTAGTTTATGTAAACGAGGCTACTACCTACACTACAGGTACAGATACAGCAGCGGATACAAGAGTAGAGAATATAGATGCTGTAGGCTTCTACCACTACAATGGTACACAATGGGTAAAACATTTGGATACCAATGATTCCGAGTGGGTATACGATGCGGATACCAATAGGGTTAACCTAAAGAGAAGCGGAAGTGGAGATTTTAAGAATAAAGTTTTTTATGATATACAAACTGGACAATTAGTTAATATTGATGATGAGCAAAATATTAGGGAGTTAGAGTTTATGGCTAATGATTCATCAGTTAGTGTTGTAGAAAAAATAAAAACCCTAGATGAAAAAGAAAGATATAGAAACTATACATATACGGAAACGAAAAACATGCCTATTTCTAAAAATATTAATGGTACAGGTGTTACTTATAAGCGTATGTCTAGTGCTAATATGACCGTGTCTTCAGGAGAAACAGTTCCTCATATTCAAGGTGATGTCAATTATATTAATGTACCTTTAGACAATAGTAACGATTATACATCTTTTTATAATTTAGGTAGAGAGATTAATCTCTTTGGAAGCGGTAGCATTGTTAATGCTGCGGCTAGCTCTTCTGCTGTTAGAACTGGAAACGGACATATTAGTAACTTTGTGACAGGTCATTTATCCACGGTAGGGGTATATGGAACAGGTTCTTCTAATCTAGTTCGTGCTTCATTCAATAGAATTCAGTTTCAAAGTTCAGAAGGTGCTATGGTGGATTCTTCAGCAGCTGGTTTTTTTGGTTCTGAATCAGCAAGTTTTGATAATACATTGATTAAAAATTATAATGGAATTCAAATATCTTCTTTTAATAATTCTAAAAATTCAGGGGAGGGGATCTATATGGCAGGTATTCATAATAATATTACTTTAAATACTAAAACAAAATATAATGATATGTACGGTATTTATACAAGATCCGCAGTAATAACGGAGACAGCAACGAAACCAACTAACAATTACGGTCTTTATATAGCAGATGTAACAGGAGGAGAAACACTTAATAGAGCTATCCACACAGAAGCTGGAAAAATCCGTTTCGGAGATTTAGCTAATACTTCCGCTACAGCAGATAGAGTGGTAACCGTAGATAGAGATGGGGTACTGAAAACAGGAGAAACAGTAACCAACACTGTAAAATTAGCAACTACAACTTCTGTTACCTGTGATGCTACGACTACAGGAACAATGAACTTTGGCACAGTAACTATTAATAGTAACCAAACAGAAGCCTTCGGATTCTGTATGAAAAACTCCGCAGGAGAATACAAATGGTATTACATCTACGGAGGTGCTGGGATTACTACAGGTAGTGGTGCTTTTGGTACAGGACTATAATTATCATTAGGAGGCTGTCCGAAAAGTTTTGGACAGCTCTTTTTTTTGATAATTTTACTCGTACCCTTCTAAAGGGTATTCAAATATTCAATTCTCACACGGTTGGTCAAACTTTTCGGACAGCCTCTTGTTTGTAGTGCAGGACTATCTCTGTCAAAAAGTGTTTTTTCGAGTATTTTTTTTGCTATCTTTTTTAACGCAATTTCCTTGATTAATATCGATTTCTACCGCCTTATTGGAAGTCAAAACGATGATTTCATTTTTGAGAATGTCGTGGTCTTTTTTCATCGGGGAGGTCTCGTTCTTCGAGGCTTTGGGATTTCATCAATTAGTTTCGAGCTTTTCAAATATGCGACATTCTCAGGCAACTTTTATTTTAAAAATTTTGGATAGTTGTGCTAAAGAATATAGAAATCGGACAAAAACTATCTTCCAATTTCAAAAAAATCCCTGTGCAATTTGATTTCGGATATACTTTTACGAAAGCATTTTTTGAGCAAAGTTTGTTCGAGACATTTTCCAACCAACAAAATCTAAAATTATCTTTAGGTTTGAGAACAACCATCAAAAAAGAATGGATTGGAAATATCCTCGGTGAATATCTCATCCAAAAAACACAACAAAATACATTAAAGAATTTTCTTTTAGGAGGGCAAATTTCTTACAGAAAAGAAAACTCGGCTTTTGAGTACAATGTATTGTTCAATAATGTTCTGAATCTTAACTCTTTTAGGTATATTAATAGTTCCGTAAGTTTGCTAGGAATAGAAGAAGCTTCCATAACAGCTTTGCACGGTTACATAACAGGCGGAATGAAATTTTACTTTTAAAAAGTACAAAAATTATGACTACAGCTAACATCGGTGACCGTTGCACAACTTCTATTTTTAGGTGATTTTGAAAAAAAAACTGATGAAAATCGACCTCTTTTAATCCGACTTTTAATGGGGTTGTCCTAAGTGGCTTTAGCCAAATTAAAAACCCTTTCTGATGGTAAGTTTTATTGTTTTCTTGTTTTATTTTGCGTGGAAATAGGGTTACTAAAGTTTTGCTTATTTCTTTCAATAGGGTCGGGTTTTAACCCGACTTCTAAGATAATTTATCCAAAAGGCTTTAGCCAAATTAAAAAAAAATTGCTAAGTTTAGCACCATTCCAAGCGGGAAATGATGTTATTGCTTACAGCTTAAAGCCTACTGCATAATTGAGGTTTAAGGAAAATAACTTCTCATAAAAAGATAATTTTTGCAGTTTTTACTAAGAATTAAATGCTTAGTTTAATTAAAATTTCCTATTTTTGCCCATCAAAAAAAATTTAATAAAACAATATTTTAATATAATGAAGGTTACAGCACAAAATCACGATGAGGTAAGTGCATTACTTACAGTTACAATAGACAAAGCTGACTATAAAGACAAAGTAGAAAAGCAGCTACATCACTATGCTAAAAATGCTCAGATTCCTGGCTTTAGAAAAGGTAAAGTGCCAATGAGTATGGTGAGAAAGCAATACGAGGCTCCTGCTTCTTTTGATGAAATCAATAGACAAGTTTCTGAAGCATTGAACGGCTATGTACAAGAGAACAACCTAAGATTGGTAGGACAGCCTGTACCAGTTCCAGTTGATGATTTAGACCTTAATGCAGAGCAGATTTCTGTAGCTTTTGAAGTAGGCTATGAGCCAGATTTTAAAGTTGATTTAGCGAAATATGAAGCACCTTATTTCAAGGTAGAAGCTTCTGATAAGGAAATCAACCAAAGCATTGAAAATATGCAAAAAAGATTTGCAGAAAGAGAAGAACAAGAGAAAATCGGTAAAGATTCTTTTGTAACACTTCAGGTATCGCAAATCGTAGAAGAAAATGCAGAAGGTGAGCACAACCACCATCCAAAAACAGTCTCTGTAAACAATGAAACTAAAGAAGTTTTCGAGCTGGTAAAGAAATTGAAAAAAGAAGAAACGGTAAAAGTTTCTAAAGCAGATGTTCAGGCTAATGAAGAATTGGCAAAGCAACTTGGATTCTCAAAAGCAGAAGCAGAGCACCTGCACCACGATGAGCTTGAAGTAAAAGTATTGGATATCTATAAACTTAATCTACACGAACTCAACCAAGAGTTGTTCGATAAAGTATATGGAGAAGGTAATATCTCATCTGAAGAGGAATTGAGAAACAAAGTAAAAACTGAATTAGATGAATACTTCCAGCAGAATGCGGATGTTCACTTTGTAAACAAGATTTTGGAGCAAGTGAACGAAAAAGAAGAGGTAAAATTACCAGAAGCATTCCTTGTGAAATGGTTAATGTTCTCTAATCCAAACATCCAAAGCGAAGAGCAAGCTAAAGAAATCTTTGAAGCAGAGAAAAACCAAGTGAAAGCTCAGATCATCGAAGGTAAATTGATGAACGATAACGAAATCAAGATAGACTATGCAGACGTCTTGGCTCAAGCAGAGCAACTTGTGAAAAACCAATTGGCAATCTACGGTATCCACCACCTTCCAGAGGAAGAAATCCAAAAATATGCGGTAGAAATGCTGAAAGAGCAAGAGCAAGTAAGACAGATTTCTTCTGAAGTAGCGATGACTAAGTTGAAAGATGCCATCTTGGAAAAAGCAACTAAAAAAGAAACTGCCATCTCTCACGATGAGTTTTTGGAAGAATTGAAAAAATAAGAATTATTCAATAGATAAAACTCCCCGATTGAAGTCAATCGGGGAGTTTTTTATCATTACATATTATTACGCAGTAGGCTTTAAGCCGTAAGCTTTCATTCCAATGGGATAGATTTTATAAATACCTTTTGGAAATTTCGTCAATTGATAATGTATCAACAAATTAAACTACGAAATATCTTTTCAAAAGCTTATCTGGATTAAAACTATTTTGCCCCAAATTCTTTTTCCCATTCTTCGGCAGCTTCAGAAAGAACGGTATAAAATGCATCGCCATACTTTCTTATTAGCGGTGTTTTTAGAAATTGATAAACGGGTACTTTCAGCTCTTTTCCCAGTTGGCAAGCATCATTACAGATATTCCACTCGTGATAGTTGAGCGCCGTGAAGGTAGAATATTCTGTGATGCGGATAGGGTAGAGGTGGCAAGAAATGGGTTTTTGCCAATCTACCGCACCCTCTTCATACGCTTTTTCTATGCCACATTTGGTAACGCCTTTTTCATCAAAAATCACATAGGCACATTCGGCACCGTTGACCATTGGGGTTACAAAATCACCATCCATAGGATCTATGGTCCAAGTCCCTTGCTCTTCCAATGCTTTAACGCCTTCAGGGCGGAGGTAAGGCTTTACTTTATCAAAAATGTTTTCTAAAATTTGGGTTTCTTCCTTATCCAAAGGAGCACCTACATCGCCTTCTACACAGCAGGCACCTTTGCATTTAGAAAGGTTACAGACAAATTCTTCAGAGAAAATGTCTTCGGAGATAAGTTTATCTTCTATTTGAATCATTGTATATTAAATTATAAACTAATTGAAAAATATGATGTTTTAAAAATTATTAAACAGATTAAAATGACCCACAGCCCCAATTCTTGCATCCAATATTTAGGAAAATGCCTCAGCATACGGCTTAGGATAATGCTAGCGGGAAAAGCCATCAGCAATAGATATTGGTAATGATTGCCCATATACAGCACAATGGTAATGAGCTGAGCCACCGTGAAAATCAAGAGAAAAGTGTATTTGAATCGGCTAATAGGACTTTTTTCATTAAAGTGATTAAAGTGGTCTATAACGGCATAAATCATCATTACCAAGATGGGCACCAGGCTATAGAGTGGTGTAAGGTCTGTAAAGGTCTTTCCGATATGAATCGGTAGATAGGCCTCATCAAAGGTGGTATAACCTATGAAAAACATTAAGGATAAGTAGGATAAAAATACCATAGCCCACCCTAAAAATAACCTGAAAATATTGAGGGCAATTTGCCGTGAAGTGGCTACAATATGCAGTAAAACAAATAAGAGCATTGGCCAAGTGGTGGGCAGAAAGATATAATTGACCGCTAAAATAGAACCTACCAAGACATAAGAACTTTTGCTGAAATCTCCTTCTGGCTTAGTGAGAAGCAGTAATAAAAAAGAATTGGTGAGCAAAGACATCGCAATGCCAATGTCCAAATGATTGGGATAAAATGCAAAAATGAAAAAAGTATATAAAAATAAAGGTAAGTGGGTATGATAGGTGAGGTCAATCTGATCAAAAACGAAATAAGCGAGGGCAACCCCGAAAAACATAATGACCGCGGAAATCCAATGTAAATAATTGAAATTAAATACATTAAATAAAATAACGATACCCAGAAGAAAAATGATATAAATTGGAATTGAAAAAATATTGCTCTCTTTTGAAAGTAATTTAAACATTTTTTATAAATTTGTGCAAAGTTAATTTAAAAAAGGAAAACAATGACATCTTTCTGGTTATTCTTGAGCGATCTATTTAAGTGGAGTTTCAATTTCTACGATATTTTTGGATATGTACTCAATTGGATTCTTTTCATCGTGGCATCGGTATTGTTCATCTATTGGTGTTGGGAGCTTATCGTTCCTTTGGGAAATAATAAGGATAAGCAGTACAAGTCTCCATCTAAAGAGATCCGCCCATACTACGATCCTAGCATTATGAAAAGAGATTAATAAATCCTGAGGATTGTAAAAAGATAAAAAATACCATTTGCAAGTTTTGCGAATGGTATTTTTATTTGGACAAAGTAATCAATCATTTAATCACCGTGGCAAGGGACTACCAGCACTGGGATAGGAGAGGTCTTGGTAAGTTCTTTGGTAAGACTTCCTACAAAAACATCATAGATACCACTTCTCCCGTGGGAGCCCATTACAATATAATCGGCATTTTTATCTCTGGCATATTCCAAAATAATATCCTTGGCAATGCCTTGTTTCAGATAATGCTCACAGTCTACCCCTTGGGCAATAATGCGTTGCTGCAAGGTATTGAGTTGTAGCAATTCTTCTTTTATCTCATTTTGCTCTACCTCTGGAAAATACTGAAACCCCATATCTCCGATGGCGAAGCCAATGTCCGATGGTGTTACGTGGATAAGGTGTAGTTTACCATTGGTTTTTTTTGCAAAATCTACCGCTCCGTCTAGCAATTTATCTGTAGAATCAGAAAAATCAACTGGCAAAATAATTCGTGTCATAATTAAAGGTTTTTAGTGATTTGTTTTTCCTCCCTTAAAGGTACAACTTTTCACGGAAATAGCCAAGAAAAGGAAAATAAAAAAGTCCACCCATCGGGGCGGACTTCTTTGTGGTATCGAAAAGTCATTATTATTTATTCGCTACAATGTTGATTTCCAAATCTACATCTGGTGAAATCATCCAATCTTTAGGGGCACCTTCTGTACCATAAGCCAATCCCCAATCTTGTCTGTTGATGGTGATTTTGGATACTACGCTTATTTGGCTATCGGTAACATCTACTTTTGCTGGGAATGTTACATTTACCGTTTTATCCTTGATGGTAAGGTTACCACTCACGGTTTTATTAGCTCCCTCTACTTTGCTGGCATCGGTTCCTGCGGCAAGGTCTTCTACTTTAGTGATGGCAAATTTCACATTAGGATATTTGGCAACATCGAAGAAATCAGCAGATTTTAGGTGTGCATCTAGGTCTGCAGAGGTCTTACCATCGCTCATTGCAGGATCTACGGCTGCAGGGTCTGTAGTTAGGGTATTGATGTCTGATACCAATTCCCCAGAGGTAAGTCCTGATGCTTCAGCGAAAAGGCTCCCTGATACTTTGGTAGTACCATATCTAGGATTAAGACCACCTTTGTGGTAAGCTTTCCAAAGAATAGAGCTGGCATCGCTATTAACGGTAAACGCATTTCCTGTTTGTTCTGCCACGGTTTGTTCTGTAGCAGTAGTTACATTATCGGTTTTGTTTTCTTTACAAGAAACGATGAATAAAGCAGCAGAAAGTGCTAATACTGAAAGTTTTTTCATAATGCTAATTGATTTTTGTTATAAAAAATGATGGTGCAAATTTAGAAACTAAAATATTAGATTTCATTGATGTATGATAAGAAATGTAGAAATGCAATTTTTTTATCTTTTTAGGGAATAACCCTTTCTGTCAATAAAAATCTGGAAAGGGAAGCTTGAGCTGTATGGAGATTTGTTTTTGTTCCTGCGTATTGAGGTTGGATAGGGAAAGCCCCAAAAGGCGTATGGGCTTGTCATAAGGGCGTAGTTCCCATAGTTTTAGAGCAGTTTCGTAGAAGTCTTGGGCATTTTCGTAGTAGAACTCTTGCGTTTTACTTCTGGTGAAAACGGAGAAATCTTTGTATTTGATTTTCAGAGTTAGGGTCTTGCCTTTAATGTTTTTATTACTGATGCGATGTTCTAACTGCTCACTAATGTTTTGCAACTGATGAAAAACGGCTTCTTCGTCCAAGAGATTATCCCAAAAGGTTTCTTCTACCCCTACACTTTTGGCAATTCTCACGGGTTTTACCTCGCTGGTGTGTATCCCTCTCACTACATTGTAGTAGTAAATTCCAGCTTTTCCAAATAGCGATTGCAATTCTTCCAAGGATTTTTCTTTCAGGTCTTTCCCCGTGAAGATATGTTTTTCGTGCATTTTATTGGCAGTCACTTTCCCTATGCCGTAGAATTTTTCTATGGGCAATTGCTCCATAAAGCTATGGATTTGGCTGGGATGGATGGTTTTTTGTCCATTGGGCTTATGGTAATCTGAGGCTACTTTTGCCAAGAATTTATTAATGGAAATTCCTGCAGAAGCCGTGAGCCCTGTTTTTTCAAATATTTTTTGACGAATTTCCCTTGCGATTTCATTAGCAGAGGTCATTCCTTTTTTGTTTTCGGTAACATCTAGATAGGCTTCATCTAAGGAAAGAGGCTCTACCAAATCGGTATATTCATAGAAGATATCTCGGATTTGTTGGGAAATTTCTTTGTATCGCTGGAATCTTGGTTTGATGACAATGAGTTGAGGGCATTTTTTCAGTGCCATTTTACCAGGCATAGCAGAGCGGATGCCGTGGGCTCTGGCTTCGTAGCTTGCGGCTGCCACTACACCATATTCACCGCCACCCACACATACGGGTTTTCCACGCAGCTCAGGATTATCGTGCTGCTCTACCGATGCAAAGAATGCATCCATATCAATATGGATTATTTTACGGTGTTGCACGCTGGGAACAGTGGTTATTGTAAATTATTAATGGTTAATGATTAGTTGTTAATTTTGAACGATTTAAACATCGAATATCAAACCTCATTAGACCATTAATAATTTACAATTGATAATTAACCATTAGCCATTAATAATTCTTAATCAAGCCTTTTACGATGGTAATTACTTTTGGCATTGCTTTATCTGCAGCGGCTAAAACCTCGTCGTGAGAAACGGTGTAGGCAATTTCTGGCCCACCCACATCGGTAATAATGGAAATCCCGAAGCAATCCATCCCCTGATGTTTGGCAACAATCACCTCTGGTACAGTACTCATACCTACCGCATCGCCTCCCACAGCACGCACCATTCCGTATTCTGCTGGGGTTTCAAAGGTAGGCCCCTGCAGGGCAAGGTAAACGCCCTTGTGGTAATCTATGCTGGCTTCTTTGGCTACATTTTCAGCGATTTCCAGCATTTTCTTACTGTAAGGCTCGCTCATATCTACGAAACGAGGTCCAAATTCATCTAAGTTTTTACCACGCAACGGATGCTCTGGCATCATATTGATGTGGTCTGAAATCATCATAATATCAGCTACTTTGAAGTTAGGATTTACTCCACCAGAAGCATTAGAAACGATAAGATTCTTAATGCCCAACAAATGAAATACACGGAATGGGAAAGTCACAGTATTCATATCGTGTCCTTCATAATAATGGAATCTGCCACTCATCATCAGCACTTTTTTACCTTCCAAAGTACCATAGATAAGCTTTCCGCCGTGTCCTACTACTGTAGTCTGAGGGAAATTGGGAATATCCTTATAATCAATAGTATGGATAGCATCTACCTCGTGTTTCAATGCCCCTAGACCAGAGCCTAATACGATGGCGAAATCAGGTGTATCTTGAATAATATTTCTGATGTAATCTGCAGTTTGTTTAATTTTTTCTAACATAGTCTAAAACAATTTGATTAAACTCTTCTTTCTTATCAATTTCAATATTGATAGGCCAATAATAAACCAACTCTCTGAGATAGTCAAAGGTTTTTAAACGCACATAGTCTTTCTCTGTGGTGAGAATCAGTTTGTACTCGCCTAATTTCTTATACTCTGCAATGATGTTTTTCACATCTTGCTCGGTAAAGTGATGATGGTCTTTAAACTTGAGATGCTTTACCTTTTGAGAAAACTTAGCAAGGTGTTTCAGCAGGGGAGTAGGATTGGCAATCCCTGTGATGAGCAAAATGTCGTAGTACGCCAAATTGTTATCAGGTAAGGTTTTCTGCAGTGTATTGCCAAAGATATTTTCATCATAAGTGACGGTAGAAAAAAACACTTTCTGATAGTGCAGAGGTTTAATTCTGGAAATATAGTATTGTTTATGCTCTTCGGTTAAGTTTTCTGGGCATTTGGAAACCATAATCACATCGGCTCTTCTGGCACCGCTTCTGCCTTCTCTTAGGTCACCTGCAGGGAGTACAAAGTCTTTGAAATAAGGGTCGTAATAATCCGTCATCAGAATATTGAACCCCGCTTTTATGGCACGGTGCTGCATAGCATCATCCAAGATGAGGACATCCAAATCCATATCTTCAATGATTTTCTTGGCTCCGGGCACTCGTTGTTCCGAAACGCCTATCACAAAGCGGTTTTTGAAGCGTTCAAATAATTGCATTGCTTCATCACCTACAGTTTTGAAATTGCTATCATAGTTGGTAATACCATAGCCTTTGGTTACCCTGCCATAGCCTCTGGAAAGCACGCCTG
Source organism: Bergeyella porcorum (assembly GCF_042427575.1). Classification (NCBI taxonomy): domain Bacteria; kingdom Pseudomonadati; phylum Bacteroidota; class Flavobacteriia; order Flavobacteriales; family Weeksellaceae; genus Bergeyella; species Bergeyella porcorum. The sequence continues at coordinate 208,764 of NZ_JBHMFD010000012.1, forward strand.
TGCGGTATTGTTTGGATAATAAATCCGCAAGATACATTACCATAGGCGATTTTCCACTGCCGCCCACAGAAAGATTGCCCACATTGATGATGGGGGTTTTGAATTTTGTAGATTTAAAAATCCCTAAATTATAACAGGCGTTTCGTATGCTAACTACCAAGTGATAACCTAAGGAAAAGGGGTAAAGAAACCATCTTTTCACTAAGCGTATTTTTTTATTGTTGTTAATTTTTCAGGGCTACAAAATTAAGGTTTTTTGTGAAATTAATGAGGGGAAAGAGCAAAGAAAAAAGTCATAAGTGGGAAAGTATTGTGTCGCTTTTTTTTATTCTGAAAAGGTATGAAAAAAAAGGAAGCTTCTAATCGAGCAAAACGAAGCTAGGTTTTGGGTAAAATGAAGCTTGGTTTTGGATGAAACGAAGCTAGGTTTTTAGTGAAACTAAGCAGGATTATTCTATATTATCACTAATGTTTTGATTTACAATAGGTTTTAACCAGAAAGAAGGCTATGTGAAAATATAGCAAATTGTAGGTTTATCCATCATAAGGAAAAGCCACACAGCACTCGCTATGTGGCTTTTGTATCAAACATTAGTTTTGGTCTTCGTCTTAATTTTAGCTTAAGAATTGCTTGGCAAACCAATCTGGGAAAACTCCCAATGCAATGATGGTAATGATGATGAAAATTGCCAAAATGTTGTAGGTGATTGTTACCTTTTCAGAGGTTTTGAAGCTACTTTCTTTGAAGAAGAACATTGCAATAATCAGCCTTAGATAGTATGCAATGGAAATGGCAGAACCTAAAATGGCAATCAATACTAAGAAAGCAGCACCGTCGATGGCTTGTGCAAATAGGGTGAACTTTGCCATAAACCCTGCAGTAAGAGGAACTCCCGCCATAGAAAGCATAGAGATGGCACCTACTACAGCCAATAATGGCTCAGATTTAGCCAAACCTTTGAAAGCGTTGTAAGAGGTTTCTCTTTTGATTTTTTCTACCCAGATTAAAGTCATCATTACCCCTAGGTTGGCAATAGCATAAGCAAAAAGGTAAAACGCCAAATTGTAAGAAGAAAGGCTATTCATCCCAAAGAAAATCAAGCCGAGGTATCCTGCGTGTGAAACGGAAGAATAGGCTAGCATTCTCTTAGCATTGCTTTGTGCCAATCCCATAGCATTGGCAAGAAGTAGTGTGATGATGATGAGTACTCCCAAGAGGTTGTTCCATTCTGTATAAACGCCAATGAACGCTGTGGTCATCAAACGGAAAAACGCATAGAAGCCTGCAATTTTTACCACGCTCATCATAAATGCTGTAACTAGCGAAGGAGAACCTTGGTACACATCTGGGCTCCAAGTATGGAATGGCGCTAGCGAAACTTTGAATGCCATTGCAGCAATCATTAGGATGATGCCCAGTTTCAGCATCAAGTCACCATTCCCAGATGCCATTGCAAAATCACCTATTTGATTCAAATCAAAAGTTCCAGCACTGCCATAGACCAAAGTAATCCCAAATAGCAAAAAGCCTGTAGCAAATGCTCCCATAAGGAAGTATTTGAGAGAAGCCTCGTTGGAGCGAAGGTCGCTTTTATTAGCACCCGCCATCACATACAATGGTATAGAAAGAATTTCAATACCAATGAACAAGGTCATCAGATTTTGATAGCCAAAGAGAACAATACTTCCACAAAGTGCGAAAAGCATCAGGGCATAGAGTTCGGATTGATGGCTTCTGTGATTGCTTAGTGCAAAACCTCCCATAAAGAAGATGAGCAAAGTAACCACTAAAGCAATTCTGGTGAAAAGTGCAGCATTGGCATCCAACTCAAACATATTGCTATACTGAGCGAAGAACTGAGCCTCTGGTAAAAAGCTTGTGTACAAAGCCGCCAGCAGACCAGCAATTCCAACATAACGCGCCATTTTTCCCTTTTGGAAAACTCCGGTAAACAATGCTACTACAGCCGTTAAAAATACAATAATTAAAACACTCATATTATAGATTTGAAATGTGAGATTTTTTCACCAAAAGGTTTTAAAACCTCTATATTCTTAGTTTAAATTTTATGACTTCTAATATTCATCATCGAGATGAAAAGGCGTTGATTAGCTCAACATAGATTGGTAAATGAACCTCAATGAACTTCCTACCAATTCAATCACTGGTTGAGGAAAAACACCGAAGAGAATCACCAATAATGCAATAGCTCCCAATACCACAAACTCTGGAGTAGATAAATCCTTTGCCGAAGCTAGGGTGGCATCATCTCCGTTGGTAAGCATAGATTTACCATAACTTCTGAAGAGATAAGCTGCTGCCAAAATAATGGTAACTCCTGCTACGATTGCTGCTAAAATACTATAATCAAAGATAGATTTTAATAGGATAAATTCTCCGATGAACCCGTTGGTGAGTGGAAGCCCTACAGACCCCAATACCACGATGAGGAATAATACCGCAAACTTTGGGGCTACTCTGGCTAAACCTCCCATCTGGCGGATGTCTCTTGTTTTAAATCGCTTATACAAGATATCTGCACAGTAGAACAATCCTACTACATTGAATCCGTGAGCAAATGCTTGTACCAAGGCACCTTCGCCACCTTCTATGGTAAATTTACCATTCATCACCATTAGAGCAGTTGCAAAAATACCCGCAACAATCAGTCCCACGTGGGAGAAAGAAGAGTAGGCAAAAACTCTCTTGATGTCGTTCTGTACCAATGCAATCAAAGCACCGTGCAATACTCCTACAATTGCCAATATCAGTACAATAGAACCAGAGATACCAGCGATGGCATCAGGCGTTATAGGCAATAGGTATCTGAATATACCATACACCGCCATCTTGAGCATAATCCCTGAAAGGAGCATTGTTCCTTGTGTAGGGGAGTAGGTATAGGTATCTGGTTGCCAAGTATGAAACGGAAAAACAGGCAGTTTCACCGCAAAGGCAAAGAATACAAACCAAAATACTACCGTCTGCTGGGTAAGATTAAGCCCTGCATTATACATATCAGTAACATCAAATGATGGGGCATAGCTATAGATATACACAAAGCCACCCAACATAAATAATGAACCTACGAAAGTGTAAACAAAAAACTTGGTTGTGAACTGAAGGCGCTTATCCTCTTGCCCCCATAGCCCAGCAATGAGCCATATTGGGATAAGGGTAACTTCCCAGAAGATATAGAATAGCAACCCATCTAAAGCAGTAAAAACGCCTACTAAACCAAATTGCATCAATAAAATTAAAGCATAAAAGCTATTTTGGTATCCGTCCTTCTCGTTGAAAGAAGAGTAGATGATGAGTGGAACCAAAATATTGGTAAGAAGTAAAAGCAATAAGCTCATCCCATCGATACCAAAGTGCAGTGAACTTTTCAGAAACTGCGACCAAGGGTAGTTGATTTCGTGTTGAAGCACAGAATCCACCGTTGGGGTACTATCAAAACCGCAGAAGATGGATAGCGTGAGCAACATTTGTACTAAAGCAATTCCAAACGCCATATACTTGCTCGCCTTACCTTTCAGGGCGAACAACAATCCCGAACCTATTAGAGGTATCAGTAATAATGCTAATAATTGGTACGACATTATTATTGTAATAAAAAGTTAACAAACAATATAATTCCGATAGCTAAAGACATTATCAGAACATAATTCTCTACATTTCCGTTTTGTAATTTTTTCATAGACTTACCGCTTTCTTCAGCACCATCGCCTACAAAATCTACTACTTTATCCAAAATGTTTTTATCAAACATTTTTCCACCTCGCCCAAGACCTTCTACTGTTTTCACAAATAGAGCGTTATACAGCTCATCAATATAAAGTTTTTTAGTAGAAAGCTTTTCCCAGCCAGTATAGTTGTCTTCCGCCAGAGGAAGTTTCCCTTTATTGGCATAGATATTTTTCACGATAAACCATACTGCGAAAAACATTGCTACTGTTATAGCAATCAAGATGTATTCTGTGCTTACGGCTATGGTTTCCAGATTGGCTTGAAGTTGGCTTTTGGCTTTTTCTACCAAGATAGGGCTAAGCCAAGCTTGTAATTTGGAAAACTCTCCGTGTGCAATGATGTGTGGCAAATTGATAAATCCACCTACAACGGAAAGCACCGCCAATACAATAAGAGGCAAAGTCATATTCCAAGGGCTCTCGTGCAAGTGGTGTTTTTGCTCTGCTGTCCCTCTAAACTCACCGTGGAAAGTAAGATAATACAATCTGAACATATAAGTAGCCGTCATTGCAGCAATGATGAAAAGAATAACCCAGAAAATTGGATTTTTTGCCCATGCAGCTACCAAAATCTCGTCTTTGGAAATCATCCCTGAGAATAATGGCATCCCTGCAATAGCAAAGGTCCCGATGAGGAAAGTCCAATGGGTGATAGGGATGTATTTTTTCAATCCTCCCATAAAACGCATATCTTGCTCGCCGCCCATTGCGTGAATTACAGAACCAGAACCTAAGAACAATAATGCTTTAAAGAAAGCGTGTGTCATCAGGTGGAACATTGCAGCGGTGTAAGCCCCCACCCCTAAAGCAATCACCATAAAGCCCAATTGGGAAACGGTAGAATATGCCAATACTTTCTTGATGTCGTTCTGTCTCATCGCATAGAATGCCGCTAAAAATGCGGTAAGTAATCCAACGAATAAGATACCATCTGTAACGGTAGGTGCTAAAACATACAAGAAGTTGGAACGCACCACCAGATAAATACCCGCTGTAACCATTGTTGCTGCGTGGATAAGGGCAGATACAGGTGTAGGACCTGCCATCGCATCAGGAAGCCAAGTGTAAAGTGGCACTTGGGCAGATTTTCCCGTTGCTCCGATGAACAAAGCAGCACAGATGAAAATCACAATAGAGCCATCAAATTCAAATTTTGAAGCGTTTTGAGCTACAGAAAGATAATCAAAAGCGTTGGTGTGGTAGGCAATCATAAAAATACCCATCAAAAGCCCCAAGTCCCCAATACGGTTCATAATGAAAGCTTTTCTTGCGGCTTTGCCATATTCAGCATTTTTGAACCAGAAGCCAATTAATAAGTAAGAAGCCAATCCTACGCCTTCCCATCCGATGAAAAGGATGAGGTAATTGCTTCCCATCACCAAGAGCAACATCATAAACACGAAGAGATTAAGGTAAGCAAAGAATCTATAAAATCCTTTGTCCTCGTGCATATAACCGATGGAGTAGAGGTGGATGAGAGAGCCAATTCCAGTAATAATCATTACCATCATTAGAGACAGCTGGTCAATCTGGAATCCAAAATTCACCTGAATGCCGTTTACTCTAAACCATTCAAAGGCTCTTACAATGATAGGTTGAGATGTTTTATCAAAATTTAAAAACAAATAAGTGGCGATACAGAAAGCTGTAAAAACCACCAGCGTTGCTATGCCCCCTACGAGGTTCTTCGGAAGAAATTTCCCGAAAAGCCCGTTGATTATAAAACCAGCGAGTGGCAAAAGCACTATAGCAAAAATCAAATTTTCCATTCTTTCTTATCCTCTTAATTTGTTAAAAATACTTACATCTACAGATTTGGTATTGCGATAGAGCATCGCGATAATCGCAAGACCTACGGCTACTTCTGCCGCGGCTACTACCATCACGAAGAATACCAATATTTGCCCATGTCCATCACCTCTATAGCTAGAAAAGGCTGCCAATAAAAGATTCACAGAATTGAGCATCAGCTCCACACAACCCAAGATGATGATGGCGTTTTTTCTAAGCAAAACTCCCATTACACCAAGGCAAAACAAAAGCGTGGATAGAATGATGAAATAATTCAGCGGAATACTTTGTATAAAACTATTTACTTCTCCCATATCTTATAAATCTTTTTTACCAATGAGTACAGCTCCTACAATCCCCGCAAGGATAAGAATAGATGCCAGCTCAAAAGGTAATACATATTCGTTAAACAATAATTTACCTAGATTTTTGGTAAGCCCTACGGAATAATCAATATTAGAGTCTGCCAAAATATTTTGCTTCAATCCTTTGAAGGCTCCCAGCATCCCGATGAATAGAATACCGCCAGAGAATACGCCTATCAGTTTCATTGTATTATGCTTTTTCCTTTCATCTTCTTTGCTCAAATTCAGCATCATTAGGATATAAAGGAACAAAACCATAATGGCTCCTGCATAGACAATCACTTGTACGATGCCTAGGAACTGTGCGTTGAGCAATACATACAGCCCAGCGATGGAAAACATCGTTACAATCAAAGATAAGATGGCGTACATTGGGCTTTTAGCAAATACGAAACTCACAGCACTTGCTACCGCAATAAAAGCGATGATGAAAAATATAATCTGATCCATTACTTTACGGCATTTTTTTGTTTTTCAGTCTGTCTATCAGACACATCTATTCTTTGATTCATATCTTCTACCAGCTTGTCTTTTCCATAGACGAAAGACCCTCTATTGCTCTCTACATCCACCAATCTATCCGTAAGATAGATGGCAGATTTAGGGCAAGCTTCCTCGCACATTCCACAGAAAATACATCTCAACATATTGATTTCATAGGTAGAGGCGTATTTTTCTTCTCTGTAAAGGTGTTTCTCTTCTGGTTTTCTCTCTGCAGAGGTCATTGTGATGGCTTCTGCGGGACAAGCTACAGCACACAATCCACAAGCGGTGCATCGCTCACGCCCTTCCTCATCTCTCTTCAAGATATGCTGCCCACGCCAGATTTTTGCTCTAGGCTTTTCAACCTCTGGATAAGCATAGACCTTACCTTTAGAGCCTTTGAATAGCATTTCTAAAGCGTGCTTACCTGTAATCCCCATTCCTTTGATTACCGCAGGAAGGTAGAGCTTCTCCATAAGGGTCATCTCCTTGTTTGAGACTACTTTTGATCTATTTGTAAGTTTCATTATCTTATATTTTGTTTAGGCTATTGCCTTTTTTATTCAAAGTTCAATATTCCAAATTCAATGCTGTGATGTTTGGCATTGATGGTTTTAGATGTCGTTAGGCTCCGGCGAATAAAATAACCGCTCCTGTTATCAATAGATTGACCAATGCCAACGGAATCAAAGTCTTCCAGCCTAAGTGCATCAGTTGGTCGTATCGGAATCTCGGTATTGTCCATCGGATCCACATAAAGATGAGAATCCCGATGATGGCTTTTGTTAAGATGGCTAAGATACTTAAAATTCCTGCAACATTTTCTCCCCAATTTTCTGTTACCCAATTGATACCTGGATAATTAAATCCACCGAAAAATAGCGTAGCAATCAAGGCATTGGAGATGAACATATTCACATATTCACCAAACATATACATCCCGAAGCTCATAGAGGAGTACTCTGTCATATAGCCGTTGACCAATTCAGATTCACATTCTGGTAAATCAAACGGGTGTCTATTGGTCTCTGCCAAAGCCGCTACAATGAAAATGATGAATGCTAATGGCTGATAGAAGATATTCCAATTCCATCCATCTACTTCAAATAATCCCCAAAGCTTCCCCGAACTTTGGTCGGCAACAATGGTATTAAGGTTTAAGCTGCTGCTCATCATAATGATGGAAAGCAGAGCTAAGCCCATTGCCAATTCATAGGAAATCATTTGAGAAGAGGCACGGATGGCACCCAAAAGAGAATATTTGTTGTTGGAAGCCCAGCCCCCAATCATCATTCCGTAAACACCTACGGAGACCATCCCGATAAGGAATAAAACGCCGACATCAATGTCTGCAATTTGCACTTGGAAAGATTCACCTCCAATGTTGAGCGATTGTCCCCAAGGGATTACGGCTCCTGTGATGAGGGAAATTGCCATTGTGATTCCAGGCCCCAGTACGAACAAAAATCGTTCTGCATTGGCAGGGATAAAGCCTTCTTTGAAGAACAATTTTCCTCCATCGGCCAAAGGCTGAAGTAATCCGAAAGGTCCCGCTCTATTAGGTCCTACGCGGTCTTGCAAGATTGCTGCTACTTTTCTTTCTCCCCAAGTAGAGTAGGCTGCAACTCCCAACGAAACTGCAAATAATGCTACTACAAGGATGATTTTAAAGACTAATAAATCCATATTTTTAAATCAGTATTCTGAATAATTCAAAATTCAATGTTTAAGGTTCTAAGTTCAGTGTTTAAAATTCTAGGTTAAGAATCATTAGGACACTGTGGTATTATCACCTATTTCATTAGGTTTTTCCTTTTTTTTCTCTTCGATGCCTCTGAAATAGTTTTCAGGTTTTTCGTAGTGATTTAAGGAAATTACCGAATGTCTATCGATATGTCTTGGACCTTCAATATTCCAATATTTTACATCTTTTTTCTCGAAGCGACACTCGTTGCAAATCCACTCTTCCGATTCACCATATTCATTTTGTCTGGTGGTTACACGGATTACTTCTTCACCTTTCATCCAAAGCACGGCTTTACCAGAGCATTTATCGCATTGGCAGGTGGCATCTACAGGCTTGGTAAACCATACACGGCTTGCAAAACGCGAGGTTCTATCGGTAAGGGCTCCTACAGGGCATACATCAATTACATTACCATAATAGTCGCTGGTAAGTGCTTTGTTGAGATAAGTAGAAATCTCTGCGTGGTCGCCACGGAAAAGGATACCGTGCTCTCTATTGCCCGTTAGTTGATTGGCTGCCAACACACATCTTGCACATAGGATACAACGGTTCATATGCAATTTGATATAAGGACCGATGTCTTCTGGCTCATAGGTGCGTCTTTCAAATTCTGTTCTGGTATTTTCTACCCCGTGTTCGTAGCCTAAGTCTTGCAGATGGCATTCTCCTGCTTGGTCGCAGATAGGGCAGTCTAGAGGGTGGTTTACCAATAGAAATTCTGTAACGGCTTTTCTTGCTTCTTGTGTCTTTTCGGAAGTCAAGTTTTTGATTTCCATTCCATCCATCACGGTGGTTCTACAGCTTGCCACGAGTTTTGGCATAGGTCTTGGGTCTGCATCAGAACCTTTAGAAACCTCTACCAAACAAGTTCTACATCTACCGCCACTGGTTTCAAGTGGTTTATAATAACACATCGCTGGCGGTACAGATTTTCCACCGACTTGTCTTGCTGCCTCTAGAATGGTAGTTCCAGGAGCAACTTCTACGGTCTGCCCATCAACGGTTACTTTAAATTTTTTAACTTCCTCGCTCATAATTTAGCGTTTCTTGCTTTTAGCAATTGTTATTTATTTTTTCTTAGTATTAAATGTATATCCAATTCCAAAATTGATTTGTCCGAACACAAAGTCCTGAGATGCTTTATCCACAGCACTTAGCGTTGTTTTCACATCTGGCATATTGATATAGCCATATTTGGCTTCTACTCTTGCCATAATGTGTTTCCACACAATGAAATTGATACTCGTTCTTACATCTGCTCCAAAACCTGCTAGGTGGAAGCGGTCGCTTCTTTCGTTTCCGAATAATTTAGCGTTGGTTTTGGGTATTAAAACACCTGCTCCTGCTCCATAAGCCCAAACTATATCAAAGTTCTTTTTGCTGAGCAAATTTTTGTATTGTTCTAATCCGATGTTTACATAATTAAGCCCATCGGTATGCTCAAAGATAAGAAATTCTCCATTGGTTAAGTCCACCTGTCCGTTATTCACCATATTAGTATAGGTAGCATCGCTGATATTCCCATTGAAATCTACGGTTTGGTCTTGCTTCATCACATATTTCATATGGTCTAAGCTAAGCATTACAGCCACATTATCCTTGATGAAGTATCCTACTTTGGCATTGGTCTGTGGGATGGTGACTTTCGTAGGGTTAAAATAAGTTCCAAAATCAAATGGCGTTTGTCTATCCGTTGCTTTTACATTATTCAATTGGAAATCATAACCTTGTCCTCTAAAATGGATGTCAGAATTGCTATACCAAGCTCTGTTCCATCCCCAGAACAAAAGCACCGCTCCTTTTTTAAATACTGGTTTTTCAAAATCTGTATTCTGAGCTTTAAGGTTCAGAAACGATATGAAAACCAATGCGTATGTTAATATTTTTTTCAATTTTTTCTTTTTTTCATTAAGAAGAAAGAGAAAAGACTTCTTAACCTTGTAGTCTTCTAACTTCTAACCTCTAATCTCTAACCTCTCCATCTTATCCTTGTTGCACTACGGGAATAGGGTCTGCATAGTTTGCCAGTCCGTAATTTTGTTTTTGGGATAGTTCTGGATTTTTCACATACCATTCAAACTCATCGCGGAAGTGTCTAATGGCTGCTGCCACTGGCCAAGCTGCTGCATCTCCCAACGGGCAAATGGTATTTCCTTCTATTTTTCTTTGGATGTCCCAAAGTAAATCGATATCCTCCATTGTACCTTGTCCGCTGTGGATTTTTTTCAAAATCTTGTACATCCAAGGTGTTCCTTCACGGCAAGGCGTACATTGTCCACAACTTTCGTGGGCGTAGAATCTCGCCAAAGTCATTGTATGCTCTACGATGGATTGGTCTTCGTCTAATACGATGAAACCACCAGACCCCATCATAGTTCCTGTAGCAAAGCCACCATCGGCTAGGGATTCATAGTTCATATATCTAGGTTCTCCGTTGATGGTTCTCAATAGCAAGTTGGCAGGCACAATCGGTACCGATGAACCTCCAGGGATACAAGCCTTCAGTCTTTTACCATTAGGAATACCGCCACAATATTCATCAGAGAAGATAAATTCTTCCACAGTGATGGTCATATCAATTTCATAAACACCAGGTTTATTGATGTTTCCACAAGCGGAGATTAGTTTGGTTCCCGTAGAGCGTCCTACGCCTATTTTAGCATATTCTGCCCCTGTGATATTGATGATAGGCACCACTGCGGCGATGGATTCCACATTGTTCACCACTGTAGGTCTTTCCCAAAGCCCTTTTACGGCAGGGAAAGGAGGTTTTAATCTTGGGTTTCCTCTTCTTCCTTCCAAGGATTCTAATAGTGCGGTTTCTTCTCCACAGATATAGGCACCTGCTCCTCTTTGCACATAGATTTCCAAATCGAAGCCAGTACCAAGGATATTTTTACCCAAGAAACCTGCTTGTTTTGCTTCTTCTATGGCTTGTTCCAAAATATCTGGAATCCAAGAATACTCTCCACGGATGTAGATGTACGAAGCATTAGAACCCAAGCAGAAAGAGGAAATAATCATCCCTTCAATCAAAAGATGCGGGATGTACTCCATCAGGTATCTGTCTTTGAAAGTTCCAGGTTCAGATTCATCGGCATTTACGACGAGGTGTCTTGGTACGCCTTCTGGTTTTGCCAAGAAGCTCCACTTCATTCCTGTAGGGAACCCTGCACCACCACGCCCTCTAAGTCCCGAAGTTTTTACTTCTTCAAGGATTTCTTCTGGCGTCATTTTTAGTGCTTTTTCTACGGCATTATAGCCACCTTGCTTTCGATAAACATCGAAGTAGCGGATACCTTCTATATGTGCGTCTTTAAGTAAAAGTTTTTTACTCATATTTTTATGCTTTTGGCATTAAATTTTTATATCTAAAAATTAATGCTACTTATATTTTCAGTTAAAGTGTATTTATCTATCCTATATCCACCGCTCCTTGTCGGCAAAGTTCTAGGATTTCATCTACTTTTTCTATGGTTAGATTTTCGTGGTAGAATTTGCCCAGCTGCATCATTGGTGCATAGCCACACGCCCCAAGGCATTCTGCAGGTTTTAGCGTGAAAAGTCCATCTGCCGTAGTTTCCCCATCTTTGATATTGAGTTTGGTACGGATATGATTGAGGATTTTCTCACTACCACGCAACATACAAGGTCCCGTTCTGCATACTTCCAAAACATATTTGCCCACAGGTTTCATATTGAACATTGTATAGAATGTTGCCACCTCATACACTTCGATGGGCTTGATGCTCAATAGTTCTGCTACATAGTCCATCACAGGTACATCTAGCCAGCCTCCAAATTCTTTCTGTGCCAAATGCAACACAGGGATGAGAGCCGACTTCTGTCTTCCCTCTGGGTATCTTGCGATAATTTTATGTACCTGAGCTAATGTTTCAGGTTTAAAAGCTATTGTTTCGCTCATTTTTTATTTTATTGTATTAATAATAGTACGATGTGGAAAGTACAAAGTACTATGATTATGTATTCAGTATAAAAACTCAATATATCAATTTCCTCAAGCCATTACACATTATGTTGTGTAATGATGGGAGATTACGCATCCAGCTCTCCTGCGATGATATTCATACTACACATTGTAACAATGGCATCAGAAATCATTGCTCCTTTAATCATTTCAGGGTAAGCCTGATAGTAGATAAAGCAAGGTCTGCGGAAGTGCAATCTGTAAGGCGAGCGTCCGCCATCACTTACCAAATAAAACCCTAACTCACCATTGCCCCCTTCTACGCTATGATAAACTTCTCCCACAGGAACATCGGTTTCTCCCATTACGATTTTGAAATGGTAGATAAGGGATTCCATTTTGGTATAAACATCGGCTTTTTCTGGCAGGTAGAACTCTGGAACATCTGCGTGGAAATCGCCTTCTGGAAGGTTTTTATAAGCTTGCTCTATGATTTTCAAGGATTCCCATACTTCTTGCTGTCTTACCATAAATCTATCATAGGTATCGCCAGAAGTTCCTATCGGGATGATGAAATCAAAATCCTCATACGAAGCGTAAGGCTGTGCTACACGCACATCATAATCTACACCAGATGCACGGAGGTTAGGTCCTGTGAAACCGTAGCTTAGAGCTCTCTCTGCAGAGATAGGCCCTGCATTGATGCATCTGTCCATAAAAATTCTATTTCTTTCGTTCAGGGTGCAAAACTCACCCCAAACTTTTGGAAATTTTTTCAAGAAGTTCTGAAGAAGTTCGTGGAATTTAGGCGTGAAATCCCTTTCAAATCCCCCGATTCTTCCCATATTGGTGGTCATTCTTGCTCCACAGATTTGCTCATACATCTCGTAGATGGTTTCTCTTTCTCGGAAGAGCCAAGTAAGCCCCGTGATGGCACCTGCATCCATACAAGTAACGCCGTTGCAAATCAAATGGTCTGCAATACGAGCCAATTCCATCATAATCACCCGCATATAATCCACACGCTTTGGTACCTCGCACCCGATGAGTTTTTCCACCGTCATATGCCAGCCCATATTGTTGATAGGGGCAGAGCAGTAGTTGAGTCGGTCTGTAAGCGTGGTAATTTGTGCAAAATTTCTTCTTTCCGATATTTTCTCAAACGCTCTATGGATATAGCCCACAGTCTGCTCAGAGTGGAGAATTCTTTCCCCGTCCATTGTAAGCACATTTTCAAAAATCCCGTGTGTAGCGGGGTGCGTAGGCCCTAGATTGAGCGTATAGAGTTGCCCGTCGATTTGCTCATTGGCAACATTATGATTGATGATATTGGATAGTGCGTTGTCTTTCATAATTATAGGGGGCTATTTATCTTCCAAACATTTTATCGTCCTTATCGGTTCTAGTACCATCTTCCAAGGCATACTCTTTTAGCATTGGGTGATAGTCCATATCTTCCACATTGAGGATTCTTCTCATATCTGGATGACCTTTGAACTCGATACCGAAGAAATCAAATGTTTCTCTTTCCATCCAGTTGGCACCCGCATACAAATCGGTTACAGAATCAAACTGAGCGTTTTCTCTTTTGGAGAAGGCTTTTAGGCGGATTCTGAAATTTGTCATCATATTATGAAGGTGGTAGATCACGCCGAGTTCTTTTTCTTTATTTTGAGGATAATGGATTCCCGTAATGTCTGTAAGGAAATTAATCTGCAAAGAAGAGTCTTTTAAGTGGTGAATCACCTTTTTGATGTCTTCTTTTTTGATTTCCAAAGTCAGCATACCATAAGGCTCTGATACCGCAAGAACGCTCTCCGGAAATTCTCTATTTATCGCTTCTAAAACAAATTCGTTGGTCATAATTTAAAATTTGCTGATGGAATAATGGGAATTGTTTAATGCCTTGATTATCAAATTTATTTTATTCCGTAAGACTCCAATAGTGCTTGGTACTCTGGTAAATCTCTTCTGCGGATACTTTCGCTCTCAACAATGGATTGCAACTGCAAAACACCTTCTATGATTTGCTCTGGCCTTGGTGGGCATCCTGGCACATAGACATCTACGGGGATAATTTTGTCTATCCCTTGTAGTACAGAGTAAGTATCAAAAATACCACCGCTACTAGCACAAGCCCCTACGGCAATTACCCATCTAGGTTCTGCCATCTGAAGGTAAACTTGCTTCAATACGGGAGCTAGTTTTTTGGAGATTGTACCGCAGACCATCATCATATCGGCGTGTCTTGGGGAGAAAGAGTTTCTCTCCATACCGAAACGGGAGGCATCATAAGTAGGGTTGAGTGTTGCCATAAACTCAATACCGCAACAAGATGTGGCAAACGGCAATGGCCAAAGTGAATATTTTCTCGCCATACCAATCACGCTGCTGAGTTTCGTTACGAAAAATCCTTCGCCTTCATAGCCCTCTGGCGGCGTAGCATCCATTCTTACTACCGGTTTTGTATCTGACATAATTTCTTTTTTTAACTTTTAGTAAATGATTAAAATCCAGAGTTTTTATCTATCCCAATCTAAAGCTCCACGTTTCCAAACATAGAAAAATGCAAGGAAGAAAACACTCACGAAAGTAAGCACCGCAAGGAAACCTTCTATGCCAAACTCTCTGAAATTGACTGCGTAAGGGTAGAAAAATACGATTTCAATATCAAACAATACGAAGAGTATTGCCGTAAGGAAGTACTTCACAGAAAAAGGACTTCTAGCATCGCCCTCTACCTCCACCCCACATTCAAAACTTTCATTTTTCAGGGTAGAGCTTTTCTTTTGCTTTGGTCCTAAAAAGTGCGTTCCTGCCAATGAAATCAGCACAAAGCTTATTGCCACCGCGGCTTGAACGAGTATCGGGATATAATTTTCTGGTAAATTCATTTGAATGATAAATTTATTAAATGGCAAATTTAAAGAATTAAAGATGAAAAACGGAAACTATCCTCATTAAAAAATCCGCCTAAAGGGATTGAGTTATTAATTTAGAATGATTTTAAATAATTATTTTTTTGATGAATTTTTAATTTTCTTTAAAGCAATGTAGGCCAAGTACCCGATATATAAAAATAATATACTGGATAGTAAAATATTGATGATGGTGTTTAATTTTTCATCTTCTACCTGAAACCAAGCATTATACAAAATGAAGATGAACACCAGAAAACCGTAAATGTAAAGATGTGATTTCAAAATAAGTTTTTAATTTTAGATTATAGCAATGTAACAATGTAGCAATGTATCAATGTAACAATTAACCATTAATCATTAACCATTAGTTTACACTTCCATTGCATAGGTGCGTCTTCGCTTGTGGTTTTCGGGGTGGTAATCTTGCCACAGCAGTTGGATATTTTTGTTTTCCTCCAATTCTGGATTGGTTTCCAAGTATTTCACGCCTTTTTTCTTGAAAGTTTCATAGATTTCCTTGAAAATAATAGCGGTAACCCCTCTTTTCTGATAAGTAGGGTGGATGCCAATGAGGTAAAAATTGGCTCTATCGTTTTTCTTTCCTGCTTGTAAAAAATGCCACCAACCGAAAGGGAAGAGCTTGCCTTTAGCCTTCTGCAACGCCTTGGAATAAGAAGGCATTGTGATGGCAAAGGAAATCAGGTTATCATCTTTATCGGCAATGCAAATCACGAAATCTTTATGGATGAAATTAAAATATTTCTCCTTGTAAGTTCGGATTTGTTCTGGCGTGATGGGCGTGTAGGTAGAGAGGTTTTTATAAGTCTCATCCAGAAGTTTAAACATAGGCTCTACCAACGGCAAAAGGTCTTTTTTGGACTGAAATTCCAAGACTTTAAGCTGATATTTTTCTTTGATTAAATCGCTAAATTTTTCTACTTTGTCTGACAATTTGTCAGGAAAGATGATTTCAAACTCCACCCATTCTTTCTCTTTGGATAGTCCTAAAGCTTCAAAATGGTCTATATAGTAAGCGTGGTTGTAGATGCCAATCATTGTTGCTAATCGGTCAAAGCCCTGGCTTAGTACTCCTGCTTTATCCAGATTGGTAAATCCCATAGGTCCTTCTATTTTACCAATGTTTTTTTCTTTTGCAAAATCAATGGCTTTTTGGATTAATGCCTTGGAAACCTCTCGGTCGTCTATGAAGTCTATCCAGCCAAATCTCACCTTGTGGATGTTCAGCTCTTGAGCTTCTTTGTGATTGATGATTAAGGCGATACGTCCCACCACTTCATTGTTTTTAAATGCTAAAAACTGTCGGGCTTCGGAGTATTGCAAGGCAGGATTTTCCTTAGGATTCCAGATGTCTTTTTCATCTTGAATTAGTGGCGGAACAAAATACGGATTGTCCCGATACAAACGCATCGGAAAGCGAATGAACGCCATTAATTCTTTCTCGGTTTTTACTTCACGAATGATTACTTCCGCCATAGTGATGAAATTTTATGCAAATATAAAATGATTAAAAATAAAAGTCCTATTTTTGGCACAGTTTTTACATATAATGCAGGGAATATAAATCTTAAAAAAAAAATAGAATAAAATGACTTATTATTTGATTATCGGAGTGATTTTTTTAGTGAGTATGTATGTGCAAAATCGGTTGAAATCAAAGTTTGCCCACTACTCTAATGTGCATTTGCAAAACGGAATGTCTGGGAAAGAAGTGGCGGAAAAAATGCTTCGTGATAATGGCATCCACGATGTGCAGGTGATATCTGTGCCAGGGCAACTTACAGACCACTATAACCCAACCAATAAAACCATCAACCTTTCCGAAGCGGTCTATATGCAAAGAAATGCCGCTGCCGCTGCTGTTGCTGCCCACGAAACGGGACACGCCGTGCAGCACGCTGTGGGATACTCTATGCTACAAATGAGGTCTAAAATGGTACCAGCGGTAAATATCGCATCTAACCTCTTGCAATGGGTGCTGATGGGGGGTATCGCCCTGATGGCTTTCAGTGGAAACAAAACTTTGCTTATTGTAGGGATTGTGCTTTTTGCCATTACTACGCTGTTCGCTTTTGTAACGCTTCCTGTGGAGTATGATGCTAGTAATAGGGCATTGGCGTGGCTTAGAAGCTCTGGGACATTAGCCAACAAAGCAGAATATGAAGGAGCGGAAGACTCTCTTAAATGGGCGGCAAGAACTTATGTAGTTGCGGCTTTGGGGTCTCTGGCTCAGCTGATTTACTTTATCTCTATCTTAAACGGAAGAAGTAACGACTAATCATTTTTAGTGAATTTAATAGCAAAAGAGCATCGCGGGAAGTGTTTCCCAGATGCTCTTTCTTTTTTAGTAAGATTTACTTTAAAACCAACTAAGTAATTTAGAATGAATTATTTGTCAAATCCTAAAAAAAAGCTATATTTGTTGCGAAGAGTAATAGAAAATAGTATAATATCTAAGGAAATGTACTGATGTAGTACCAAAATGCCTCAATGTAAAAGGAAAATGATCTGATGTAAAAGGAAAATGAACTGATGTAATGTAAAAATAAGCTGATGTAATATGAAAATAAGCAAATGTAAGCCCGTTTTACGCTGATGCAGCAAGAAAATAGCTAGATGTTTTCCGTTATTTCAAGATGTAAATTCGTTTTTTAAAGATGTGAACAGTAAAAATCAAAATATTTATTAAAAAAGTAAAATTATGAGAAAAACTTATTTATCTAACGAGCAAATTTTGCAAGATTACGGAGCGTTATTTATCAACCTCTCCAAAGAAACTGAACTTTCCCAAGAAATGGCAGAATATGGATATGATGCCGAGAAAATTGCCATCGGGAAAAAACTTTATGACAAGGCGAATGAGCAGTATCTGAAAAATAAAAAAGAGATAGCTGATGAAACAGCCGTTGCCCTTGATTATCGTAAAAAACTAGAACAGCTCACGCAGGTCTATGCCAACCATAGAAAGAGGGCAAAAGTAGTCTTTAAAGACCAAGATGAGGTGCTGAAAAAACTCCACATTAAAGGGACTCCGCCGAGGAATAGAGCAGAACTCATCAAGGAGATTGAAATCTTCTACACAGAATTTAATAATGATGAAACACTGCTTAATGCCGTTAAAGTGATGAAAATCCAAGCGGAACAGGTAACAACTCAGCTGGAACAAGTAGAAAAAGTGCAAGCAGCCTACGCTAGCTACCTCCAAGAAAAAGGTGAAAATCAGCAGGCTACCAAAGACAAAAACCAAGCCTTTGCCGAGCTAGAAAAATGGGTAAGAGAACTCTATACCGTAGGAAAAATAGCCTTAGAAGATAAACCTCAGTTGCTAGAAAGCATCGCAAAATTCATCAGGAGCTAAAAAAAGAAGTATCCGTCTCAATGGCAAAAATTGAGGCGGTTTCTTTTTTTTTTTAAAGTATGGTTTACCTCAATTATGCAGCAGGAAAAATGCTTCTTATTTTAAATGGATTACCTTCTAGCTTCCTAACCTTTTAACATAAATGCTCTATCTTTTCAATTTTCAATAGGGTCGGGTTTTAACCCGACTTTTTAGATGATTTTTCCTAAAAGGCTTTAGCCCAATTAAAAAGAGAATGGCATTGTTTATGGCTTGTCGCTTAAAGGTTACTGTAAAGTTATTGAAAGCTTATGGTTTACCGTGTAATAAAAGTTATCTAATACTAAACTCTACAAAAGGCATTTCCGAAAGT
Organism: Bergeyella porcorum; assembly: GCF_042427575.1. Taxonomy (NCBI): domain Bacteria; kingdom Pseudomonadati; phylum Bacteroidota; class Flavobacteriia; order Flavobacteriales; family Weeksellaceae; genus Bergeyella; species Bergeyella porcorum. The sequence continues at coordinate 227,477 of NZ_JBHMFD010000012.1, forward strand.
GTTTCGGAGATGTTTTCTTTTTGAGCGGTTTTTATTTTGGCAATAATCTTACAATGGTTCTCCGCTTGGAAGTCTAGAATCTTAGCATCAAACTTATTAAGGAAAGTAAAGATAATATTCTGTTGGGTAAATGGAAATTGCAAGGTGATTTCGCTTTCCAGCTCTCGGAGGACAATCTGGGCTTCCTCCAAAGTTATCTTAGCAGATTCCTTATAGGTCTTTACCAGTCCAGATACGCCTAGTTTGGTACCACCATAGTAGCGAACCACCACCAGTAGAACATTGGTAATATCATTGGCAAGCAATTGATTATAGATGGGAAGTCCCGCACTGCCAGAAGGCTCGCCATCGTCATTAGCACGGTAGTTTTCACCATTAAGCCCCATACGGAAAGCATAGCAATGGTGTGTGGCTTTAGGATGTTGTTCCCAGATACTTTCTAGGGCAGCTTTTAGCTCTTTCTCATCATTCACGGGGAAGGCATAGCCTATAAACTTGCTGCCTTTTTCTTTAAGTAAAATATCTAAAACGGGTTTTTCTATCGTTCTAAATTCAAACTTCATTGTAGTAAAATTCTATGGTGTTGTCTCGTAAAGTTTCGGTTTTGTTGGGTGCTAAATGAAGCTTAGGAGCGGGAGTACCGTGTTTTAATATCAGATTTTGATTTTTAATAACAAAGGCTTCGTCCCAAAGATGGGCGTGGATGAACTGTTCCAGCGTATGTTTTCCTCCTTCTATAATGATGGATTGTATCTGCTCCTGATGAAGATGCTGCATCAGCTGTTCCAGAAAGTGCTCTCTTTCTATTTTGATGTATTTTAGATGTCCATTCACCTCATTTTTCACACCATTGAAGATGAGCGTAGGGGCTTCGGCGTTAAAAATATTAAAATGAGTGGGTACTTTTAAATCAAAATCAATCAGAATGCGTACAGGATTATTCCCCTCAATATGTCTTACGGTAAGTGAAGGATTATCCGTGAGAGCCGTTTGGGTGCCTACCAAAATGGCATTTTCGTTAGCTCTTAGCCTATGCACCCACTGGCTAGCTAGTGGATTGGAGATAATGGTGGATTTAAAATCTTGGTCTATAAAGCCATCAGCAGACTCTGCCCATTTTAGTATGATGAATGGTCTTTGTTTTTGATGGTAGGTGAAAAAACGCTTATTAAGCTCTTGACATTCTTTCTCCAAAACTCCAGAAATCACTTCTATACCAGCTTCTTCCAGTATTTTTTTTCCTTTTCCATTCACCTTTTCGTGGGAATCCATTGCTCCAATCACCACGCGTTTAAAACCAATTTCTTTTAGTTTTAATGCACAAGGCGGTGTTTTGCCAAAGTGCGAACAAGGCTCTAGTGAAACATAAATGGTGGCTTCTGGCAAGAGTTCAGGTTGTTTTACAGCATTGATGGCATTGATTTCTGCGTGGGCTTCACCAGCCTTATGGTGGTAGCCCTCACCAATGATGTTACCTTGATGTACAATAACGGCACCCACCATCGGATTAGGATAGGTATGCCCAATGGCTTTTTGGGCTAAATGGATGCAGCGTTGGATGTAGTGAAGGTCTGGATTTTCTATGCTCATAATGTATCTTTATGGTTTGTTTTTCCATATTTTATCCGATGCAGGGAGGTATTCTGGCAGAGCGGCAGAGCCGTACCAAGTGAAGATATCATAATCCAGCAGTTTGTTTTTGATGGCAGGGTCTGTATTTAAAATTTCGTGAGCTTGGTCTATATGTTTAATTTTATCTAGAATGAAAATACCACGATATTCGTTCTTGTTTTTGCTTAAAGGTCCAGCTACAATCAGTTTACCTTCTTTTGCTAGTCTATTAATATTATCAAGATGTCCACGGAAATTACTATTGATAAGTTGCTTATCCGAAGTTTTGTTGCTGCCTGTTTTTAGAATTACCAAAAAATAATTTTTCATTCCATAGGCATCAGCATCAAGTTGTTCCGCTAATGCTTGATTGTAATTAGGATTTGGAGTTTCTTGTCCGAAGAAGAAGTTGGCAAAAGCTAATGTAATGAGGTACAAGTATTTCATAATAGTAGAAATTAAATCAACCCTTTCAAAAGGTTATTTTGAAAGGGTTATTTGGATTGATTTTCATTAATAAACTTAAAATTACTCTCCTGCAATGATTTGATGCAAGGCAATTCTAAGCGTTTCCAGCTGGGCTTTCTTTTCATCAATCTTACTGTAAGTATCAGCTAAGAGAGGATTTTCACGAGATGGGTTGCTGAAAAAGCCGAGGTTGTTTTCCAAGGTGGTAATTTCCGCTTCCAAATCGGTGATTTGATTTTTAATTTTTCTTGCCTTATCGGTGATTTGACTTTCAGAGAGGTTTTCATCTTTGAGGTCAAACTCGGTGGCTTTATTCAGTTTTAATTTTTCTTTTAAGGTTTTATTAAACTCAGTATTGATGCCTATTTTATCCTTTGGAACTTTTCCTATGGCGTTCCATTGGGCTTTGATGTGGTCTATCTTTTCAAGGCTGTTATCATCTTTACCAATGGTTTTTAGCTCTTCCAAAAGGGCTTTTTTCTGTTTAAAATTCTCTTTCCAATTGTCCCCCGAAGTGGCATTCTTACTTCTATAATTGTCAAAAAAAGTATTGCACGCATCGCGGAACTCGCACCAGATTTTATTGGCTTGGTTTCTTGGTACGTGTCCTATGTTTTTCCAATCGTCTTGAAGTTTTTTGAAGAGTGGCACCATTGTATCCCAATCTTCAGAGTGCATATTGTCTTTGGCTACTTCTATCAGTTTGCTTTTCTCTACAAGGTTAGAGATTTGATTGCCTTTTAGGTTTTTGTAGAAGTTGTTTTTAGTGGTATTAAAGTTTCTCAAAGTTTGTTTGAAATCATTCCAGTTTTGGGTAGAAACCTTTCTTGGAACGCTTCCTGTTTTCAGGAACTCGCTACGCAATTCTTCCACTTTCTTGATGGCATTTTGCCAGAAATTATGGTTAGGCTCTTTATCAGGCGTTGTAAATTGCTTGATTTTCTCTATGATTTGATTTTTCTTTTCCCAATTGGCGTTGAGTTCCTTCTCTATTGCGGCATTAAGTTCAGATTTTCTCTCGTGGATTTTATTGGAAATTTCTTTAAACTCTTCCCAAGTCTTATCTCTAAACTCTTCTGCTACGGGTTCTGCTTCTTCCTTCCAAAGTTTGTGGAGGTATTGCAACTCGTTCAATGCTTTTTGAACAGGTTCATTGATAAGGGCTTTGGCTCGCTCTATAATGTGTTGTCTTTTTTCAAGATTGTGTGCGTATTCTTGTTCTAGGTAGTCCTTATTAAGATCTAGTATGGCATAGAACTGATTGAGATGGTGGAAGTAGTCGTTATTCAAAATTTTGAATTTAGCTTTTGCTACTTGCCCTGCATTAGCCCACGCTTCTTTTATAGCTCTAATTTCTTTGAAGTAATTGATGCCTGGCTCTGTATTGGTATAGAGGTGTTTCAGGCGTTCTATGATGTCTTGTCTCTCTGTGAGATTTTCAGCTTGTTGCTCTTCTTGCAGTTTGAGGAAGTCATCGTGTTTTTCTTTGAAAATATGGATAAGCCCCGATAGTTTTGAAAGTAGCGGATGCTCCCATTGAAAGTGTTCTTCAGTGTTGCCAGCTTCTACAAAATCGTGTTTCTTATCCTCGGTTTCTTCGTGGATTTTTTGGGTAGCCAGATGTTTCAGTTGGTTGAATAGTTTGTATTGTTCCCCTGCATTCTCGGTATTGATGATGCGTTCCATCTCGGCAACCACCTGCTCTACAGAGCGGGTATCGGTGGTATGGTCCAGCGTTTCTTCCTCTTCCTCTGTATGGTCGGTAGTATAGGACTCCACCACAGGAGAGGCAGGTTCAGCATTGTTTTTTTTGGAATGTTCTACCGCATTTTGAGGTTGGCTTTCTGCGGTTTTGGGTTGTAATTCTTGGCTTTCAGGATTAGAGTGTTCCGTAATCATAGCAACTTAATTTTAAGTTCTCGTTTCAGTTCAAATATCGGTGCAAACTTAGGTTTGCTAAAAATCGCAATAAATATAAAGATTTTATTTTAAACCTACCAAAAAATCATTTAAAATTCCAAATTTCCCAAGCTTTTTCTGCTTGTTGCTCTAGCATAAAGAAACCATTGCAGCATTTTGCACCTTGCTGTGCGGCTCTCAGGAGAAATTCGGTCTGATTGGGATTGTAGATTAAATCTATCACCAGATGCTGGTGGGTAAGTTGTTCAAAAGGGAAGTGGAGACAGTCTTTTACATTGGGAAAAGTGCCTACAGGTGTACATTGTATAATGATGGGGCTAGTGGCTACCCACTCTTTGGGGAGGGTTTCAAAATTAGGTTCAGAGGTTCTGGTAACGACACGGAGAGGGATTTTATGTTTCTCCAAAACAAACTTCACCGCTTTGGCTGCTCCGCCGTTTCCTAAAATTAAAGCTTGGGTATGAGTCTCTTTTTTGTGCAAGAGTAAGGTTTGTTCAAATCCGAAAGCATCGGTATTATAACCAATGCGTTTGCCGTTTTTGATGAGCACTGTATTTACAGCTTGGATGTATTGGGCTTCTTCATTGAGCTCATCTAAGTAAGGGATAATCTGCTCCTTGTATGGAATGGTAACATTGAAGCCTTTGAGCGTAGGGTCTTTTAGTAGATTTTGAATTTCGTCTATGGATGGTAAATCAAAGGTATGGTAGCTGTGATTTTTAAGGAATAGTTTTCTGAATTTTTCGGTGAAATATTTTTCAGAAAAGGAGTACGAGATATTTTTTCCTATCAATCCGAATTTTATGATGTCTTCCATATTGTACGGGTATTGCTAAAAAATGGCCGAAGCAAACTTCGACCATTTCCTTATTTAAGTAATTATTCTATGATGAATTTCGCAGTGCTATTGCCTGCTTTCAAGATGTAAACGCCTTTTTGAAGTTGTTTCACTTGGATAGCATTGTTAGATTTTGATGCCTTGTCCACAGTCTGAACTAGCTGTCCTGCGGTATTGTAGATTTCCACTTTTACCGTTTCCTGAAGCCCAGATAGATAAAGTGTTCCGTTTTTTACGGGATTAGGCGTGATGCTCAGTTTCTTATAATTGCTTACTTCATTGGTGCTTAGGTTATTATAGCAAGTCCAAGAAAGGTCGTCCAAAGAAACGCGTTCTTTTGTTGAGGTGTTTTTCAACTCTAATGTGAAGTTTCCTTCTACATTAATGTTTTCTAAACGCTGGGTAGTAGCCGTTGCATTATAGTCTAAGAAACCTTTGGATACACCATTGACTAAAACTTCAAATCTTCCTGATGAGCCACTAAATTCTCTTTTTAAAACCACGGAAAGCGAACCAATACCTCCAGAAATATTAGAAGATGTAAGTGAACCATTTCTAATGGTAATGGCCCTTCCATTGATGCTAAGGTCTGTTCTGGCATCTGTAGCAGTCCAAGTGATATTGTTATTGCTCCAAGTTCTGGTGGTATAGCTAGAATTGACAGTTGGGATAGTTTCAAAATTTTCTGTGCCACAAGTAGCTGTGGTAGGAGGAACTGGCGTTCCTGCCAATGTAGTGGCTGTTACAGCATTACTGAATGATGAAATATTACCCGCTGCATCTTTTGCTCTTACCTTGAAAGTGTATGAGGTTTGTGGTGATAGTCCTGTTACATTATAGCTGGGTTGTGCAGAAGTGCCTTTCAGAACATCATCTACAAAAATGTCATAGACTAAAACAGCTACATTATCCGTAGAAGCAGTCCAATTAAGCTGAACGGATGAAGAGGAGATAATATTGGTGGCTAGATTGGTAGGGATAGATGGCGCTTCGGTATCGTTAGAAGAATTGCCCCATACCAATGCGACAAACTCTGGGTGGTCTACATAAGGATTTCTATTCCCTTGAAAATTGTATCCTGCATTATTTCTTACACGCTCTCTTTCGGAAACAGGGTCTTGAGCGTTCCACTGAAGGAGCATCGGTAGAGCCCAATTGCTCACCCCTGGATAGGCTTGATTTCCAAACATTGCAAAAGAAACGCCACCTAGATTTTTCTCATATCGCGTAGCGAAATAAAGTATAATTCTGGCAACATCACCTTTAAACTCATCAATAGGTTCAAACATTGTTCCGCTATAGCCGCTAACATCAGAAGCTCCTATTTTAGAACCATTACGAGAGGTCCAAGTTGCATTTTTTACATTACCAAAAACATAACTTTTTCTTTGGTTGTTTACATAGCCATCTGTAGGAATTACTTGATAGAAATCGTTTTTCATAATTCCCAAGTTCAATGTACTTTGAGGAACCATATGCTCACGATTGAAGCAATCGCCTTCACCACCATAGTTTCCGCATCTAGGACCGCTTGGGCGGAAGTTATAAGGGTCAGCACCACTAGGATTTTCTGAATAAATGTCTAAGATGGTACCATCATTTTCATAAAAATTATCAATATCTCCCGCTGCGTAGCCCGTATAGAGAGCACCATAGCCTCGGTCTCTATGACCACTGGTGATGATTTCGCTAAGTTTTGTTTTTAGAGTAGCTCCTGTAAGTCCGTCGGTACCATTATAATAGCCCGCTGGAGTCTGAGCGAAAATCTGAAATCCCAAGAGGGACAACATTAAAAAAGATAATTTCTTCATTCTATTATAAATTTGAAATAGGAGGACAAAGTTACAATAGAAAAATGACTTGAAAGCTAAATTTAATGTTAAAAAATATGAGATTTGTTCACCTTTGAGAATATCCAAGAAACTAAAATACCAAATGCTAAAGCTAAACAAGCAACAATGCAGTAGTTAAACACGGTGATTTTTACAGGGAAAGGTAGATTAACCCCCGCCTGGAAAAGGTTGGTCTGTATCTGAAAATAGCACATTAGGGTTCCAATTACCAATCCCAATACAATCCCAGTGAATACAATGAGAATCCCTGTATAGAAATAAATATTGCGAAGCCTTCTGATGGGAAAGCCTAATGAAATCAGAGATTTGGCTTGTTCTTTTTTATCCAGCTGAAGGATGATGATGGCACCAGCAAGGTTGAAAGTTGTGATGAAAATTACCAAAGCAAAAATGAAGTAAATCATCAGTTTTTCGGTGTTAATCATTTTCCAAAATGCGGCATTTTCTTCTGCCTTGGTTTTGATGATGTAGTCTTTGCCCAGTTTTTCGGAGAGTACTTTTTGTACTTTATCGGTATCCTTAGTATTTTTTAGTTTGATAACAATTTGATAAGCCTCTTTTTTTTGCAGGTGAAGTAGCTCTTGGGCAAGTTCTAGCGGTGCGATGATGTAGTTGCTAAGTTGCTCATTATTGGGGGCAAAAACTCCCGTAGCGTAGATGTCTTTTTTGGTGAAAATATCAGTTTCAGAAGAGATGATGCCTGTGCCTGCTTTGGGCATATAGAGAACGGCTGCATCTATACTATCGCCTACGGGAAGAGAAAGGCGACTGCTGAGTCCGTTTTCTACAATGACTTCGTTACTGTATTCAAAACCGGGATAGCTACCGAAAAAAATACTTTTATCAATAGGATTAACCTGTGTGTATGCAGAATCTACCCCTCTTAGGTAAGCAATCTCTCCCACATCCCCATAGTTGATATAGACTTTTTCTTCAATAATTTTTGAAAAGTTTTGAATTTCGTCTTGCTGTTTCAGTTGCAGGGTGAGTCGGTCTATGTTTTTAAGGCTTTTCCCTGAATTGCTGTATATGGTAAGGTCTGCGTGGAGGTTGGCAATCATTTCCTTGTTCATATCTTCTAAACCAGAGAATACCGAAATGATGATGAACATTGCCGCTACAGCAGTAGTCATAGCAAAGGCTGCCAGCCAAGTGATAAAGGTAACTGCAGAGCTTCCTTTCTTGGCGAGTAAATATCTTTTGGCGATGTAAAATGCTGTATTGCCCACAGAATAAAATTATAGAATAGGATTATCCCCGAGTCCTTTCAGCTCTCGTTCCAATTTCTCTACATCATCTAAAGTGGTATCCAGATAAAACTGCAAGTCTGGAATGATGCGTACTTGTTTTGCCATTTTCTGACCAATGAAGTGGCGGTATTGGGATTTATGAGCTTCTATCTCTTTCATAATAGGCTGGCGAAACTCCTGTGGGAAGATGCTGAGGTAGATTTTAGCAATCCCCAAATCGGCGGTTACCTTCACATCAGAAACGCTCACAAGAAAGTTTTGTGGGCTATCTGCGGCTTGCTTACGAAAAAGCTCGGCAAAATCTTCGTGGATAATTTGTGCTACTTTTCTTTGTCTATTGCTTTCATTCATACTGCAAATTTAGTATTTTTGTTTTAATCTATTATTTAAATCTTAAAATATTGATTTCATTATGAAAATAGAACATTTGGGCATTGCTGTAAAATCTTTAGGTTTTTCAGATGATTTGTTTGAAAGACTTTTGGGAAAGCCAAATTATAAACAAGAAACAGTGGAAAGGGAAGGGGTAACGACTTCTTTCTACGAAGTGGGAGAAAGTAAGATAGAACTTTTGGAAGCCACGAAGGAAGATAGTCCCATCGCTAAGTTTATAGAGAAGCGAGGGGAAGGTATTCACCATATTGCCTTTGGGGTGGAAAATCTTTTGGAAGAAATTGATAGACTGAAAAAAAATGGTTTTGAATTTATCTCCGAAGAGCCCAAGGAAGGTGCTGATAATAAGATGGTTGTTTTTCTACATCCTAAGACTACGAATGGTGTGCTGGTAGAACTTTGTCAAGAAAAGCCATAAAATATTTTGTAATTCACGAAAAAGTATTATTTTTGCAAACCAATTGTAAGGAACTAAAAGTTTCTGGTCCTATAGCTCAGTTGGTTAGAGCACCTGACTCATAATCAGGTGGTCCCTGGTTCGAGCCCAGGTGGGACCACGGTTTTTAATCCATTCGTAGAAATACGGATGGATTTTTTTGTTTTTATAATGCTGAATTGAAACGGACTCTAAGTTTTGCAACCTTGCAATTTGGTATGGGATTGGGGAAAGCTGTTTATCTTTGTAGCATCAAAATCAAACGACTAACTATGCAAAAAACCATCATATTTCTTATTACTTTATTGTTGTTTTCAGGTTGCAAGAGGAGGGAAGTATATCCAGAGCCAGAGAGGGATTACACCACTTTTACGCAGGAAGCCAAGCAGTTTGCACAGTACAACAGGCTTTCTAATGAGTTTTATATTTTGGTGGATATGTCTGTGCATTCTGGGAAGAAGCGGATGTTTGTTATCAATTTTGCAGATGGCAGCATTAGGGACGCTTTTCTCACCACTCACGGTATGGGCTGTGGCTCTTCTGATGGTGATGTGAGGTTTAGCAATACCCCAGAAAGCCATTGCTCTTCCAAAGGGAAATATATCTTGGGTACGCAAAAAGTATATAGCCCAGGCTACCGATACAAGTATATAATGTATGGCAAAGAGGCGAGCAATAGCAATGCAGTGGTGAGAAATGTAGTGTTTCACCCTTGGAGCATTGTCCCCGATGAGGAAACTTATCCCAATGGCATTGCCCAAAGCTGGGGGTGTCCCGCTGTTTCAGAAAAGGCTTTTAATACAATAGATGGTTATCTTCAAAGTACCAACGGAAGGGTATTGCTTTGGATTATAGATTAGTTCTGTCTAAAATCAAATAGTTTTTTTGAAAAAAAATATTTTTTAGGGTATTATTTTGTTAATTTTTATGAAAATCTAACATAGTTATATCTGAATAAAAACCCCGAAGTTTCCCCCGTGATGAAACGGCAAAAAATCATTTGCCCGAAGCTTCCCCCGCAGTGAAATGAGGTTTGAGCAATTCCCCGAAGCTTCCCCCGAGGTGAAATGAGCTTTGGGAAATTCCCCGAAGCTTCCCCCGCAGTGAAATGAGCTTTGAGCAATTTCCCGAAGTTTCCCCCGAAGTAAAACGGCTAATAGAAAATAAAAAACCACGAGCCAACGCCCGTGGTAAATATCAATTGAGATGGATATTATCTTGTGAAGACATAAGTATGAATGTCGTCTACACCATCATTGTTATAATCATAGTTTTCAACCACAACCTCCAATTCTTTATCAGTAAGTTTTAGAACATCTGTAGTGGCATCATCATTACTTGAAGTAATGGATAGTTTTTTGGTAGTAGCATCGTAAGAATAAATACCCGTCTCAGTGCCGTCTTCTACGCAGGTATTATTACTGTCCGTATAGAAAGTATAGGATGTTTTTTTATCAGAAGTAAAAACCATAGTGCCTTTAGCTTCACAGGCAGTTGCTGGTTCCTCACTAATGATAGTTTTTTTGTCTTTTCCACTATAGACAACATATTTACTATATTTCCAAGTTCCTACAATAGAAGGCTCTGTAGTGGTGTTGTCATCATCTCTTTTACACGCTGTAAGGCTGAGGGCAGCCATAGAAAATAAAATTAAATTTCTCATTTGTTAAATATTTAAAACTTTTTGCAAACTAAATAAAAAAAACTCAATCTTGCAAGAGAAAAGTTTATAATAAAGCGAATTTTTAAGAAATACCATTTAGATGAATCTAAAACCAATAGATAAAAGCTTTATTTTTCTGAAGCAGATCATTGAAAAATAATAGACTTTTAGCAGAATGCTTTTGGATTTAGCTCAAATTACTTTTTCACCTTTTAATTTTCAATAGGGTCGGGTTTTAACCCGACTTTTGATATGGTTTTTCCTAAAAGGCTTTAGCCAAATTAAAAAAAATCTTGCAGATACCCCATTTCGTATGGTAAATGAAATTATTGCTTACTTAATGTTTTTTTTGACAAATGTCAAAGGATGGCGTGGCGTAAAGAAAGACCTTTGTGGCTTTAAATCCATCAACAATGAAAATACAGCATATTATTGCAGGGATATCGCTCTGTTTGCCCACATTAAGCTGGGCACAGGCCGCTCCTACGCTCCAAGAGTTGATAGAGAGTGCAATGCACATAGACTACAATCTACAACAGAAGAGGTTGGAAAATGAAAAAACAAAACTGAATGATGAACAACTGAAAGATATATTTTTACCCAAATTAGAAGTTTCAGGGAAGGCAGGCTATCTTTATGCTCAGACTCATTTTTCTACACCACAATTTGCAATTCCCTCTTTGCTCAATCTTACACCAGCGATTGCCATCCCTGAGCAAAACAATAGACTAGACCTCTCTGGCATTTCCACAATGGCAAAAGCAGAGGCCTCTATGTTGCTCTATTCTGGCGGAAAAGTGAAATATCTCCAAGAAGCCAACCGAGAGAAAAGCCTTTCAGAAGAAGCAATGATGGAGAAAAATAGAGATGAAATCATTACTTCCATTTCTAAGGCCTATGACCAATTTGCCCTGATGCATCAGTCTAAAACGGTTTTAGACCAAGCTAAAAAACGCCTTGAAATTAACAAAAAAACAGCAGAAAAGGCTCTGGGATACGGACTGATAACCCCCTATGATTACAAGAAAATAGAACTTGCACAGGCTACCTTAGATTCAAAGATTGTAGAATACGAAGGAAAGAAGCGTCTGCTCATCACGCAATTGCATATTCTCTCTGGGCTATCCCCCGAAAGAATAGAGAGAATAGAACCACAGCTAATACCGATACAATATGAAGTAACGGAAAACAATATCTCACAAAGAGCGGAAATAAAAGCTTTAAGCCACGGTATCAAAGCCACAGAATATAAAATAAAAGCTGAAGAACGCTGGTGGATTCCTAAGGTTGTCGCTCAATCTTCACTCAGCTATATAGGTTTGTATGAAAATCATCTTAAAACTTCTAAGGCTTTAATTCCTAATACCAATACCACGCTCAATATCAACCCTTCCAATCTTAATGTCTTGCCACTGTTCCAAATAGGGGTAGGCTTTAAATGGGAAATATTGGATGGTAATGAAGGTAAGCACGCCATAGAAAATGCGAAGATAGACCGAGAAATTTTAGAAGCTAAAAAGGCAGAAGCTACCCGATTGTTAAAATTGAATTTAGCCAACAATCAATCTCAATATGATATTGCCACTGCACAGATTCTACTGAAGCGAAAAGCCAAAGAAATTGCTCAGAAAGCCTTGGATAATGTAGAAAAAGAATTCCGCTACGGCACCAAAAAATCATTAGACTTGATAGAAGCCGAAAACGACCTCCAAACTGCTGAATTGGAATATGAAACGGCTATCTTTAACCAAAGAAGAGCTGCCATAGAACTGATGAAATCTACACAAAATCTAAATATTGAAAATTTGTAAAACCTTTATGATTAATAATTTTATTGAAATGAAAACTCTATACAAAACCATAGCTACCACTGCATTATTCACTACGCTTATAGGTTGTAACAACGCCCAACCCGAAAAACCTATGGAAGGAAAAGTGAAAAAAGAAACCCTTGCATTTTCTCCAAAAGTTACAGGAAGAATTTTAGAAATAAAAGTAAAAGAAGGGGATATTGTAAAGAAAGGCGATACTCTTGCCATCTTAGATGTACCAGAGGTGTACGCTAAAATAGCACAAGCTAAAGGAGCAACAGAAGCCGCAAGAGCTCAAACGCAAATGGCAAAAAACGGAGCTACTGCCGACCAGCTTACTCAGCTTAGAGCTAAGCAAAAAGGATTACAAGAGCAGTATAACTATGCTCAAAAATCGTTGACCCGAGCAGGAAATATGTTCCGAGATAGTCTGATGTCGCCTCAAGCGTATGATGAAGTTTTTGCTAAATACCAAGGTGCAAAAGCCCAGCTGGATGCCGTGAATGCTGAGCTAAACGATGTGCTAAAAGGAACACGACCAGAAAAAATAGGAATGGCAGAAGGGCAACAAAACCAAGCAATGGGAGCCTTGCAAGAAGCTAATATTGCCTACTCAGAACGCTATATCATTGCGACTAACGATATGGAAATAGAAACCATTGCCCTGAATGTAGGCGAGTTGGCCACCGCAGGATATCCGTTATTTTCAGGGTATATCCCAGGGACTACCTATTTCAGATTTACCATTCCGGAAAGTAAAATTGCTCAATATCCTAAGGGAAGCATCGTGAATATGCAGGTGGTATATAATCAGCAGATGCTGAAAGGTAAAGTAACCACCATAAAACAACTCACTAAATATGCAGATATTACCACCGCTTTCCCAGATTATCAGATGGAAGAGGCTGTCTATGAAATTAAAGTAATACCTGCCGATAGCAAGGCTACACAGAATATCTTAGTGAATGCCAATGTGATTTTAAAATAATTGCTCAGGTTCGCTATCATAAAACAACCTTAGTAAAGAGGGAAAACTACCTTATCATTAGTAATAAAGATGATAACCTTTAAGGTAAAACGCCCTATTATTATCTTAATTTTAATCTGAATCAATGAAACATTTCTTATATCTCATCAAGCGAGAATTTCGTCTATTTTTGAAAAACTCTACCTTGCGAAGTGTCTTTCTTTTAGCTCCTTTGGTATATGCCCTCATCATCGGGTTTACTTATCAGAAAGGAAAAACCGAAAATCTCCCCATTATAGTCATCAATCAAGACCATACGCCTCTTGCCAATCAAGTGGTAGAAATGCTACGAGACAACAAGACTATAACGGTTTTGGAATATCCGCAGGAGCCAGCCAGCATAAAAGATGAAGTCATCAGAACGGGAGCCGCAGCGGTGGTAATACTACCTTCCAGATTTGAAGCCGATATCCTGCAAAAGAAATATCCCGAAGTGAATGTCTATATCAATACTTCTAACATTATGACTGCCAACTTTGCCAGCAAGGCAATACAAGTAACGCTGGGAACGCTCTCTGCAGGAATGGAAATCAAAACCCTTCAGCGGAGAGGGATGACTGCCGAGATAGCGAAAACCCAGTATGAACCCTTCAAGGCAAATTATATTACCTTATTCAATACCACCAGCAATTATCTCTACTTTATGTGGCCTGCGATGATGGCGGTAGTCTTGCAGCAAGTGATTTTATTGGCTATGGCAGTGAGCTTTGCGGCAGAGTTTGAACGGGAAAACTTCATTAGAGATTTTGCAGGAAAAGAGAAATATGCCGTACTGGTGATGCTGGTGAAAAACTTGCCTATATGGGTATTTTCTACCACCAATATCATCCTATTTTATCTGATAGGCAGGCACTTTATGATTCCTATGCCAGAGGAATGGCTTTATTTCATCGTGATTACAGGTTTGTTTGTAGTAGCGTGTAGCAATCTTGGAGTGATGGTAAGCATTATTCTCCCCGATGCTTTGAAGGTTACCCAAATACTGATGGTGATAGCCTCTCCTGCTTTCTTAATAAGTGGCTACACTTGGCCGCGAGATGCAATGCCAGAGCTTATCCGATGGACTACCGATATTATCCCACTTACGCCCTATCTGGAAGCAATGAAAATCCTAGTGATAGAGAAAGGTAATACCGCACTTACACAGCCTTATCTCATACATTTATTGGTTTTAGCTGTTGTATATTTTGTGATAGGCTGGGTAGTTTTGAAATTTAAAATCCATCGCCTTTTCAGAGAATACCATTTGAGCGAAGCTGAAACTAATGAATAAGCCTCTCATTTTTCCGAAATAAATAAAGGAAATCTAATAGACTTTTAGCGGAATCTTTTTAAATTAGCCTAAATTGCTGAGTAGAAAAGATGACCTTTTGTTTCAAATAGTTAGAAAGAAGTTTGTAATTTTCAATACCATCTTTTAATGTTCTAGCCTTTTAACATAAGCATTCAATTTTCAATAGGGTCGGGTTTTAACCCGACTTTTGATATAGTTTTTCCTAAAAGGCTTTAGCCCAATTAAAAAAAATACTGCATAATCTGGGTTTATAACAGAGGATGCAAGGGGTGTTACGAGAAGCTTTACGATTCTTAGCGTTCTTAGCAGTTGATAACAGATGAACCATCACTTTTTGTTACTTTATAGAACCTATTGAGAGCTTTAGATTAAAGGTTTCAGAAAAACTCACTGAAGATTTTTCCAAAACTCACGGGAGATTTTCCAAAAACTCACGGGAGATTTTTCCAAAACTTACTGAAGATTTTTTTTGAACTCACAGAAGAGTTATCAGACCAATACATTTTATTGTATAAATCGTTGCTTACCGCCTGCTGCGTAATTTATTGTAATTTCTTATTTTCGCAAAAAAAGCGAAATGAAATTGTTGGAAGTCTTTTCAAGACACTTTAAAATAGATGCTGAAATAGAACGATTCTTGGTAGAAAATACACAAACCCAATCTTTCCCAAAGGGCACACTGCTCAGTCAGCAAGCAACATATAACAAAACGGTTTTCTTTATGGAAAGCGGTTTAGCAAGGATGTTTTATAATGAAAATGGGAAAGATATTACCGCTAATTTCTACCCCGAAGAGAAAATTTTCGCCAATATAGATACTATTTTCACACAGCAAGCAACCCGCTACAACATAGAAACTGTGGAGCATAGTACCATTACCTACTTCAACTATGAGAAGCTAGAAGAGCTGTGTGCCATCTCTTTACCTGCAGCCAATTTGAGTCGATATATTTTAGGAAACTTAATAACGCAGATGTCTAAAAGAGTAGCATCTTTACAATTTAAGACAGCAAAAGAAAAGTATGCACAGCTATTGGAAGAAAACCCTAATATCATCCTAAGAGCCCCGCTGGGAATGGTGGCATCTTACCTTGGAATATCACAAGAAACCCTCAGTAGAATCCGAGCAGAACGATAGAGGGAAAGCAAAGGAATTAACTTTTAAAAAATATAGATTATGAACAAAATAGCAGTTTTAGTGGCGATGTTGAGTTTTGGATTTTCATTGTCGCAAGACCTTACGGGCAGTCAGAAATTTTGGAATAACCTGAAAAAACATTGCGGAAAATCTTATGAAGGCACCATCACGGCAGGAAGCCGAGAGGGAGATGGCTTTACGGGAAAGAAATTGGTAATGCAGGTTTTGTCTTGTGAGGAGCATCGCATTCGCATTCCATTTTATGTGGGAGAAGACCAGTCTAGAACTTGGGTGCTTACGAAGAATGAGGAACATATCCTCCGCCTAAAGCACGATCATAGGCACGAAGATGGCACGGAAGACAAGGTAACGCAATACGGCGGGGAAAATACCAATCACGGTTTTGAAAACTTGCAGATGTTCCCAGCGGATAGGGAAACGGCTACTAGAATTCCTTACGCTTCTAGCAATGTTTGGTGGATGTCGTTAGACGATAAAATTTTTACCTATAACCTTCGCCGTGTGGGGAGCGACCGCGTGTTTACCGTGTCTTTTGACCTTTCAAAACCTATTGATTTCAATAAAAAGCCTTGGGGCTGGAAAGAATAAATGAGAGAGAATCTTGTAAAGAATGGAAATAAAGTCAGTTCCAAGCGTAGTGTTTGGCTGTATATACTCATATTATTTTGTGTATTGACCTTTTACATTAGTGTAAATGGTTTATATTTGTATGATTTTAAGAAGGCAGGATTTAAGGAGTGGTTGATTATCCTTGTAGTTTTATTTTCGGGATTTTTCTTTTTACCTTATACAGTGTATAAAAAGCTAATAAGAATTTCAGTAGATGAACATAAGGTTTATCTATCCAATCTATTTCACAAGAGAACTATTTTGATTAAAGACTTATTATTAGAAGAAAAGTATCAGTTTACCCGATATGGAGCTTCTGGGGAATATTTCATAATGAAGGACGCTGAAAATGGTAAGGAATATAAGATAGAAAAATTTAGCATCAGGAATTATGATGAGATATTAGGCTTTATAAAACAACAGATAAACTCAGTGAATAGAGAAAACACAAGTGATTTAAAATAATTGATTCAATACTAATTTTATATTTATGGCGACAGTCAACATTTATTTGAACTTTGAAGGAAATTGCGAAGAGGCATTTTCTTTCTATGCAGAGGCATTCGGGGTAACCAATGTGGTGTGGAATAGGTTTGCAGATATGCCACCATCACCAGAGTTTCCTATTTCTGAAGAGATGAAACAGAAAATAATGCACGTTTCTCTTCCTATTTCATCAGAAACCCTATTGATGGGTAGTGATGTAATGCCAGGGATGAATCCATTGCAGAAAGGAGACAATTTCTCTATTTCCGTAGGTGTGGATTCTCGTGAAGAAGCAGACACTTTGTTTACAAAACTATCAGCAGGGGGCGAGGTTACAATGCCATTGCAAGATACTTTTTGGGGAGCCTACTTCGGAATGTGGGTGGACAAGTTCGGTATCCAATGGATGATTAACTATGATGATGCTGAAAAAGTGCAACCACATTAATAGTCTTTCTTAATATCTAATAGAAAAACCGCTTGCAATGAGCGGTTTTATCTTTCTATATATCTTTATGAAAATGGCTTGGGAAAGCATCTTCTGGTTTTTTTCTAAGGATATTGAGCATTATCCAAGATTGCAAAAATCCATAGCCATAGGAAAACAATTGGATGAAAGAGGCAATAACAGCCATCCCTGCAATGCTGATGTTTTTGGTCTTCCATAGAGAATGAAAGAAAACCAAAAAGGTGTATAGCCCATAAAGTGCCATCACAAAACCTTTCTGAAAGATAAAATATTCTATAAACCCGAGAACATAGCCAATGAGAAATAGAGATGGAAACGCAAAGGTAAGCTTCACATAGTTGGGGTGCCGTTGATTGAGAATTGGGCGAGCAACACCAAACTGATACACTTGCTTAGAAAATTTTCCAAAATCTGTTCTCCGCTTGTGATACACGCCAATATCATCAAAGAAAGCCGTAGTAAAGCCGTGTTCCCAAAGCGTCATAGAGAGGTCTGGGTCTTCACCTATTCTCATCTCTGAGAAACCACCTACTTTTTCAAATGCTATTTTTCTTACGCCCATATTAAAACTTCTGGGTTGGAATTTTGACACAGATTTTTTGCTTCCCCGTATGCCACCAGTGGTAAAAACTGAAGTCATAGCATAGGAAATGGCTTTTTGCATTAGGTTAAATCCTTTGTGGGCTTTGTCGGCACCACCAAAGGCATCACAAGGGATTAGTGCAATATTCTTCTTGATGTTGGCTACATAATCTTGTTCCACAATCACATCACTGTCCACAAAGACCAGCCATTCGCCTTTTGCTCTTCTGGCACCATAATTTCTGGAAAGCCCAGGACCAGAGTTGTCTTTTCGGAATAGTTGGATGTTGAGCCTATCTTGAAAAAGCTCTACTGTAGGGCGTAGTGCCACTTGCGAACCATCATCTACCACAATGATTTCAAAGTCTTTATCCGTTTGCAAGGATAAGGATTGTAGCAGTTCAAAAAGTTCATCTTTACGATTATAAATGGCGATAATGATTGAAAGCATTTGTTAATGGTTAATTATTAATTATTAATGGTTAATTGTTACATTGTTAAATTGTTACATTATAGCTAACCATTATTCTCATTTTTCTTCTTTGTTCCTTCGTACATTTCGTACTGTAAAAATCGGGTTTCCAATTTTCCGTTAAAGAGTTTTATTTTTCGGCTTGGGCGAAGTCCTATTTTTTTGGCGGCTTCCAAATCTGAAGAGATGAGCCAAGCCAAGGTATTAGGATATTGATTTTTGAAAGTATCGCCTATCTTCTTATAAAAATCCTCTTGTCGTATTGCAATTCTCTCATCGTAAGGCGGGTTAAACACCATCAGTAGAGGGAAATGTTCCTTTTTACTTTCAAAGAAATTTTGTTTTTTCACTTGGATAATGTCCTCCATCTCGGCAGACTCTATATTGATTCCGGCAGCATTCAGCATTCGCAGGTCGATATCGTAGCCAATGATTTTCCCCGTAAATTCTTTCACTCTATTGATGCGAACTTCCTTTATTTTCTTGAACAAAGCCTCATCATAGTTGTTCCAATTTTGGAAAGCGAATTTTTTTCGGAAAATCTGTGCGGGGAGTTCCATTGCTATCATTGCAGCTTCTATCAGTAGAGTTCCCGAGCCACACATTGGGTCTAAGAAATTGCCTTTGCCATCCCAACCCGCCAGCTGAAGCATTCCTGCAGCCAAGACTTCATTAATGGGAGCTTCGCCCTGCTCCTTGCGGTATCCTCTTTTAAATAAAGGCTCTCCCGAGGAATCTAGAGCAATGGTGACAAAATCCCTATCAATATGGAGGTTGAATTTGATATCTGGATTTTTGGCATCTACATTGGGACGCTGGCGGTATTTGTTTCTGAAGAAATCCACAATGGCATCTTTCATTTTCAGGGTCATAAACTGTGAATGGGTAAATCGCTCAGAGTGTATCGTGGCATCTATGGCAAAGGATTGGGTTACCTTCATCACGCTGTCCCAAGGAAATCTTACGAGTTTGTCATAAAATTTATGTTCATTAAAGGCTTTAAACTCATAGATAGGTACCAATATTTTCACGGCGGTACGGGCAGAGTAGTTGATTTTATAAAGGAAGCCAAGGTCGCCTTCGCAGTTTACAGCACGGTTTTTTACTTCTACATTTTTGCCACCTAGTTTTTTTATTTCTTCTGCTAAAACGGTTTCTAGTCCGTAGAATGTTTTGATTTGGATATTAAGTTCGTTGTTGTTCATTATTTTTTAAGTTTTGGGAATTTATCGCAAAATTTTTTCCATTTTCTTTCCTTTGGCAAGTTCGTCGATGAGTTTATCCAAGTAGCGAACTTTTTGCGTAAGCGGATTTTCGATGTCCTCTACGCGATAGCCACAGATAACGCCTTTTATCAAATGAGCATTGGGGTGCAACTGGGCTTGGGCAAAAAATTCTGCAAAAGTAGCTTTTTCACTTATCAATTGTTGGATTTTAGCATCGTCAAAGCCTGTAAGCCAGGTGATGACTTGGTGCAATTCTTCTTGTGTTCTGCCTTTTTTCTCCACCTTGGCTACATAGTGCGGATACACCGATGCAAAGGTCATTTGGGCAATTCGTTGGTGGTGGTCTGTGGTCATATTGAATATCCGTTAAGATGTTTTTTACTATTTCGTTTATATCTTTACTCCTTTGCGGTTTGGGGTTGTTTTTGCTCGTGGAGGTGTAGCCCAGAGCGGATGTGGATGTCTCGCTGAGGATATGGGATTTCGATGTTGTTTTTCTCAAATTCTTTAAAGAGGATATAGTACAATTCACTTTTCAGAATAGCAGGTTTTTGAATAAAGTTGGAGGTCCAAACCACCAGTTCGAAGTTTAGCGAATTGTCGCCATATTCGGTAAATAGAAGCAATGGAGCAGGTTCTTTTAGAATGCCATCGTGCTGATTGGCAATTTGCAATACAATATTTCTTATTTTTTCGGGGTTTTCTTTATACGCTACGCTAATGGGATAGTGAAAGCGAACTTTCCTATCAGTGTGCGACCAATTGGTGACATTATCATTGATAAACTTAGAATTGGGCACGATGATAGAGATATTGTCATTGGTCACTATGGTGGTAGAACGCATAGAAATGGCTACCACATCACCAGAAACATCACCTACTTGAATGCGGTCACCTATCTTTATCGGTCGTTCAAAAAGGATGATGATGCCCGATACAAAATTGTTCGTGATGTTTTGCAAACCAAACCCGAGACCAACTCCTAATGCTCCTAATAGCCAACTGAAGGCTCCTAAATCAAACCCTGCAGATTTGAAAATGAATAAAAAACCAAAGAGCAAAAGCATATAGCGAACGATGCTCACAATGGCAGCTCGTGTTCCTGTTTCGGTAATTTTGTTGAAGAGAATTTTGCTGTCTAAAAAGCGTGTAAACCGCTTGGTAATGTAAAAGAGCAATACCGTAGCCACAACGAGATAGAGCAGCGTCAGCAGTGTGAATTTACTGCCTTGTACATCAAAAACAACGAAGTTCATCACCCCTTTTATGTGGTCTAGAAGTTCGGCAAAGGTTTTATCGTTCATAAAATTATTTTTTTAAAATGATGAGATGCTCGTTGTTGAATTGCATTTTCAGCCATTGTTCCAACTTTTGAGTATCCAAAGGTTTTTCTGAAGAATAAATCACCACGGGATACATCTGCACAGAATCTTTCTTGGCATAGTCTGTTGCAGTGGCAAAGGTAATGTCTTTAATTTCGGGAAACAAAATTTTTACTTCTTTGTCTAATTGGTGAGACCCTATTTGGTATTGCTCCAACTCACGCATTAGCGTATTGATTTTGATATCTTGAGCAGAAAGCGTATTGGATTTTTGAATCTCGGAAAGGATTTCCTCTTTCAGATTAGAGGTATTTTGCTTGATATTGAGCTGGGTATCCGCAAGCCCTACATCCAAAAGGTCTTTGTGGAGTTTTTGGATTTCAATGCTATCAAATTTTTTGGTTAAAAATGCCAATTCAATGCTTTTGGGCGTTGCGTTGTAGTTGATTTTTTTATAAATCACCGTGTAGCCATTGTCGGTAAATTTATTTTTAATGAATTGTTCCACCTTTTGATGGTATTCCTTTTCCTTGAGTAGATTGTATGCCAAATAAGCACTCGGAATAATCATCAGAAAAACGGCTACAGATATAAAACTTTTGACTTTTTTGTCGAAAGATTGGTTTTCGGTAGTGATGGGTTTATATTTCAGATATTTGATGATGGCAAAAGTGGAAATGGCAATGAAAAAACAATTGATGCTGTACAAATAAAACGCCCCGATGACAAACTTGAAATTGAAAGTAGCCAAGCCAAACCCCACCGTACAAAGCGGTGGCATAAGTGCGGTGGCAATTGCTACTCCTGGTATGGGATTTCCTTTTTCGGTTCTCGTCATAGAAATAGCACCTACAATGCCTCCAAAAAAAGCAATAAGAACATCGTAAATAGTAGGCGATGTGCGTGCTAAAAGCTCGGATTCGGCTTCTTTAAAAGGACTTAGATAAAAGTAAATACCAGAAACCAATAGCGAAACCACGGTGGCAATTAAAAGGTTTTTTGCAGAGCGTTTTAGCAGTGTCAAATCGTAAGTCGCCAAAGCAAAACCCGCACCTACAATAGGGCCCATCAGTGGTGAAATAAGCATCGCCCCGATGATAACAGCCGTAGAATTGACATTCAGCCCTATGGAAGCAATGAGAATAGCACAGGCTAAAATCCAAAGATTTGCCCCGCGAAAGGAAATGCTTCCAATGATGTTTTCCTTTACTTTTTCTGGTTTTTCTTCACCTATATGAAGACTGAAAAGTTGTTTAAAGTTCATAACGATTTACATTTTAGACGTTGCACGGATGTTGTTCTTGGTGCAAATAATCCACAAATTTAGTTATTTTTGCACTATGGAGTGGTTTAAATCGTGGTTTAATACACCATATTATTTTATTCTCTATAAAAATAGAGACTTTTCTGAAGCGGAAGAATTTATAAAACGATTGGTTTTGGATTTAGATTTGAAGGCTGGTGCAGAGGTCATCGATTTGGCCTGTGGTAAGGGGAGGCATTCGGTGTATCTTAATAAAATAGGTTACAATGTTTTAGGATTAGACTTATCAGAAGAGAGCATTGCTCATAATAAGGGCTTTGAAGTGAAGACGGAGCCTTGGCTGAGGTTTGATGTACACGATATGCGAGACAGAATCCAAGGCAAACCGGTAGATGCAGTATTTAATCTGTTCACGAGTTTTGGCTTTTTTGATGATGAAAAAGATGATGCCAAAGTGTTTCATTCTGTAAGCGAAGCCTTGAAAACAGAGGGCTTGTTTGTATTAGATTTTTTGAATGAACGCTTTGTTGCCAATACATTACAACAAGAAACCGAAGTGGAGCGAGAGGGTATTACCTTTAAAATCGATAAAAAAATCGAAGGGAAATATGTGGTGAAAGACATTCGGTTTTCTGATGCAGGTGAAGATTTTCATTTTTATGAAAAGGTAAAATTGCATACTTTGGAAGAAATTCATCAGTTGGCAAAGGCTAATGGCTTTCAGCGAGTGAAGCTCTACGGGGATTATCAGCTTTCTTCTTTTGATTTGGAAACCTCGCCAAGGTGCATCAGTGTATTTAAAAAAATAAAAGAATGATTATAGTACTTTTACTCATATTGAGTGTTTTTGTGGGGGTATTGCTGGGGAAATTTTTTGGAACGAAACAGACTTTTGCCAAATATCTTCTCATCATCAGTGCAGGGTTTCTCATTACCATTTGCCTTAATGAAATTTTTCCGCAGGTCTATCATACACACGACCATAGCATAGGGCTGTGGGTGATAGGTGGTGTACTGTTGCAGATGTTGCTGGAAAATCTCACCAAAGGTTTTGAACACGGGCATATCCATCATCATAATGATGCGGGGATTATCCCAATGGCACTGATAGTGGGAATGTTTATCCACGCCTTTATAGAGGGTATTCCTTTAGCTAATGAAACCGATGTGCAGTCGCCATATTTACAAGGGATACTCATACACAATCTGCCTATTTCCTTTGTATTGGGAGCGTTTTTATTTAAAAATAAAAAGATGTCATCTATCTCGTGGTTGGTAATAGGCTTGTTTGCAGCGGCTTCTCCTTTGGGAATGCTTTTGGGGCAGTATTTAGAGCCAGGTTTGCAGCCTTATTTCTTAGCCATTGTAGGAGGGATTTTCTTGCATATTTCTTCCGTCATTATCTTTGAAAGTAATAAAAACCACAATACCGATTGGACTAAAATAGCCTTGGTAATTCTAGGTGTAGCCTTGGCAATGTTTGGACATACATTTCATCATCATTAGCATAGTAAATTTCAAATAATAGAAAAATGAGTAAACTAATTGTAACCTTATTTTCTTTCTTTTTATCTATTAATGTTTTAGCACAGAAAGAATGTGATATTGAAAATTCTGTTAATTATAAAGACCTTAAAGTAGTCAATGCTGAAAAGGTAAAATGCCTAGCAAAGCAAAACGAAAGGCAATCTTTGTTTTGGTCTTTTGG
This sequence comes from Bergeyella porcorum, assembly GCF_042427575.1. Classification (NCBI taxonomy): domain Bacteria; kingdom Pseudomonadati; phylum Bacteroidota; class Flavobacteriia; order Flavobacteriales; family Weeksellaceae; genus Bergeyella; species Bergeyella porcorum. Next base: position 251,338 of record NZ_JBHMFD010000012.1, read on the forward strand.
TATTTGGTGTGCACCGTGTAAATTACACTCAGATAATGCTTTTAAGTTTGCAAAGGAACATAATCTGAATTTTTATGTGATATTAATAGAAGATGACAAAAGTAATAATTCACAGATTGAAAGAGCCGTAAATTACTTAAAAGCAAAAGATGAAGATGTGAAAATTCTGTTGTTGAGTAATGAATATAGTTCACGCCCAAGGGTTAAGTATAAGAAATTCGTAACAGAAATTACGCCTTCGCAATTTGAAAATATCCCAGGTATGTCAAAATATATTTTGGTGAATAATGAAGGGGTTGTGCAGATGGTAACCAATTATAAAGACTATGCAGGCGATGATTGGCGAGACGATAGTGGCTTGCAAAAAAGAAGATTGCTACCATTAATAAAATAAACTTATTGTTTCAAAAATCTCATAAAGTAGCCTTGATAATATTTCATCTTTAGGCTATAATAAATATAACTACCAGATAATGGCAATAATCTGAGTTTATTTCTAAGTATAAAATAAAACCTAACCTGCTTTTATTAAAAAGCAAGTTAGGTTTCACTAAAAACGAAGCTTCATTTCACCCGAAAGGAAGCTTCGTTTTGCTTAAAAGGAAGCTTCGTTTTACCCAAAAGGAAGCTTCGTTTTTTAGAGTAGCAAGTTAATTGTTGATGATATTTCTATTATGTTATGAAAATCAATTAATTAAATATTGCTCTAATCAAGGTTTGATTTCTAAGATTAAATGATGTTATCTAGATAAAAATGATTTTAATATAAAATGTGCCGCCGCTCCATCTAAGATGAAACGGCGGCGTTGTATAACAATTAAATTAATTTTAAATTAAAACTTCCATCCAATGGTTAGGGATACATTGTTGAATTTATTTTTTACATCAGATACTACGGCACTGCCGTTAGAAAACCAAGCGGTATTTCCATAATACTCTGTTCCTGCAGTATCGCTACCTCTCAAGAAAGGCATATTGTAATCTGAGGTAATGTGGTTGTAGGCTACATCAGCATAGAATGATTTAAAATCATAGCCAATACCCAAGCCAAGTGTCTGTCTCTTCCCTGAATAAAGATTGCTGAAAGAAGCGTCTACATCAGCATTATTACTACTAATGGTAGTCATTGTCATCGTATCAAATGGAGCACTCGCAAAGCCATAACCGCCTCTCAATCTAAACTGTTGGTATCGATATTCTGCTCCTATTTTAACCTCGGAGATGCTTTTGTAGTTAGCCTTCAAAAAATTGTTCATTTCAGTTTGAGCTTCAGCACTCATATCACTGAACTTTGGTTTTGAGAGTCCCACAGTATAGTCTATATTCAGTGCGAAGTTTTTGTTTGGAACATAGGCAGCACTCAGTGTAGCTTTGGTAGGTGTAGTAAGGCTTCTTGTTTCTGCATATTCACCATCATCAGCAGAGTTGTATCCGTAGAAGGTATAGACTCTATCCATACTCCACCAAGTAGGCGTTTCAATGGCAGCCCCTACACGGAAAAATTTGTTTACTTTACCAATAATCCCTACAGAGGCAGAAAATCCGGACGCATCTTCTGCATAAGGTGTATATTGTTTGTAGAAAAGGCTCGATGTCCCCGTATTTTGAGAGGTCATACTCGCGAAATCATACTGGGTAATGGAACTTCCGTGCAGATTAAGCCCTGCACCGATGTAGATTTTGTTGTCGTAATTTCCACCCACACCTAAGCTCATTTTCGTTACAGAGCCTGTTCTATCGTAGGTATGCCCATTAAAAGATAGCACATCACCATTGGTTAAAGGAATGGTTACATTGCTGTTTCTAGCAGACTGAGAAAGCTCATCCACAGATTTATTAGAGTAGCTTACTCCTACATTGACAAACTTCCAAGGTGAGTTGGCTCGTGTTTCAAAAACCGCAATACCTCCTACTTGTCCTAGATTGGTATTATTAATTGGGTTACTGATTGAATTGCCATAAAGGGTAGAAGTATTCTTCATATTATCGATGGATAGCGTTGCCGATAGGTCGCTGGCAATGGCTACTCCTATCCCTGCGGGGTTAGAATTAAGGGTAGAAAAATCTCCTCCTAAAGCTCCCATAGCACCTGCCATTGCATTGTATTTAGCAGAGCCCGACCAAGGTGCTGAATAAACCTCCACCGAATTTCTGAGGACAGAAACATCCTGAGCATTAGCAAAAAACGCTACAGAAATGGATGAAATTATTAAAGATTGTTTTAACATTTGTTTCAGTTTTCTAATTGTTGAGTTTTAAACTTTCAGATTGATATTTTTTTGGGCTTAATGGCTTATCTGCCACCACCTGTTCTCATACCGCCACTTCTCATACCACCGCCACCAACGGAGCCTCCACCAAAGCCACTGCTACCTCCTGAACGGAATCCACCACTGTTATAAGAGTTGTTTTGGAAAGAGCGGTTGTCATAGCTTCGGCTTTCCATTCTCGGTTGTTGATATTGTCTTTGTGTAGCACTAGGCTGAGCATTTCCTGTTCTGAAACCTGGTGTTCGGTAGGTGTTATTTCCTACACGAGCCCCTGCATTAGATGTAGATGGTATTCTGCTTGTAGATTGCATTCTACCAGTATTTCCAGAGTTGAGGTAAGAGCCATCGGCACCACTTTTTCTCATAGGAACTCGATTATAGTTGCCATAGTAGCCACCATAGTAAGGGGAATAATAACCACCATAGTAGCCATAATAAGGATTGTAAAATCTATTCCATCCCCACGGATTACCCCATCCGTACATAGAGCCATAACCCCATCCCCAAGGAGAGAAGCTGTAAAATGGGTCATAACCCCATCCCCAAGGGCTTCCCCATCCAAAACCAAGGCTAAATCCATAGCCCATACCAAAGCCTCCCCACATACGGTAAGGTGAGTAAAATCCTAGACCATAGCCATAAGGATAATAGCCGTATCCCCAAGTATTATAGCGGGTTTCAGAGCCAGAGTAAGTTCCCCAGTCTGATGAGGTATTATTGTCTGCATTACTCCAATTCTCATTGCGATAACGATTATTATACTCCTTTTCGTTTTGCTGACTTTTTTGAATGATACCTGTAGAATTGTCTTGGTAGTCATAATATTCCCCTACGCGGTTACCATAGCCATTGGTAACGGCACCTACGGGAAGTGTATCGGTATTAGGGTCGTAATAAACACCATCGGTTTCGGAGTATCCTCCAGTGTAAACGCCACAAGATACGAGGAGCATACTGCCCGAAAACGCCAAAAACATTTTAGATTTTAGCGTTCGAAGAAGTTTTTTCTGTATATTTGTTTTCATAATGATACGAAATTTTTTAAGATTGAATTATATTTGCACTCAATACTAAAAGCGTACCAAACGCAAAAAAAAGATTGGGTAAAAATACGCTTTTGTCTTTAGATAAATCAACTGGAAAAAAGTTAAATTTTTTATAAATTAGGATAAATAATAAATAGTTACAATGGCAAAATTAACTTCAAGAAGCGAAGATTATAGCAAGTGGTATAATGAATTGGTGGTAAAAGCAGATTTAGCAGAAAACTCGGGGGTGAGAGGCTGTATGGTCATCAAGCCTTATGGCTATGCCATCTGGGAAAAAATGAGAGATGAGCTAGATAGAAAATTTAAAGAAACAGGGCATCAGAACGCTTATTTCCCGATTTTTATCCCTAAAAGTTATTTTGAAGCAGAGGAAAAAAATGCTGAAGGATTTGCAAAAGAATGTGCTGTTGTAACCCATTATCGATTAAAAACAGACCCAGATAATCCTCAGAAACTGGTGGTAGATCCAGAGGCGAAATTGGAAGAGGAATTGATTGTACGTCCTACATCAGAGGCTATTATTTGGAGTACTTATAAAAATTGGATTCAGTCTTATAGGGATTTGCCTATCCTTATTAATCAATGGGCTAATGTAGTGCGTTGGGAAATGCGTACCAGATTATTCCTTAGAACGGCAGAGTTTCTATGGCAAGAAGGTCATACCGCACACGCTACCAAGGCAGAAGCGATAGAGGAAACAGAAAAAATGCTAGAAGTATATGCAGATTTTGCCGAAAACTTCTTGGCTGTTCCGGTGATTAGAGGTTATAAAACACCATCAGAAAGATTTGCAGGAGCAGAAGAAACCTACTGTATTGAAGCGATGATGCAAGATGGAAAGGCTTTACAGGCAGGGACTTCACATTTCTTGGGACAGAATTTCTCCGAAGCTTTTGATGTAAAATTTACCAATAAGGAAGGAAAGCAAGAATTGGCTTGGGCAACGTCTTGGGGCGTTTCTACCCGCTTGATGGGAGCCCTCATTATGGCACACTCTGATGATAATGGATTGGTCTTACCACCAAAATTAGCGCCTATTCAGGTGGTGATTGTTCCTATTTTTAAAGGTGAGGAGCAGCTGAAACAAATTAGTGAAGTGGCATTGGCATTGCAAGCCAAATTGAGAGCTAAGGGCATTTCGGTGAAGTTTGATGATGATGACCAAAATAAACCAGGCTGGAAGTTTGCAGAATATGAACTGAAAGGTGTGCCAGTGCGTATTGCTATGGGTGCTAGAGATTTGGAAAACAAAACAGTGGAAGTAGCAAGAAGGGATAATTTGACTAAAGAAGTTCAGCCATTGGAAGGCATTGAAAATTACATTGAAGAGCTTTTGAAAACAATACAGAACGATATTTACGCTAAAGCATTGAACTTTAGAAACGAGAATATCACTGAGGTTAATTCTTACGAAGAGTTCAAACAAGTATTGGAAGAAAAAGGCGGATTTATCTCTGCCCATTGGGATGGCACAGCAGAGGAGGAAGAGCAAATCAAAAACGAAACTAAAGCCACCATCCGTTGTATTCCTTTAGATGCAAAAGAAGAAGAGGGCGTTTCATTGATTTCAGGAAAGCCATCTCGTAGAAGGGTGATTTTTGCGAAAGCGTATTAATTTGTTTATAAAAAAGAAACCATTATGTCATTAAATCTTATAGACCTTATCAAAGGACAATTGGGGGCAGCGTTGGTCTCTCAGGTTGCTACTAGGGTAGGTGAGAGTGAGTCCGCTGTTGCCAAAGCAATGGGAGGTTTTTTACCTGCGGTATTGGGCGGATTTGTAAATAAAGCTCAAGATGGGCAGGTATTGGATGTTGTAGAAAATAGAGATGTCGTAGAATTGTTGAGTAATCTCCTGAATGGAACACAAGATAATGCGTTGATTCATCAGGCGATGGGCTCTATATTTGGAGATAAGACGGAAACTTTAATACAAGCTGTTTCTTCATTTTCAAAGGTAGGAAATGAGGCATCTAAAACCATTTTAAATATTGTGATGGGAGCGGTGCTGGGCTCTGTAGGGAAGTACGCCAAAGACCATCAGCTAGATAGAAACGGAATTTCAGCGTTGCTACAAGAGCAGAAGGGATTTTTGACTACAGTAATGCCAGAAGGGCTTGTTTTGGGAAATGCAGTGAATGAACCTACAGCAGGGATAGATGCTGGTAAAATCAAAGTAACCTCTGTAGATGCTCCTCAAAACGAGACGGAATCACTAGTGTCTCAATCTGTCAATCCGAAAGAAGAGGGGATAGGCAGTATGTTTTTGAAATGGTTGGTTCCTTTGATATTATTATTGACAGCAGGGTATTTCCTTTTCCAGCAATACAACACGGAACAAAATCCTGTAGAGATGGCAATGAAAGACTCTGTCAATATCAGTCCTGAAGTTGATACTTTGGCTGTGACCAAAAATATAAAAGAAATAGACCTGAATGGGAATAAAATTCAAGGTTATGAAATGGAAAGCCAAGTGATAGATTTCTTAAAATCTGATGCTTACACCAAAGCTGCCGATGATGAATCTTTGAAAAATATTTGGTTTACTTTTGATAATGTGAACTTTAAGATGGCTTCTTCTACAGAATTAGAAGCAGGCTCTGAATCTCAAATTCAAAACTTGGCTACAATTCTTAAAGCTTACCCAGAGGCTAAAATCAAAATCGGGGGCTATACCGATAAAACAGGTGATGCTGCAGCTAATAAAAAACTATCACAAGAGAGGGCAGATTTCATTAAAAGTGAACTAACCAGAATGGGCGTAGGAGCTCAAGTGGTAGGTGCAGAAGGCTATGGTAGCGAGTTTGCTAAGGTTCCAGCAGAAGCTTCTAATGCTGAAAGAGCTAAGGATAGAAAAATGGCAGTAAGATTTGTAAAATAAAGCTGATAAAAATTATCTTGAAATCCCATATTTTTTTAAGTGTGGGATTTTTTTTGTTTAAGCTATTGTACATTAGAAAACATTGATTAATTTTGTTAGATTAATCTAACTTTCATAAATGAAGAATCCTTTTAGAAAAGCGTGGAGAAGCGAACGGTCTTCTAATTCCCTATCAGAGGTATTTTCCTCGGTGGAAGTTCCGCAGAATGTTGGTTTTTGGAAAAAGCTTTTCGCTTTTTTGGGGCCGGGGTTGATGATTTCTGTAGGATATATGGACCCTGGAAATTGGGCAACGGATATTGCGGGTGGGGCACAGTTTGGCTACACTTTGCTCTCAGTGATTTTAATTTCCAATCTCTTTGCGATGCTGCTACAGCATCTGGCTTTGAAGTTGGGGATAGTTGCCGAGCGAGATTTGGCTCAGGCGTGTAGAGACCATTTTCATCCAGCGGTGAATTTTTTACTGTGGTTGTTTTGTGAAATCGCCATTGCAGCGATGGATTTGGCAGAGGTATTAGGTACCGCCATTGCCCTCAATCTACTCTTTGGGATTCCTCTCACTTGGGGTATCGTTATCACCATAGTAGATGTATTGGTTATTTTGATGCTTCAGGCTAAGGGATTTCGGTGGTTAGAAAGTGTGGTAGGAGGTTTGGTATTCATTATTCTTATTTGTTTTGGTTACCAGATGGTGGTTTCCAAGCCTGAAATCTTTCCGCTTCTTAATGGATTAATTCCTCAACAAGAGATTGTTACCAATCCTTCAATGTTGTACATTGCCATTGGGATTTTAGGAGCTACGGTGATGCCTCATAATTTGTATTTGCATAGCAGTATTGTGCAAACCAGAAACTATTCCAGAACCGATGAAGGAAAAAAAGAAGCCATCAAATTTGCAACGATAGATAGCACTGCTTCTCTGATGCTGGCATTTCTCATCAATGGAGCTATTTTGATAGTGGCTGCGGCTACATTTTACACTTCGGGACATCATCAGATTGCAGATATTACAGATGCTCACAAGATGCTAGAGCCTCTCTTGGGAACTTCTCTGGCAAGTATCGCCTTTGCGGTAGCCCTTTTGGCTTCGGGGCAAAATTCTACCCTTACTGGAACTCTCGCGGGGCAAATTGTGATGGAAGGATTTCTTAGGCTAAGACTAAAACCGTGGCTTAGAAGATTGATTACAAGGCTTATAGCGGTAGTGCCCGCCTTTGTTGTAACGCTGCTCTATGGCGAAAAAGGAAGTTCAGAACTTTTGGTTTTAAGTCAGGTGATTCTTTCTATGCAGTTGGGATTTGCCGTTGTGCCGTTGGTGATGTTTACCAATGATAGACTGAAGATGGGAAAATTTGCCAATCCTACTTGGCTGAAAATTCTAGCTGTGTGTATTGCTGCTATTATCATTGTTTTGAATTTTTATCTTCTTTATACCGAATTATTCCAATAAAATTCTGCCGAAATGTCCACTATTTTGCTTTGGCAATGATTTTGACTATCACAGAATACTAAAATTAAAATTATGTCTGAAAACAACGATAAAATCGAAGAAACTTTGAACGAGGCTTCTGAAAACAACGCCAATGTAGAGGAAACTACAACGGAAAATGTGACAGAACAACCATCTGTGGAGGAACTTTTGGCAGAGGAAAAAGACCGATACATTCGCCTATATGCCGAGTTTGAAAACTATAAAAAAAGAACTGCAAAGGAGAAAATGGAATTTTTCCAATTTGCAAACCAAGATTTGATGACTACAATGCTTGGGGTTTTAGACGATTTTGAAAGGGCTTTAAAAGAAATTGCAAAATCTAATGATGCTGCAGCATTACAAGGCGTAGAGTTGATTTATCAAAAGTTTAAAGGAAAGCTAACAGAGAAAGGTTTGCAACCGATAGAAGTGGCTGCAGGCGATGACTTTAGTGTAGATTTTCACGAAGCCATTACGCAGATTCCTGCTCCAGCTCCAGAGCTTAAAGGCAAGATTGTGGATGTGGTAGAGACAGGCTATACCCTTCACGGGAAGGTGATTAGATTTGCAAAAGTAGTGACAGGAAATTAATTTGATTGTGGTTTTTCTAGGTTGAAAATTGATATTCAAACTAATATAGCTTCAATCATAATAAACATTTAATTATGTCTAAAAGAGATTATTATGAGGTGCTTGGTGTGTCCAAAAGTGCTTCAGCAGAAGAGATAAAAAAAGCATACCGAAAATTAGCGATAAAATACCATCCGGATAAAAACCCTGATGATAAAGAAGCAGAAGAAAAATTTAAAGAAGCGGCAGAGGCTTATGAAGTATTGAGTGATGCTAATAAAAAAGCCCGCTATGACCAATTCGGACACGCAGGAATGGGCGGCGGAGCAGGAGGCTTCGGAGGAGGCTTCGGTGGTGGTATGAGTATGGAGGATATCTTTGCTCAGTTTGGCGATATCTTCGGTGGACACTTTGGTGGTGGTTTTGGCGGTTTCGGCGGCGGTGGAGCAAGACCGCAGCAGTCCCGTGGTACCAATCTTAGAGTGAGAATCAAACTCAACCTTGAAGAGATGGTAAATGGTACGCAGAAAACCATCAAAGTAAAGAAAATGAAGGCGGCTCCTGGAGCAACTGCTAAAACCTGTCCTACTTGTAATGGAATGGGCGTTCAGACGCGTGTTGTTAATACAATGCTGGGACAAATGCAGACGCAAACCACTTGTGGTACTTGTGATGGATTAGGAAAAGTAGCAGACCATATTCCTGCGGGAGCTAATGCCCAAGGTTTAATCAAAGATGAAGAGGAGGTAACCATCAATATTCCAGCAGGAGCTAGAGATGGCATCCAGCTGAATGTGAGAGGGAAAGGAAATGATGCACCGTTTGGAGGTGTTCCAGGGGATCTCTATGTGGTAGTGGAAGAGGAGGAAGATGCAACCATTAAGCGAGAAGGCGATAATCTTCACCAAGAGTTGTATATTTCCTTTGCAGAAGCAGCACTGGGAACTTCTAAAGAGATTCCAACCGTAGGAGGAAGGGTGAAAATAAAGATAGATGCAGGAACACAATCTGGAAAGATACTAAGGTTGGCAGGGAAAGGATTGCCAAGTTTGGACAGCTATGGTAAAGGAGATATGTTTGTGCACATCAATGTATGGACGCCACAGAAATTAACTCCAGAACAAAAAGAATTTTTCGAGAAACAACTCAATAGCGGGGAAATGAACGCAGAGCCGTCAGGAAAGGAAAAATCTTTTTTTGATAAGGTGAAGGATTTGTTTAGCTAGGAAGATATTACTCATTATTTATAACTAAATACGAACTCGAAGTCAGATTCTGGCTTCGAGTTTTTTATTGATTTTGAAATAGTTATGGGTTATTGAACTTGAGAATTGTAAAAAATTTAAAATATAATTTTTATTTATTCTAAATAATATTTATATTTGCAAAGTAATTTATTTTTATTCTAAATAAAAATTATTAACCAATGAATGATAAAAGACTACCGATTTTATTATTTAGTTTACTTTTTTCAAACTATTTTTCTCAAATTAAATATGATACAATCAAAAAGGATTCTGTAAAAAGTATAGAAGAAGTTGTGATTTCTTCAAAGCAGATTTTGGGAAGTAAGTTTGGGGCAAGAAACCGTACAGGTTCGGCTTATTATATTTCTCCTGCGGAAATCCAGAAAATGGGATATACGGATATTAACCGAATGCTAAAGGCTGTCCCAGGTGTTAATATTTATGAAGAAGATGGTTATGGATTAAGACCTAATATTAGTTTGAGAGGAACTAAAGCAGAGCGAAGTGAGAAGATTACCATAATGGAAGATGGTATTTTAGCATCACCTGCCCCTTATGCGGCACCTGCAGCATATTATTTCCCTAATGCAGGGCGAATGTATGCGGTAGAAGTGGTGAAAGGTAGTAGCCAAGTGCAGTATGGTCCTTTTACTACAGGGGGAGCTATCAATATGGTTTCTACTCCTATTCCAAAGAAATTCTCAGGAAGGTTTAATGCCTCTTATGGAACAAATAAAACCTTTAAAACACACGCTAATATTGGAAGTCAGCACAAGAATTTTGGGTATTTGGTAGAATATTTAAGATATCAATCTGATGGCTTTAAGTCCTTTGAAGATGGGGCAAAAGCGGGTTTTAGTAGAAATGATTTTTTATCCAAATTAATGTTTAAAACCGATAAGTCTGCGGGGGTAAATCATTTATTGGAACTGAAATTTGGCTATGCTGATGAGAACTCAGATGAAACGTATGTGGGGTTGTCTGAGTCAGATTTTAGGAGCAATCCATTTTTGAGGTATGCGGGGTCTAAAATGGATCAAATGACAACCAAACACCAGCAATGGGTGGCAACTTATCTTTTGGATATTTCTAAAAATTTCAAAATAACTACCAATGCTTACTATACTAAATTTCATCGTAATTGGTATAAACTTAATGATATAAAGGCTGGAATTACGAGTGTAGAAAAACGCTCTCTCAATCAAGTATTGGCTGATCCAGATACCAATTATCTCTACTTCGATATTTTAACGGGGAAAACAGATTATCTTGGGGAAGGGCTCATTGTGAGAGCGAACAATAGGGATTATCTCTCTAGAGGTTTACAAACCAAGATGGAATACAAATTTGATTTTGGAGCAGTGAGTATGGATTTAGAAGGAGGATTGCGTTATCATTTTGACCAAGAAGATAGGTTCCAATGGGAAGATGGCTACTCGATGCAAAATAAGAAAATGGAACTTTTTATTTCGGGAGAGCGAGGTTCTAATGCTAATAGAATCATCTATGCTACGGCACTATCATCTTATTTACTCAATAAATTAAAATACAGAAATCTTACTCTAACTGCAGGTTTGAGGTATGAGGATATAAAATTACTCAATAAAGATTATACGAAAGAAGACCTAAGAAGAACAGGAAAAACTCGTATAGAAACAGAAAATAGTGCTAAGGTATTGATACCTAGCTTGGGGATTAATTATCAATTGACTAAAGCTTTTTCTGTGTTTTCAGGGATTCATAAAGGTTTTTCCCCTCCTAGTGCTGAGGTGGGGCAAAAACCCGAAAGCAGCATGAATATAGAATCTGGACTTCGATATTCTAAAGGAAACCTTACAGCGGAATTAATAGGTTTCTATAATGATTATCAGAATATGTTGGGTTCAAACCTCGCAGCAGCGGGAGGAACAGGAGAGCTGAATCAATTTGATATAGGTAAGGCAAAAGTGAAAGGTGCCGAGTTCCTGTTACAGTTTCAGCCGATACCTGCTTCGTATGGACTAAAACTTCCAGTACAACTATCTTATACTTATACGGATACGGAAATGCTCAATTCCTTTCAAGAAGATTCTTGGGGCTATGTTTTTAAAGGAGATGAGATTCCTTACATTACTAAACATAGTTTTAATGCCAGTTTGGGAGCAGAATACCGCTGGATGGAACTGAACTTAGGCATTCGGTATAATGGTGATATGAGAAGTACGCCTGGGCAAGGGAAAATAGCGGAGAGAGAGCTTATTCCAGCTTATACCATTATAGATGCTTCAGCAAAGGTTAAGATTAATAAATCCATCACACTTAATGTGAATGCTATCAACCTCACCAATAAAACTTATCTGGTTTCTCGTCATCCAGCAGGGCTTAGAGCGGGACATCCATTTGGGATATTTTCTGGTGTGAATGTGAAATTTTAATGGATAAACTATTTGGAGGAAAGTGAATTATAAGATGTTGATTTTCATTAAATAAATATTGAATCAAAACGAAATAAAATCGAAAAGGCATATTGCTTAAATGATTTAAAAAAAACAATAACTCAATGAAGATGATTTCTATTATTAGACCTAGTATCAGCGTGTTGTTTCTTTTTGGAGCTACTACGGTATTGGCACAGAAAACTGTAGTAGAGAAGGAAAAAGAAAAGGAAATAGAAGAAGTTGTTATCACGGGATACCAAAAAATTAAAAATAGAGTGTTTACGGGAGCGTCAAGCTCGGTAAAAGCTAAGGATATCAAGGTAGATGGGGTAGCAGATATTTCTAGAATGCTAGAGGGGCGTGTAGCTGGACTTTCTATACAAAATGTAACAGGAACTTTTGGAGCAGCACCTAAAATTAATATCCGTGGAGGAGCTTCTATTATGGGCAATGTACAGCCTCTTTGGGTGATAGATGGTGCGGTATATGAAGATTTGGTAACATTAAGTTTAGACCAACTGGTCTCTGGAGATGCTGCTACGCTTATCAGTTCTGCCATTGCAGGGATTAATGCTTCGGATATAGAAGATATTCAGGTGCTAAAAGACGCCTCAGCTACCTCGGTGTATGGTGCAAGGGCTCTGAATGGCGTTATTGTGATTACTACTAAATCTGGAAAGAGAGAGGCTCCAACTCAGGTTACATATTCTTATGAACAGAGTTTTAGGCAGATTCCATCTTATTCTAATTTTGATTTGCTCAATTCTCAAGAAACGATGTCCATTTATCAGGAAATGGAAAATAAAGGTTATTTTGATTTAACCAACTCTCTATATGGGAGAAGAGGGGGCGTTTATCATCAGTATTATAAAGGTGTAAGTACTATAAATCCAGCTACGGGAAATTATTATATCCCGAATACTGTAGAAGCTAAAAGAGCTTTTCTGAAGGAAAGAGAATATGCTAATACAGATTGGTTTAATCATCTTTTTACCGTTAATCCAATTAGAAATCATACCATTACTGTTTCTGGAGGAGGTAAAAATATTAGTAATTATGCTTCATTGGGATTTTATAATGATGAAGGCTGGTCTATAGCCGATAAGGTGAGTAGAATTACGGCTAATTTGAAAAACACTTTTTACATCAATGATAAGCTGAAAACGACCATCTCTGCACAAGGAAATATACGAAATCAGACAGCACCAGGAACTTTTGAGCAGAGAAGAAATACGGTAATAGGTTCTTTTGAGCGAGATTTTGATATTAATCCGTTCACTTATGCACTTACAACCAGCCGAACATTGAGGTTGAGGGATAATGATGGTAACTTAGAATATTACAGAAACAATTGGGCTCCTTTTAATATTTTAAATGAATATGCTAATAATTATATAAAAATCAATGTTTTAGATTTTCGTGTGCAAGGAGAGGCATCCTATAAAATCAATAAAGATTTAGAAGCCACAGTATTGGCATCTGTAAGACAAGCAACTACCAGTACATCTCACTTTATCACAGAGCAGTCTAATGTGATAGGAGCATTTCGGGCTAATGAAAACCCGTGGGTAGCACAGCAAAATATTTATCTGATAAAAGACAAAGATAACCCTCTACTTCAGCCTCAGGTAGGATTAACGCACGGAGGAATTTTTAATAAGACAGAAACTTCTCTTAAAAGTTATATGACAAGATTGGCTTTGGATTATAACAAAAGATTGGGAGAGCACGATGTGAAAGCCTTTGGTTTTACAGAGATACGCTATGCAGATAGAACTTCTAATCCGTTTCAAGGCTATGGAATACAGTATGATAAAGGAAATCAGGTTTTTACCAATCCTTTGATTTTCCAAAAATTGACGGATGAAGGGAATAATTATTTCTCTCTTCTCAATCGCTATGATAGAGGTGTTACATTTTCTCTTAGTGGGACTTATGGCTATGCCGGGAAATATATCATCAATGCAGTGGCAAACTATGAAGGCTCTAATACAGCAGGAAAGTACAGTAATTCTCGTTGGCTGCCTACTTGGAATATTGGTACGAAATGGAATATCGATAGAGAACGCTTTATGGAAGATGCTATGTTTTCTAAACTTTCATTCAGAGCAAGTTATGGTCTTACAGCTAAGATGAATGAACACGCCATAAACTCTAATGCGGTATATCGTAATGCAATTATCAACCGATATAATTTTGATGAGAGAGAAAATGCTTTGAAGCTTTTACATTTGGAAAATAGAGACCTTACTTGGGAGAAGATGTATGAGCTGAATGTAGGATTGGATGCTGGATTTTTGGACAATAAGCTTAATGCAACGATAGATGTGTATCAAAGAAACTCTTTTGATTTGATAGACCTCATTAGAACTTCGGGTATTGGGGGGCAATATTATAAGTATGCCAATTTTGGAGATATGCGTTCCAGAGGGATAGAGCTGACATTGAATAGCCGAAATATTTCGAATGAAAATTTCAGTTGGACTACCAATTTTACTGCGAGTTACATCAATCAAAAAATAACAAAACTTCTTAATACGCCTAATACCTTTGATATGGTAGCAGGAGCGGGGCGGGGAAATATCGTAGGTTTTGCACGAGGTTCTTTGTTCTCGTTTAATTATCAGGGGCTTAATCAGTATGGATTGCCAACTTTTGATTTTGGATTATATCCCTTGGAAAATCAGCCAAATGCTAATGTAGTAGGTGGAGATTTTTTAGATTCTCAATATTCTAAATCTTATTTGATTTATCACGGTCCGATAGAACCTACAACAATGGGAGGACTTTCTAATACATTTAAGTACAAAGGTTGGGAATTTTCATTTTTTGTAACAGCACAAGCGGGTAATAAAATAAGGCTTAATCCTACATTTGATCCAGCTTTTGCAGACCTGAATGTCTTTACAAAGGATTATTATTATCGTTGGCTAAACCCAGGAGATGAATGGACAACGGAGATGCCCACTATTCCATCAAGAGACTTAATCCAATTGATAGGGCAAGAAAACATTGAAAGAGCTTATAATACTTATAATTATTCACAAAATAGAGTGGCAGATGGAAGTTTTGTAAGAATGAAAAACATCTCTTTGGCTTACAATGTACCAAGTGATTATGCAGAAAAGTTGGGAGTGAAAACATTTAGTATAAGACTACAAGCGGTAAATCCTTTTCTGATATATTCTGATAAAAGATTGAATGGGCAAGACCCAGAGTTTTATCGTTCTGGAGGAGTTTCTTTGCCTACGCCTAAGCAATATACTATAACCATCAATGTAGGATTTTAAGAGCAGGCATATTTGTTTTAACTTTTTAATCAATCAACCGATGAAACATATTTTAAACACAGTTTTTTTATCAGTTTTATTATTGTTGAGCTCTTGTGAAAGGTACTTGGAAGTTAATCCAGATTCTACTTTGGATGTAGAGATTAACTCTGAGGAAAAGATTGCAGAGCTACTTACAGCGGCATATCCAGAGGCAAGTTATTCGGCATTTCTAGAAGCAAGAACAGACAATGTGGAAGAAAGAGTAAATGGAGTCCACTCTCGTCTGAATGAAGCGATGTATTTCTGGGAAGATTATGATCAAGAAGATTTGGATACACCTCTGAATTATTGGAACTCTTGTTACAAAGGAATTGCACAAGCTAATAAGGCATTAGAGCTTTTGGCAAGCTATCCCAAGACTGATAGAGTGAAAGCCCTCTATGGTGAAGCATTTCTTATAAGAGCTTATTTGCACTTTATGCTAGTTAATATTTGGTCAGCACCTTATGGTACAGAGAAGTCTAAGAATAGTCTTGGGATTCCGTACTTAGAAAAATCTGAAAAAAATGCATTGGTAGATTATAAAAGAGGAACGGTAGCGGAGGTTTATGAGAAAATAGAACGAGATTTAAAACTGGGAATATCCTTGGTGAGTGATGATTATTACCAAAATCCAAAATTTCACTTTAATAAAAAGGCCGCTTATGCCTTTGCATCAAGATTTTATCTGATAAAAGGAGAATGGGATTTAGTAATAGAATATTCCAATTTTGTATTGGGAGCAGATGCAAAACAGGTGATAAGAAATTGGAATGAATATATGCAACAGATGTCATCCGATAGAACATCGCTATACACTTTATATACCAGCTCTTCAGAACCAGCCAATTTACTTTTATCCACCACAGAATCTAGAATCAAGAGAAATATAAGTAATGAAAAATACGGCTCTACAACCCATAGCGTTACCAATATTTTTGCAAAAAAAGGTATTGATGGTTGTTCGGAAGCCAAGACGCTCAATCTAGACCAAGTGTACACTTTTGCATATACTGGAGCACCAGTGAGTAATGGAAGATATCTGGCCAAGTTTGATGAATTGTCTTTATTTGGAAATACGGGTATTAGACCTCGTGGATTGTATGTTACCAATGTATTGTTTTCAGTAGATGAGGTATTGCTAAATAGGATGGAAGCGTACACAATGAAAAAAAACTATAGCCAAGCTGTAGATGATTTATTAGACTATATGAAAGGTAAGTTTGATATAGATTTGCCTTGCTCTCGTGAGATGTATCTTACTACAAGTACAGAGCATTATGCCACATATACACCATTTTATGGTCTTACAGTAAAGCAATTGGCAATGGTAAAAACCATTACAGAACTAAGACAAAAAGAGTTTTTTCACGAAGGTTTAAGGTGGTTTGATATTCGTAGATTTTATCTTCCAGTGACTAGAAATTCTAAAAATAGTCTGTATAGACCTTTGACCAAAGAAGACCCGAGAAAACTTTTGCAAATACCTGCAGAAGCCATCAATAGAGGATTGGAACCCAACCCGAGATAAATTTTAATAAAAAAATTAATACGAGACCAATGAAATCATTAGGATTAATATTATGTTTAAGTCTATTATGGGTAAGTTGTTCGCGAGACACATTATCATCAGAGAGTGTGGTAGAAAGTCAACACCTGATACCATCTACAGAATTGGATACTTGGATAAAAGATTCTATCACCACTCCTTATGGAATAGCCGTAGAATACCGATGGAACAGAAATAACATCACGCCAGGCACCTATACCAACCCTGCCAATCCAGAAAAAGTAAAAGAGGTTTTGAAAACCATTAAAACACTTTGGATAGAGACATATTCTTTGCCCAATCTAGGGAAGAGTGATTTTATGAAAGGGAAAAATCCAATTAAAATTCACATTTATGGAGGGAAAAATATAGATGGCAATGGCGTAGAGCTCATTAGTAAACCCAATGCTTTGGGGGTAGAGATGTATCTATATAATGCCGATGATTTTGATGCTAAAGATGAAGAAAAGGTTTTTATTTTAATGAGAAGCGTTCATCATCAGTTTGCAAAGCGATTGGTAGAGCTTATTCCTTATGATAGAGATGCGTTTATGCAAATCAGTCAGAAAAAATATACCTTTACTACCGAGCCTCTTAAAACCTTGGTTCAGGGCTATACTTCCCGAAAGGAGCTTTATTCGTTGGATAACTATTTTAATAAGAAAGGTTTTTTCACTTTTCATTCTACCATCAGTCCAGAAGATGATTTTGCAGAAATAGTAAGTGCTACCATAATGCATACACCTGGTGAAATGGAGCAGGCTAAAATCAATGCTCAAACGCCATATCAGGATTACGGGTCAGATCCAGAAGTGCAGCAGGCGTATAACGAACAGGCAAAACAAGCCTATAAGGAATTTACAGCAAAACAAGTAATGGTAGAAGAGTATTTTTCTAAAAGCTTGAAAATTAATATTAAAAGATTGCAGTTGGCCAATCTAGAAAGAATGAAAAACTATGTGAAACCATAATACTATCATTATGAAAAACATCATATATCTATTGGGAATTTTATTGTTGGTTATTTCGTGTAGAGATGAGGAGCTGAAAGGGGATTCACCATCTCAAAGAGCTCGGTATAGTATTGAAAGTTTGAAAACAGAACTTACCGAAGCTCCTTATGGATGGAAGGTAATCTATTTCCCTAAAACTGATTCTTTGCTTTTTTCGGATAAGGAAGATGTGATAGAAAGAGACCCTGCATTCCGAAGCAAATATGGCTATGGAGGACATTATTTTACAATGAAATTCGGTACAGATGGAACAGTAACTATGCTTACAGATACAGATGATACAACAATTTCAGAACCTAAAAAGAGTGAATATAGCATCAAGCAAAATACGTTTACACAACTTAGTTTTACCACGCCAAGCTATTTGAATAAACTTCTGAATGAGCAGTTTGCAGGTTCACCAGATTGGCTGTATATCGGTAAAAATTGGGAAGGTAATTTGGTGTTTAAAACAGCTTCGTATATAGAACCAGCAAGGGAATATATCGTTTTTGAAAAGATAGAGAAAGAGGAAGATTTTTCCAACTTTGTTCAGGCTTCGTACGATAACCGAATGTTTTTTGATAATCTTTCCAATCCACAGATTACGATAAGGCAGGGAAGTAAAATATTTTTTCAAAGTGATGTGATAATGAAAACACAGTTTGTACAGAATTTCATCAATGAAATTCAGTATAAGAGATATTATCTATTCCGATTTGGAAAAAAACTAAATCCTGACCCGAATAGGATAGATCCTTTGGAAAGCAATGGTTTAGGCTCTGGATATGTAGGAACAGAGCAAGGAATTACATTCTATTCAGGAATAAGATATAGCAGTACTTATATTTTTTATGATTTTGAAAGACAGGGAAATAAGTTTGTATGTGAATTGGTAAAAGTTTATGACCCGATTCTCAAGAAGTATAGAATGATGAGTAAGCATCTTGCACCAAACAATGCGGAGTTTACAGGTTTTATAGCAGAAATACAGTAGATAAAGAATTAAATTTAGATAAAATGAAACTTCTAAAATTGTTATTAATAGGGCTAATGGTGGTGTCTTGTAATCCAAGAGGCGAGGATGCTTTGGAAGAAGATTATTCTCAATTATTCCCTTTCAGAGGGATAGATACTCCAGATATTTACTATGAAGATATGATTGCGAGAAACTGTAATCCTGATGAAGCTTTGGAACAGTATAAATATCCAGGTGTAACGCTTCCTAGTGAGAGAGAATATACCGTTACGCTAAAATGTAAATATACAGCAATAGGAAACGACTACGCTACGAGATATGCCATTAGATACATTGCGGAAGATAAGAGTATCAAGGTGATAGGAACAGATGCTGCGATGGCTAATGTCTCAGACATGTTGGAAAATGGGGAGCAAAAGACCATATCGTTCAAGGTGAAATCTGGGTATCCATTGTACCTTTCCGTGAACGGTGTAGGAGCAAGAAACTCTAGTATATATGCTAGTATTTCTGCAGTTTCTACAGATGGATATATCATAAGCCCAGAACTATTTACAGAGCAATATCAAAACAAAGAAGGACCTAATAGAATAGAAAATCCTTATTGTAAATATATCATTTTACCATAATGAATTTTAGTTAGCTCATTTTCTAAATAAAAATCTCAATACACAACCAATGAAAAAACTGTATCAATACGCTATTATATTTGGAGCATTGATGATGACTTCTTGCGATAGAAATGTAGGAGAAACTGTAGAAACAGCTTACCAAGAGCCGTTACCAGAGGTATTGGTCTATAAGTTTCAAAGAAATGGTAGTAGTAGTGTGAATACCCTAGCGTGCCAACTCATTATAGAGCCTGTGGACTATATTTTCAATAGTTATCTGAAAGATGCTAGGATTTTTAATCAATACTATTATGAAGGTTTGATGAAATATTACAAAATTGAAGGGATAGATGGTGCTATTCCTTATAATGAAATAGCAACATCAGATTTTCAAAAAAAATATCAAGCAGAGATTCAGCAAGACATTACCGCAATGATTGATATTTCTGCTAAAATTAGTGGTTATCAGTCAGATAATATAAGAAATAGAGAGGCTTCCAAATGCATTTCGGGATATGTGGGCAATAGTTTAGGGGATTTAAATTTATCCTTTGTGGACGAAAGAGGCTTGGCTCCAGCGGAGGCATTTTATTATATGATTTTGGGAGCTATTCAAATGGATAAAATTTTCGGAACTCATCTTACTAATGAGGTCCTACAAAATACGGAATATAGAACACAGCACGAAAACCTTGTGCTTTTACAAGGTAGAAATTATACTGCATTAGAGCATCATTGGGATTTAAGCTATGGATATTTTAACCGCTTAAAACCATTGGTACAAGCAGATGGCTTGCCCATTTTAACGCATTCTGAAACTAAAATTTATAATGCCTTGGTACAGGGCAGATATGAGATGGGCAGATACTATTATGATGAAATGACAACGCAGGCGGACATCATTCGTGCGGAATTGGCCAAAGCTATTGTTGTTAAAACGATGAACCTCTTGGCAGGGAATAATACACTTGCTAATCTTAATGAAGAAGCAGGTTATTCTTTTAAGTTTCTTTCTCAGGCTTATGGGCTTATTTATTCATTACAATTTTTAATAAATAATAATGGAGAGGCTTATTTTTCTCGCTCTCAAGTTCAGAATATATTGAACAAAATGATGGGTGAAAATGGGTTTTGGGACAAAGAGAGATTACTGTCAGATGAAAATACAACGGGGTCTTTAAAACAAATAGCAACCGAAATAGGAAAACCTTTTGGATTAACATTAAGCGATATTAAACGATAAAACACATACCGAAAATGAAAAGACAATATACTTTTTTATTTTTTCTTATCTCATTGTGGATGGTGGCACAAGAAAATATTATTCCCAATGGAGGTTTTGAGCAATACAGTGCAGGGAGACCCGTGGGATGGTATTTTGGAAGTTACCTAGGATTCAGTAGAGATAGAGACGCACACTCTGGGCGATACTCTGCAAAAGTATGGGCAAATGGAGATTCTTTCATTACCTCTAAGGGAGGCGAGTACAATGTGGCAGATGTTCAGGAAAATTCAGAGTATCAGATTTCTTATTGGCATAAAGGGAATATTCCGAAGGAAAATGTGGTGGTTTCGGTATATTGGTATAAAGATGACCAAAGAATCAAAACAGAAGTCTTGGAAAATGAACAAGTACTAACTTCTGAAACTGAATGGAAAAAGAAAGAAATTACGGTAAATTCTCCCATTGGAGTCAATAAAGTAGGATTAGAATTTAGACTAAAACTTCAAGAAGGTTGTATTTTGATAGATGATATATCTATGGTTTTTGTGAAGAAAAATGATAATGTGAAGCTTCCAATGCCAACGGGAATAACCACCAAAAGCCATCAGCGGGAGATAGAATTCTTTTGGGATAAAGAAGCGGATGATACCATAGAATGGGAGGTGCAGGTTAATAATGAAACGCCGCGTAGAACTAAAAATAATGCCTTTGTAGTGGAACAATTGGAGCTAAGAACATCTTATTCTTTGAAAGTGAGGGCTGTGAAGGGGGAGCAGTACTCTGATTTTACTCCTGCAATATCGGTTTCCACCGTAGGAATGAATCACTCAGAGGATAGTGTGGAGCGGGTACCACATCTCAGAACTTTGGGAACAGATGGAGAAACGCCTCAATCCCTCAGATTGTATTATTATGATTTGGCAACGCCCAATGCCATTATAAGGTATTTTGTAGATGAAACAGAAATAAAACCTACAGATGGAGTCCTTACATTTTCTAAAAAAGGAAAGCAGAAACTTAAACTTATTATAGAAGAAACACCCGAAAGACAATGGGAAATAGAATATGATATTGAGGTAAAATAATAACAAAAAAAAGATAAAATGAATCAATTTCTTAAACTTAAAGCTTTATGTTTGGTAATTTTAATGCTTTTTTCTTGTCGAGAAAATGAAACCTTATATCCAGATATTAAGGTAGGAAAAGAAGAAAATTCCATTGCTGAAGTTACCCTAAATAAAGAAACTCAGCGAAATATTATTCTTTCGGGAGGAAACGGAAAATATGCAGTAAACATAGCAGATTCCAAAGTAGCAAAAGTAGAAATCAGTAGCGATACTTTGAAAATAAAAGGGCTATTGGAGGGAAGTACCTTTGCAACAATTACTTCTCACGATAAGAAAATAAGATTGGGAATCAATGTGGTATCACCAGATTTAAGCATTAGTCAAGGATTTGTAAGGCTTTATCCTAAGGATGAAAGCAAATTCATCAGCCTTAGTGGAGGTGGAGATATTGTAGATGTAGTAGTGGACGACCCCGAAGGAATTATAAAAGTAAAATGGAATGGTAATACAGGGATTTTAGAACTGAGGGCTTTCTACGAAGGGGAAGCTACCATTACGGCAAAATCTGCAAATCTTGAAGATAAAACGCTTAAAGTATTAGTGAAATCGGAAGGAGAGACTAATGATGTAGGAATTTATTCTACAACGTCTAAGAATATTTATCCCATTCTTATTTCCAAAATGGTAGTGAAGCGAAAGAATGTAGGGGTTTGGCTTTCGTCAAGTACTACACCTTATGGTATCGCTCACCCATTATTTGGTAGAGTTTCGGTAAAAACAGCTCCTATCATTGCTCCTAAACAAGGCGAATATATAGATGTAATGATGAATATAATGCCTACATCACAAAGTGTACAAGGTCTAAAAGATGGAATGAATAGATTTTATATAGATGAAGTAAGAGAAAGTACAGTAGTGCTAAAGGCGAAAGGTATTAGAGTCGTATTGCCTTATTTTAAATAGAAAAGATTAAATCATTGAAAATAAAACTAATTTTAAAAACAAGAAAAAAATGAAAAAACTCTATGTATTAGCAGGAATGCTATCCGTTCAGTTAGTGCTTGCACAATCTACAAGTCTTAATGTAGTAGCCGTTGAAAATTCAGGATTACCATCTACAACTTTTGGTTCTGTGGCATCAGGAGAAGTAGGAGGCAAGAGAGCACTTTTATTCACAGGTGAAGTTCAAGAGAGTAATGAAGCCTATGGACAGGTGAGAACTCAATTATATCTCTATAACGGAACCACTTTTGTTAAAGATACTAATGCTAATTTTCAAGCAATTAAAAACGGACAAGGCATCTTTGTAGATGTAGATAAGGATCAAGACGAAGATATTGTACTTATTGGAAGGGGAAGTAATGATAGAGACCTTCATTTTAAGGTGTATGAAAATACAAATGGGAACTTTTCTCTGAAACAAGATTTAAACGGAGAAGGACTGAACTATGCTAGTATAGATGCAGGAGATTATGATGCAGATGGAGATTTAGACCTTTTAGTAACAGGAAAAAATGCTTCTGGTACAAGGCAGATTTTCATTTATCAAAACAATGATGGCACTTTTGAAAAGAAAACACTTTCTGGCGTGAAAGGAATTTCTCAGGGAGATGCAAAATTTGTAAAGTTGTCTAAGGATAATGGTGATAAATTGGATTTTGTTACGGCAGGAATGAAAACTGAACGAGATGGTACAGTAGAAGTCTATAAGCAAAATGCCGATGGGTCTTTTAGATTATCTCAAGATTTGGAGCAAGTTGGAGGAAAATGGATAGGTACAGAAACAGCAAATCTTGCGGTAGTGGATGCCGATAAAGATGGCGTTACAGACTATGTGGCAGCAATAGGAAGAACATATGAAGATTTTACTCCATTGTATAAGAATCAGTCAGGAAATCTTTCTTTACATACGCAGGATATTCCGAGATTAACGGGAAATCACGGTAAAAATAGTGCTCATTTTACGGATTTAGATGGCGATAATACTTATGAATTGATATTTGTGGAGCAAGAAGATGGAGAAACACCAAGAGCTTTTATCTATAAAGTAGTGAGCGAAGGTGTTAGTGAAATTACAACTCCTACGATAGAGTTTGGTTTAGAGGGCTCTATTGCGGTTTTAGATTATGATAGCGATGGCGATTTAGACCTATACATCACAGGAAATGATAAAAATGGAGAAGCTAAATCTGCGATTTACAGAAACCAAAAAATAACTCTTTCTAATAAAGAAATAGTGGCAGAAGAGAAAGTTATTTTATATCCAAATCCTGTTTCACAATCGTTCGCGATTAAAGGAATGGAAAATCCATTGCAAATCAGTATATTGGATGTGTCTGGAAAATTGGTAAAGACCTTTGTTGCACAATCTCAATATGATGTATCATCTTTACCAAAAGGACACTATAATGTAGTGATAAAAGGGAAAAAAGGTTCTAAAACTTTGAAGATGATTAAGAAGTAATCATTCATAAAAACCGTCGGTAAAATGTTTTACCGACGGTTTTCTTTATTTTCTTATCCTTTTCTTTCTAAGACTTCATCTACCATTCCCATTTCTTTAGCTTCGTGGGAGGTCATCCAATAGTCTCGGTCAGAGGCTTTTTCTACCCATTCATACGACTGTCCAGAGTGGTGAGAAATGATGTCATAAAGTTCCTTTTTTAGTTTGAGCATTTCTCTTAGATTGATTTCCATATCACTGGCAACGCCTTGGGCACCACCGCTAGGTTGGTGAATCATTACACGAGAGTGTTTTAGGGCAGAGCGTTTTCCTTTTTCGCCCGCTACCAAAAGTACTGCTCCCATACTTGCTGCCATTCCTGTACAGATGGTGGCTACATCAGGTTTTATGATTTGCATCGTGTCATAGATACCCAAGCCTGCATACACGCTACCACCTGGAGAGTTAATGTAGATTTGAATATCCTTGGTAGGGTCTGCACTTTCTAAGAAAAGAAGCTGAGCCGTTACAATATTAGCAACTTGGTCATCAATTCCTGTTCCTAAGAAAATGATTCTATCCATCATCAGACGAGAAAATACATCCATCTGAGCCACATTCATTCTTCTCTCTTCCATAATGTAAGGCGTGAGGTTGGTAGGGTTGAACAATCCCATATATTGGTCTGTAGCCAGACCGCTATTGCCTAAATGCTTTACAGAGAAGTCTCTGAAGTCTTTTTTTATATCCATTATATAATTGTTTATTGATTGTTTACTTATTTTAGGGCGTTGTTGTTCCAATTGGAGCTACCTTGCCAATGTTCCTTTTCATTTCAAAAATCATTCCTAACTCAAAAATAGTCATTTTGTCATAAAATTCTATGCAGTACCTCGTCTATTTTGTTTTTAAGCTGATTGAGCTTGATGATTTTAAGATAAACCTCGCTATTATCTTCGTTTTCTGAAAGTTGTTTTGTAAGGTTTCTGATGGTTTTTACAATATACTCGCGTTTGTGGCGGGTGATAACATCTTCCACAATTTTGGGTACCAATTCTTGCTCCTTGCTGAAATAGATATTGTGCTTGCTCCAATCGCTGTTTTCATAAGGCTCCATAATGAAATTAGCCACCGAGCTAGAGATTTCTTCGTCCATTAAGGTGATGAAAAATTGGCTGTTTCTCAGTTCATTTCCTTGAATGCCAGATTTTATTTCAGTCCTTATTTTTTCGTTCAATGGAGAAATCATTTCATAATCATCTTCCTCAAAGTGAGCCAAAATTTCCTCTATCACTGTAGTTTCGTAAGGTTGGTTTTCGGCATCTCTTAGGCTGATGATTTGGTCGCCGTATTTTAGCATCAGTTCTATTAGTTTTTCTTCTAGTACCAATAGGGGATTAACGCTTATTATAGGGTCTTTTACCACTTCCAGCTTGGGTGCGGAAGGGGTAGGTGTGGTTTTTTGCTGCTGATGTTGGATTTGCTTCTGCACGCCCAGTTCATTGAACAAGCTTTGCTCGCTCAGTCCAAATTTATTGGAAACTTCTTTCAGATAGACCTCTTGTTTTAGAGCATTGGATACAAACGCCACAGATTTTACAATATCTCTGATGGCTTCTGCCTTTTTTATTGGGTCATCATTAGCTTCTTTTAAGAGGATTTCAGCTTTAAAATCAATAAAGTCTTTGGCTTCTGTATTGATGTAGTTTTCTACAAACTCGCGGGGGTGTTTTCTGGAAAAGGAATCAGGGTCGTCCCCATCAGGAAATAGCACCACACGGATGTTCATTCCTTCGGAAAGGAGCATATCAATACTTCTGAAACTGGCTTTGATACCCGCAGCATCACCGTCAAATAAGATGGTGACATTCTCTGTGAGCCTTTTGATGAGTTTTATTTGCTCCGTTGTAAGGGCGGTGCCAGAGCTTGCTACCACATTTTCTATCCCAGCTTGGTGCAGGGCAATCACATCCATATAGCCTTCTACTAGTAGGCAGAGGTTGTTTTTAGAAATGGCTTGTTTGCTTTGGTTGAGTCCATAGAGGACATTAGATTTATGATAAATTTCTGTTTCTGGGGAATTGAGATACTTGGCGGCTTTTACATTGTTTTTCAATATTCTGGCACCAAAGCCCAAGACCCTTCCAGAGAAGCTGTGGATAGGGAAGATAACCCTTTCCCGAAATCTATCTACCCCCTCAGGCTGATAGTCAGGAAATATGGAAAGCCCCGATTTTTCTAAAATCTCTTTGCTATAGCCTTTTTGCAGAGCATATTCTGTGAAGGCATTTTTCTTTTCTGGGGAATATCCGAGCTGGAATTTTTGGATGGTGTTTTCCTTCAGGTCTCGCTCTTTGAAATAGGAAAGTCCTATTTGTTTGCCTTCATCGGTATCATAAAGTTGCTCTTGAAAAAAATGATTGGCAACTTCGTGTATTTTGTAGAGCAAATCCCGCTCATTTTGGGCGGCTTTTTGTTCATCGGTTTGCTCGGTAATGATTTCCTCTATCTCGATGCCGTATTTTTTTGCAGCGTGTCTTAGAGCTTCGGGATAGGTAAAGTTTTCAATTTCCATCAAGAAAGAAATGGCGGTACCTCCTTTGCCTGATGAAAAGTCCTTCCAGATTTGCTTGCTGGGAGAGACTACGAAGCTGGGCGTTTTTTCATCGTGAAAGGGGCTAAGCCCTTTATAATTGGAGCCTGCCCGTTTTAGCTGGACATATTCGCCAATAATTTCTTCTACTCTGATGGTGGAAAAAATCTTATCGATGGTTTGTTTAGAAATCATTCGGTAAAAATAGGAAAAATTTCTTTTGAGATTGATGCTCTTTTGGGGAATATTGAGTAGATTTTACTATTTTTGAGCCTCAAATTTTGAAATTGAAATCCGATGAAGAATATTCAGATTAAGGCTAAAGATTTTTTTGAATTGCTAAAATTAAGAGATACTTCGATGTGGGAGATTTTTGCCCAGATGGTAGATGGTGAGGAGAAGGAAATTGTATTTTTGGACGAGGAAGACAAGGTTTTGTTCAGCTATGTTTTGCCTTCTACAATGGAAAAATTGCAAGAAGACCAAAAAATCTTTGCCAAAGAATATGCGGAGAAAATTGCACAGAACAACTAGATAATGGTTAATTGTAAATTATCAATTGTTAATTGTCAGCCATCAACCATCAACTATTAATGCTAAGTTCGTGCTTGCCACATCGTGCACCCTTAGGATTTTAGCACCTTGCTCCAAAACTTTTCTGTGAAGCTGTTGAGTTTCTTCGTTGATGTCCAATGGTGATTTGCCCAAAGGCTTATAGATGAAAGATTTTCTGCTGATGCCAATGAGAATGGGGAACTCTCCGAAGCCTAGGTATTGTATTTCATCAATGAGTTGATATTGATTTTCAATGGTTTTTCCAAACCCAAATCCAGGGTCAAAGATGATGTCTTTAATGCCAAGTTTTAGCAGTTCTTGACTTTTATTGAGCAAAAACTGATTGACAGAATAGGTAATATCTTCGTAGTGAATTTTATCATGCATTTGCTGGTAGCTGGGGTTGCCGTGCATCAGGATGTAGGGAAGTTTCGTTTGGGCAACAATGGGAAGTAGCGTAGGGTCAAATTGTCCTGCGGAAATATCATTCACCATATCAATACCTTCATTAAAACCAAAATGCACCACTTCTCCCCAAAAAGTGTCTAAGGAAATGAGAGCTTCAGGAAATTTTTTTTTGATGCTACGGATGATAGAGCCCAGCCGATGGATTTCCTCTTGGGCAGAGAGGAAATTAGCATTGGGACGGGTAGATTGAGCCCCGATGTCTATGATGGTAGCTCCCTCACTTAGCATCTTCTCAGTTTGTAGTAGGGCATTGGTTTCGTTGTTAAACTTTCCTCCATCAGAGAAAGAATCTGGGGTCAAATTGAGAATCCCCATTATTTTCGGAGTGTCCAAAGTGAATAGCCTCCCATTGCAATTGAGCGTGAAAACCTTAGATGACTTCTGTGTATCCATACCGCAAAAATATGAATAAAGTGGTATAGAAACCTCCTACATTCCATATAAAATACCTATATTTGAACTTCAAATTCGTAAAGAAATGAACCGAACTTCCGTGCAGTTTGCCCAAGTAGTGGCACAATGCAGAGATTTATTTGAAAAAAAATATCAAGACTATGGCTCAGCGTTTAGGGTGTTGAGGGCATCCTCCGTTACAGACCAGATTTACATTAAGGTAAAACGCATAGTAACGCTACAGACTTCCGATGAACAAAAGGTAGAAGACGAAACCGAAGCGGAAGGTTTTATCGCCATTGTTAATTACGCCATTATCGCCTTGATACAGCTAGAGAAAGGAACATCAGAGGAACTCTATGAGAATGCTGCCGAGATTTTTAGTCTCTATGATTATTTTGCCACAGAAGCACAGAAACTGATGGAACGAAAAAATCACGATTATGGTGAAGCTTGGCGAGAGATGAGGGTTTCATCTATTACAGATTTGATTTATCAAAAAGTGTTGAGAACTAAACAGATAGAAAATAATAGTGGCAAGACTATTGCTTCCGAAGGCTTGGAAGCCAATTATTATGATATGTTGAATTACGCCGTATTTTGCTTGATTAAAATTTCGGAAGAGGAGAACATTATTTGATACATCGCCTAGTATTGCTACATTGTTACATTGTTAAATTGGTATATTGTTACATTAAATATTAATAAATGAAACATTTTCTGAGATATATTATTGGAATTATTTTCATCATTTCAGGAGTGGTGAAAGCGATAGATTCGGTTGGTTTTTCCTTTAAACTGGAAGAATATTTCTCACCGGTG
Source organism: Bergeyella porcorum (assembly GCF_042427575.1). Taxonomy (NCBI): domain Bacteria; kingdom Pseudomonadati; phylum Bacteroidota; class Flavobacteriia; order Flavobacteriales; family Weeksellaceae; genus Bergeyella; species Bergeyella porcorum. Next base: position 280,251 of record NZ_JBHMFD010000012.1, read on the forward strand.
GTTTTTAATATGCCGTTTTTGGAATCTTTTGCATTACCTATTGCCGTTTTTGTATCAGCATTGGAAGTGGTTTTGGGGCTGATGTTGCTGCTGAGTATTCATTTGAGAAAAACACTTTGGGCACTCATTGCGTTGTGTGTATTCTTCGCATTTCTTACATTTTACTCTGCGTATTATAATGTGGTGACCGACTGTGGTTGCTTTGGCGATGCAGTGAAGTTTACTCTTTGGCAAAGCTTTTGGAAAGATATTGTCCTATTAATGGGGTTGTTGATACTCCTTGGACTTGATAAAAAGACAGAAACTACTGAAGTTTCTAAAGCACGGTGGACAATGCTGTGGGCTTTATGTGGGCTATTGGCTGTGATTATTGGCATTGGCATCGTGCAAGAGCCTATCATTGATTTTAGAGATTATAAAATCGGGACCGATTTAAAAGCAGAAAAGAAAAAATTGGAAGACCAGCCATCTGAATACAAAACATTCTATGTTCTGAAAAATAAAACCACACAAGAGGAAAAGAAGATGAGCCAAGATGAATATGTGGCAGAGCCGAAATATTGGGAAGAGGGAACGCCGTGGGAGATTCAAAAAGATAAAACCACTTCGGAAATCGTGAAGGAAGGTTACCAATCAGAAATTGCAAAATTTAGAATAGAAAATGCAGAGGGTACCGACCTTACTGCCGATATTATCAATGCTCCAAAAGCGGTTTTGGTGTTTTCCTATAAACCTCAGGATTTAAGTGTTGAGGAAGTTGAAAAAGCGGAAGCCAAAGCATTGGCAAAGGCTCAAAATGCAATGATAGTAGGGGTTTCTACGCAAACCAATACTTTTAAAAATATTAAAAATGCAACAATGGACGGCACCGCCATCAAAACCATAGCGAGAAGTAATCCGTTCATCTTGGTGTTGGAAAATGGTGTGGTGGTAGAGAAATGATGGTTGTGTAGTCTGTACAATGTATGATGTACAATGTATGATGTACAATGTACAATGCACAATGTATAATGTATGATGTATAATGTACAATGTATAATGTACGATGTATAATTAGAAAAATCATATTACATTGTACCTATTACAATACTACAATAAAAAAAAATCATATTACATTGTACATATTACATACTACAAAATAAAAAGAATAATAAATAAAAATAAATATGCAAAAATCAAACAAATCCATTGCGGGTTACCATTTGCTGATGATATTATCAGCCGTAGACCACGAGTTTTCTCCAGAAGAGGGAATGAAAATTCAAGAATATTTAGCGGAAGAATTTCCTTTCCGTATGAATCTGGATAATGAGCTAGACATCATTGCGACGCTTCAGCCCGAAGCTTGGAAAGATCATTTTGAATTTCACGCCAGATGCTTCTTAGACGATTCTACAGAGGCAGAAAGACAAAACTTTGTAGCTTTTGCGAAAACCCTTATCAAAGCAGATGATGAGGTAACAGAAAGAGAACATCAGTTCTATACCCTATTGAAACATATTTGGAATTTGAAATAGAGGTGTTAATGTAGCAATGTACAGTAATACAACCAAACTAACAGCATAAAAAATGAAAAAACTATTCACGGCAAGTGTTATTGCTTTTACAGGTATGATGAATGCACAGCAATTTCCCAAGGTAAAACCACCCGTTGCGGAAAAACAATCCCACATCAGAACCATTCACGGGGATACGGTGGAAGACCCTTACTATTGGATGATAGATTATTTCAAAAAAGGAAAAGACAGCACCAAGGTGATTAAGTATCTCACGGAGGAAAACCAATATTTGGAAAAAATGATGGCGGATACAAAACCCCTTCAAGACAAACTTTTCCAAGAAATGAAAGCCCGCGTGAAGGAAAAAGACGAATCGGTGCCTACTTTCAAAAATGGATATTATTACTACTCCAAAACCGAGGAAGGCAAGCAGTATTATAAATATTGTAGAAAAAAAGGCAGTCTTGATGCACCAGAAGAAATCCTCCTAGATGTGGATAAAATGGCAGAAGGCAAGGCATATTATTCCGTGGGAGGAATGAGTATTAGCCCGAATAATCAGCTGATGATTTTCGGGGTAGATGATGTTTCCAGAAGACAATACAAATTGTTTTTAAAAGATTTAAAAACAGGAAAAGTTACCGACCTTAACATTAAAAACACCTCTGGAAATGCCACTTGGGCAAATGATAATAAAACCATTTTCTACACCGCCAACAATCCCGTTACCCTTCTATCAGAGCGTATTATGCGTCATAGCCTCGGTACAGATTCCCAAAACGACGTGGTGGTGTACCAAGAAAAAGACAATACCAACTATATAGGGCAATACAAATCTAAAAACGAAAAATACATCTTCATCAGCTCAGCTGCCACTACATCTTCGGAAATTAGATACATCTCTGCCGATGAGCCAATGGCGGAGTTCAAGGTGTTCCAGCCAAGGATGAAAGATGTCTTATACAGCGTAACGGCTTTGGAAGACAAGTTTCTGGTAAGAACCAATAAAGATGCTCTGAACTTCAAAATCGTAGAAACACCACTCAATAAAACAACGGTAGAATATTGGAAAGATTTTATTCCGCACCGTAAAGAGGTTTTGATGAGTGGCGTTACCGAGTTTAAAAACTTCCTAGTCTTCCAAGAACGCTACAATGGGCTTACCCAATTGGTGGTAATGAACCGAAAAACAGGCAAAAAAGAACAGATTAAATTTGATGAACCAACCTACACGGTTTTTGCATCAGGAAACCCAGAGTACAATACAGATAACTTCCGCTTTGGCTACACTTCTATGATTACGCCAAGCTCCCAATACGAGCAAAATCTCCAAACGGGAAAAAGAACCCTTCTGAAACAACAAGAGGTTTTGGGCGGATATGATAAAAACCAATATGTTACCGAAAGACTTTTTGCCACTGCGAATGACGGTACTAGAATCCCAATTTCCATCGTGTACAAAAAAGGCTTTAAGCGAGATGGTAAGCAGCCACTTTTGCTCTACGCCTATGGTTCCTATGGAAGCTCTATGGACGCCACATTCAGCTCCCCAAGGTTGAGCCTTTTGGAGAGAGGCTTTGCCTATGCCATTGCCCACATCCGTGGCGGGCAAGAGATGGGACGCCAGTGGTACGAAGATGGTAAAATGATGAAAAAGAAAAATACCTTTACCGATTTCATCAACGCAGGAGAATTTTTGGTGAAAGAACAATACACCTCTCCGAAGCATCTATATGCCCAAGGGGGAAGTGCAGGAGGGCTCCTAATGGGTGCTGTAGCCAATATGAAACCAGAGCTTTGGAACGGTATCATCTCTCAAGTGCCTTTCGTAGATGTGGTCAATACAATGCTGGACGAGTCTATCCCACTTACCACCAACGAGTATGACGAGTGGGGAAATCCTAATAATAAGGAAGCTTATTTCTATATGAAATCTTACTCCCCTTATGAGAATATCGAAAGGAAAAACTATCCTCATCTTCTCATCACCACGGGGCTTCACGACTCGCAAGTGCAGTATTTTGAACCAGCCAAATGGACAGCAAAACTGCGAGACCTGAAAACCGATAACAATGTCCTTTTCCTAAAAACCGATATGGAATATGGGCACGGTGGAGCTTCTGGAAGGTTTGATTACCTGAAAGACATCGCTCTGGTCTATGCTTTTATGTTTAAATTAGAAGGCATTAATAAATAATTATGAAAACACTTTCTTCTCTTAATGGAGGGGAAAGTGTTTTGGATTTAAAATCAAAATATATGTTTCATTTTTTAGAATCTTTGGATATACTTCATCAAAGCTTTTGGTATATTGCTTTGGGAAGTAGTTTGATTTTTTTAATTCAGACGATACTCACCTTTGTAGGGAGTGGTGATTCAGATGGTATAGCGGCAGATTTTGACGGAGGATTAGATGAGGCAGAAGGTCCTTTTCAGCTATTTTCATTTAGAAATTTAATTAATTTCCTCTTAGGATTTGCTTGGACGGGAGTTGCCTTTTATGAAAACATCGAGAACAAAATGCTGCTTATCCTTCTCGCTACCGTTGTAGGGATTGGCTTTGTACTATTGTTTTTGGTGTTGATTAAGCAGATACTTAAGCTTACGGAAGATAATACTTTTGACATTCAAAAATTGGTAGGAAAGACAGGAGAAGTGTACCTTAGAGTTCCTGCAAATTTATCTGGAAAGGGAAAGGTGCAAATCTCCTTGAATGGTACGAATAGGGAATTGCCTGCAATGACGCGTTCCCAAGACGGTATTCCATCTGGTAATTTGGTAAAAGTAATAGCCGTGGAAGATGGTATCTTAGTGGTAGAGTAGAAAAATTGATAAAATATTATTTAGATAAATAAAAAAAATAAAAGATATGGAAATTTTAATTTTAATTGTAGCTCTAGTAATAGTGTTATTTGTCACGTTCTTGGCGCTTATTTCTCGCTATAAACGTTGTCCTTCAGACAAAATATTGGTTATTTATGGAAAAACAGGAGGTAGCTCGGCAAAATGTATTCACGGAGGTGGAGCCTTTGTGTGGCCTGTAATTCAGGATTTTGCATATTTGGATTTGAAACCCATTTCCATAGAGGCTAATCTCACCAATGCCCTTTCTCGTCAAAATATACGAGTAGATGTACCGTGTCGTTTTACTATTGCGATTTCCACTGAACCCGATACGATGGGGAATGCAGCCGAAAGACTTTTAGGATTATCCCCAGATCAGATTCAAGAACTATCAAAAGATATTCTATTTGGTCAATTGCGTTTGGTAATTGCTACAATGACGATTGAGGAAATCAACTCGGATAGAGACAAGTTTTTGGATAACATCTCCAAAAATGTGGATACAGAGTTGAAAAAAATAGGACTAAAACTCATTAATGTCAATGTTACCGACATTAAGGATGAATCTGGATACATAGAAGCCTTAGGAAAAGAAGCCGCAGCAAAAGCCATTAATGAAGCTAAAATCTCTGTGGCAGAACAGGAGAAAATAGGAGAGACAGGTAAGGCTCTTGCCGATAGAGAAAAAGATGTGCAAATTACCGAGACCAATAGAGATAGAGATGTAAGAATTGCAGAAACCAATAGAGATAGAGATGTTCAGATTGCGATTACCCAAAAAGATAGAGAGGTAAGTATAGCATCAGCACAGAAAGATGAATCTATCGGTAAGGCAGAAGCCGAAAAAGAATCTAGAATAGCCACATCTCTAGCCAATTCCTTAGCGGTAAAAGGAGAAAACGAAGCGAGAATTACCATCGCAAATTCTGATGCCCAAAGGAGAGAAAAAGAAGCAGAAGCTTTGAAAATAGCCACTACGGCAGAGAAAGTTCAGGCAGCGAGAGCATTGGAAGAATCTTATGTAGCAGAGCAAAAAGCAGAAGCCGCTAGAGCGGAGAGAGAGCGTTCTACACAGAATGCCAATATCGTAGTTCCTGCAGAAATATCCAAGCAGAAAGCCATTATTGATGCACAAGCTGAAGCTGAAAAAATCCGTCTGAAAGCCAAAGGGGAAGCTGATGCTATTTTTGCGAAAATGGAAGCTGAAGCCAAAGGACTTTATGAAATCCTAACCAAACAAGCTGAAGGGTATGACCAAGTGGTGAAAGCAGCAGGAGGTGATGCTAATAATGCGTTCCAACTTCTCTTGATTGAAAAATTGCCAGAATTGGTGAAAACACAAGTGGAAGCGGTGAAGAATATTAAGATTGATAAAATTACAGTGTGGGATGGTGGTAATAATGCTGATGGAAATACATCTACGGCTAATTTTGTTTCAGGGATGATGAAAACAGTACCTCCGCTTAATGATTTGTTCAATATGGCAGGGCTTAATCTACCCAATTATTTGAAGGGAAAAGACGAACCTCAAAATAATGCTATTGAAGAAAACAATACCTCTGTGGAAACGTTGGAAACCCCGACACAAGAGAATCAACCTCTTTGATACTCAAAAATCCAATCAATTTGAAAATAAATGAGTATCAATATCCCCAAAAGTATGTAAAAATCTAATGGTAACATTCGTGATGAATCCAAGATAGAGTTGCATACATCTGAAAATCCCACCGCTAAAATGTGTGGGATTTTTTTGATTCAATGTGCTTAGGCTAAAAGGAGGGCGATTTTCTACTCGTTAAATTTCTTGCTGCAGATGTGCGGGAGCTTTTCTAATGATTAGATTTTCTCAATCTGAAATGCGGGAGACTTTCTAACCATTTTTTTTCTTCCCGCGGAAATGTTTGGCGTTTTCTAAGCGTTAGAAAATGCCAAGATGCAATGCAGGGGATTTTCTAATGATTTTATTTGCTGCCGCAATTCGTATTTGGATAAATTAATCATTAAACCGACTTAAAATTTGAGGATTTTATAAAATTTGTTTCTTCGATAGGATGAAGCGAGGTCTTTCTCAATTATTTTTTCGGATATTATGCAAATAAAATCTATTTTTGCAAGGAGAATGGCTTTTTGGAGCCTTATAAATAGAAAATCAAATGAAAAACATCATCATCATAACCAAAAGAGAGTACCTTACGCAAGTCAAGAAAAAATCTTTTATCCTGCTTACCTTATTAGCTCCCTTGCTTATTGTGGCTTTCGGAGCGTTGATTGCCCTAATGTTCAAGGCGAATGAAACCCAATACACCATCAATGTAATTGATAAAAGTGGGCATTTTCAAAAACAATTAAAGTCTGATGAGCAACTGAAATATGTCTTTGTGCCCGCTGGTACAGAGACCGCCCTGAAAACCTCCCTAAAAGATATGGAAGGGGTAGATGGGCTGCTGATAATCCCTGCTTTGAAAGAAGATAACTACGCCCAATGGGAACAAGATTTAACCCTTTTGGTAAACAAGAAGATTGGCTTTAATACCCAGAAAAGTATCAGTGCGGCATTGGAGAAGGTTCTTCGGCAAGAGAAGATTTTGAGATTAGGCTTGGAGGAGTCCAAAATCAAAGATTTGGATAAAGGTATTAGCCTCAATACCATTAATGTAGTGAATGACAATGCGGAAGATGATGACTTGGCTTTCGGCGTAAAATACGGGCTAAGTATGGGGCTGATGTATGTGGTTTTTATGTTCATCATCATCTACGGGGTGCGGGTGATGCGTAGTGTGCTGGAGGAGAAAAATAATAGAGTAGTAGAGGTCATTATCTCTTCGGTAAAGCCTTTTGAACTGATGCTGGGAAAAATCTTTGGGGTAACCTTGGTAGCTCTCACGCAGTTCTCGGTTTGGATTACGATGACCCTTGCTGCCGCAATGGTTTTTAATACCAGTTTTGTAAGTGCTCGGGGGAACCAACTTCCTGTTTCTGAAGAGCAACAAGCAGCGATGGAGCAGATGGATATTCAGCAAATGCTGGTGCAAGTTTCTCATATTTTATTAGAAATGAATGCACCATTGATTATATTTGTTTTCGTGGTATTCTTTCTATTAGGATATATCTTTTATAGTGCAATGTATGCTGCAATAGGCTCTGCGGTGGATAATGAAACGGAGACCCAGCAATTTACCCTTTTCGCCATTTTACCTTTGATGCTGGGGATGTACGGAAGTATGACGATAATGAATAACCCTGAGGGGCCACTTGCCTTTTGGCTTTCCATCATACCATTTACCTCTCCTGTCGCTATGATTGCACGGATTCCTTTTGGGGTACCTCTATGGCAGGTAGGGCTGTCTATTTTTCTTTTGGCGGTTAGTACTTTAGGGATGGTTTTGGTGGCGGCTAAAATTTATAAAGTAGGCGTTCTAATGTACGGCAACAAAGCTACCCTGAAAGAAATCTGGAAATGGATCAGGGAGTAATGAAAAGGCTTTTACTTTCCTAATGAATATTTTTTGAAAAAGTGTTACATTTGCACAATGGGACAGATAATGGCAATAGACTATGGTAAAAAGCGTACGGGGATTGCCGTAACAGATGATATGAAGATTATCGCCAGTGGCTTAGATACCGTAGATACAGCAGGGCTGATGTCTTTTCTGAAAAAATATTTTTCTGAGAACAGCGTTGAGACCATTGTTGTAGGCTTACCCACAGATTTGAAGGGGAATATGTCCGAAGTAGAAACCGATATACAGAAATTCATTGGGGAGTTTAAAGTGGCATTCCCAGAGGTTTCTGTAGAGCGTTTGGATGAGAGGTTTACCTCCAAGATGGCATCATTTTTCATCAGTCAAAGCGGTAAAAGCCGTAAAGAAAGACAAGATAAAGGGCTGATAGATAAAGTAAGTGCCACGATTATTTTACAAAATTTTTTAGAACAAAGATTATGATTTTACCTATTCGTGCCTTTGGCGACCCTGTTTTGAGAAAGGTAGGGAAGAATATTGATAAAGACTATCCGCAGCTGCCAGAGCTGATAGAGAATATGTTTGAAACTATGGAAGCCGCACACGGCATTGGGCTAGCAGCTCCACAGATAGGGCTAGATATACGCCTTTTTGTGGTAGATATACGCCCATTGGCAGAAGATGAAGACTATGCAGATATCGCAGAAGAGCTGAAAGATTTCAAAAAAGTATTCATCAATGCTAAAATTTTAGAAGAAACAGGCTCGGAATGGAAATTTAACGAAGGGTGCCTTTCTATACCTGATGTGAGAGAGGATGTGAAGAGAAAAGAAACCATCACCATAGAATATTATGATGAAAATTTTGTGAAACATACCGAAACTTTTTCCGATATTCGTGCCCGTGTGATACAGCACGAGTATGACCATATCGAGGGAATATTGTTTACGGATTATCTCTCCCCACTGAAGAAGAAGATTGTAAAAGGAAAGCTGGCAAAGATAGCCAATGGTGGGGTTAGCGTTAGCTACAAAATGAGATTTCCAAAGTAAATTAGTTGTAAAAAATAATATTATCAATACAAATTGGCTCGATATTTAATATAGATAAAGAGCTTTGAAAAAAAAGAAAAAATATGCAGTTAGAAAAGATTATTTCAATTTCAGGAAAACCAGGATTATTCCAATTGGTATCACAGCTTAGAAATGGCTTCATTATAGAAGATGTTACTTCCAAGAAAAAAATAAGCATTGGAAACTCTTCTCAAGTCAGCTTGCTAGACAATATCGCAATGTTTACCTTTGATAAGGAAGTGCCTTTATTTGAAGTGTTTGAAAACATTGCAAAAGCCTATGATTATAAAGAAACTATTTCGCACAAATCTTCAGATGAGGAACTGAAAGCTTTTATGCTAAAAGTATTACCAAACTACGATACCGAAAGAGTTTACACATCGGATATTAAAAAGTTGGCTCAGTGGTACAATATCCTTCAGAAAGCGGGATACATCACACCAGAAAGCTTTGTGAAAGCAGAAGAAGCTCAGGAAGAAACAAAATAAATTAAACAGAACATCACACCCAACTTTGTCAATGGTTTTTTATCAATTGACAAAGTTTTTTTATTTTAAAAATGAATTCTAAACAAGAAAAATTAGAAGCTTTTGGGCGTTTGCTGGATATTATGGATGACCTTAGAGCACAATGCCCTTGGGATAGAAAGCAAACCTTTCAGTCTTTACGCCACCTTACTTTGGAAGAAGTCTATGAGCTTTCCGATGCATTGTTGGAGGAAGATTTACAAGAAATCAAAAAAGAATTGGGAGATGTTTTGCTTCATTTGGTGTTTTATGCTAAAATTGGAGCCGAAAAACAAGCATTTGACATAGCAGATGTAATTAATTCTCTTAATGAAAAACTGATTTTTCGCCATCCTCATATCTACGGTGATACCGAAGTAAAAGATGAAGAGGAAGTAAAACAAAACTGGGAAAAACTTAAGCTGAAAGAAGGCAATCGCTCGGTGCTTTCAGGAGTGTCTAAGGGGACACCGAGTATGGTAAAGGCATTTAGAGTACAAGAGAAAGTAAGAGGCGTTGGTTTTGAATTTGATAACGCAGAAGGAGCTTGGCAAAAAGTGGAGGAAGAGCTGAGAGAGTTTCATTCAGAAACCAATGCGGAGCAGAAAGAAAAAGAGCTGGGCGATGTTTTTTTCTCGTTGATTAATTATGCTCGCATTTCTGGAATGAACCCCGATACAGCATTAGAGAAAACCAATCTGAAATTCATTGCAAGATTTCAGAAAATGGAAGCAATAGCCCAAGAAAGAGGACTTTCATTATCGGATTTAAGCATCAATGAGATGGATGCACTTTGGGAAGAAGCCAAACGAATACTAGAAGCGCCTAATTCATAGAAACATCCTCTGGAGTATTGGCCCAGATAAGAAATTGACCGACAAGGTTTTCCATCATCTTTTTCCACAGAGATTGGTGGTGAGATAAGGTGTAATCCAACGGATAATGCTCTATAGGAATCCAAAGTTTCCTTGAAATCTCGGACTCCAACTGCTGTGCAGACCAACCTGAGTAGCCTGAAAATAATTTGATATCAGAAATGCTGAGTCGGTTTTCTAATAACTCTGTAAGGATGGTGAGGATATCTTCCGTGAGGTAATATTGCTCATCTATTTTTAGAGCAAATTCATTAGTAGGCGTGCCTTTTACAATGATGAAAATTTTATCATTCTCCACAGGACCACCATTGAAAATTTCTATCGGTAAGTCCAATATATTAAGCAGATTAGATTCTATTTCGGTGTTCTTTTTATTGAGAATGAGACCGAATGCTCCATTTTCATCGTGCTCTATAATTAAAACCACCGAACGCGAAAAAATATCCCCAGAAATATCTGGAGTGGAAATTAATATTTTACCTTTGTAGGATAAATTCATACCCAAAATTAACAAAAATTATGGAAAACCTGCACGATAATAGAAAAGTTTATGAAAAATTTCAGCTTATAGAAAGCGAAGTGAAAGCCAATCCAATAGAACAGTTTCGAGATTGGTTTTTAGAAGCCCAAAATACCGCAGGCATTTCGGAAGCCAATGCAATGGCGATTTCCACATTGGAAGAAGATGGCTGCCCGCGTACCAGAATGGTTTTGCTTAAATCTTACACTTGGGAAGGTTTTATTTTCTATACTAACTATGATAGTAGAAAAGGGAAAGCCATAGAGCGGACGCATCAGGCGTGTTTGCATTTTTTTTGGCCTCCACTAGAGCGTCAGGTGATTATCAAGGCTCAGCTAGAGCGATTGCCAGAAAACCTGAGCGATGGATATTTTTCTGAACGCCCCAAGGGAAGCCAATTAGGAGCATTGGTATCACCACAGAGCAGTGTGATTCCTAATCGTGAATTTCTGGAGGAGCAGCTGAAGACCTTGGAGCAGGAGTATGAAAATAAGGCGGTTCCTCGCCCCGAGAATTGGGGTGGATATTTAGCAAGACCTTATGAGATAGAATTTTGGCAAGGAAGACCCAACCGCTTGCACGATCGTATTTTGTATCAACTGAATGAGGCGTACGATTGGGAAATATCACGCTTAGCACCATAATAAAAAGAGACTGTCAAAAACTTTTCGGCCAGCCACAACGCCAATTTAGGAAGTTGAGTAGGTTCGGAACCTATTTGGGTACGTTCCGAACGGAGCAAGTGCCGTCCCAGACTTACTCAACTTTCTAAATAACCTATCGCTTTATCTCAAATGTCTTTTTTTCTCCATTTTTTTTCTCATTCCTCTCAATAAGGATTTAAAATATATTTCCTAATTTAGCACACTTAATTTATTAAACTATGATTGCTATCGTTGATGGAGGTTCTACAAAGTGCGATTGGGTGATGCTAAACGATGCTGGGGAAGTGACTTTTACTACCAGTACAGCAGGGTTTAGCCCCAATGTGATAGATACAGAATTAATCCCTTCAGAAATACTGAAAAATGCCGAACTTTCGGAGCATCGTTTTTCTATAAAGCATTTATTTTTCTACGGTACAGGCTGTGGGGTAGAAGACAACCGAAAGCGTATGAAGACAGCATTTGCCAAGGTGTTTACCAACGCTAATATTACCGTGAAAGAAGACCTCACAGCAGCTGCCTATGCCGCCTATAACGGTAGCCCCGCAGTGGTATGCATATTGGGTACAGGGTCTAATTCTTGCTTTTTTGATGGTGAAACCATCAGAAGAGATTTGCCCTCTTTGGGGTTCCTTATCGGAGATGAAGGAGGGGGATGTGCATTGGGCAAACTTTTGGTAAAAAACTATTTTATGAAGAAAATGCCAGCCGACTTGCATCAGGAGTTTGCCAACGAATTTCCAATAAGTATTGATGAGTTGATTCAAAATATGTATCACAATCCAAGACCCAATGCGTACTTGGCAAGTTTTAGCAAATTTATTCTTCCGAGAAAAAAACATCCATACTTGCAACACCTAGTGTATGAAGAGCTAAAAAACTATCTGGAATACCAAGTGCTTCCTTATGAAGAGAGCAAAACTCACGAAATCAATTTTATAGGCTCTATTGCATACTATTATGAGGATATTTTGCGTTCCGTAGCCGCAGACTTGCACCTGAACATCGGGAAAATCGTACAGCGTCCTATAGATAGCCTTGTAGAGTATCACAGAATTTATATTTTACCCAACCTTTAAAAAGAAATTCAATCTATAATGTCAAACAATAATAATCGAGATATAAAACGCTTTAATAAAGCAGCCTTAGACTATCATAAAGCAGAGCCAAAAGGTAAAATAGAGGTTATCCCTTCCAAACCACACTCATCGGCAAGGGATTTATCTTTGGCATACTCCCCAGGGGTGGCTATCCCTTGTTTGGAAATAGAAAAAGACCCTAAAACGGCGTATGATTATACCGGGAAAGGGAACCTTGTAGCGGTAATCTCCAACGGAACTGCCGTACTAGGCTTAGGAGATATAGGGGCAGAGGCGTCTAAACCCGTGATGGAAGGTAAAGGGCTTTTGTTTAAAATCTTCGCAGATATCAATGTTTTTGATATTGAAATCAATGAAAAAGACCCAGATAAATTTATTGAAATCGTAAAAGGTATTGCACCCACCTTTGGAGGAATCAATCTGGAAGACATCAAAGCACCAGAGGCATTCTATATAGAACAAAGGCTAAAAGAGGAACTGAATATCCCTCTAATGCACGATGACCAGCACGGTACAGCCATTATCTCTGCGGCAGCGTTACTCAATGCTTTGGAACTTGCCAATAAGAAAATAGAAGAGGTGAAGATGGTAGTGAATGGGGCAGGAGCAGCGGCCATAGCGTGTACCAAACTCTATATGGCTCTCGGACTGAAAAAGGAAAATATCCTAATGTGCGATAGCAAAGGCGTTATCAATACCCAGAGAGAAAACCTTACACCAGAGAAAATAGACTTCATTGCCGATACTCAAATTACAACTTTAGATGAAGCATTGGTGGGAGCAGATGTATTTGTAGGTTTATCCAAAGGCGATGTGATGACTCCAGAGATGCTCCTTTCTATGGCAGAAAATCCTATTGTATTCGGATTGGCAAATCCCACGCCAGAGATAGATTATAATCTAGCGGTACAAACTAGAAAAGATGTGATAATGGCTACGGGAAGGAGTGATTTTCCTAATCAGGTGAATAATGTATTAGGATTTCCGTACATCTTCCGTGGTGCTTTGGATGTGCAGTCCACCACCATTAATGAGGAAATGAAATTGGCAGCCGTACACGCCATTGCCAACCTGGCGAAGGAACCCGTGCCAGAAGCCGTTATTCTAGCCTATAACCTGAAGAACTTGAGCTTTGGAAGAGATTATTTCATTCCAAAACCATTTGATAACCGTTTGATAACCAAAGTGTCTATTGCCGTAGCTAAAGCAGCAATGGAAAGTGGCGTAGCAGGAAAACCAATTACAGATTTTGATGAATATGAAAATCAACTTCTGGACAGAATGGGTAGAGATGAAAAGCTGGTGCGTATGATGCAAAACCGTGCGAAGTCTAACCCTAAACGCGTTACGCTGGGCAACGCCGAAGAATACAATGTGCTGAAAGCCGCTCAGATTCTATATGAAGAAGGCATTGCCCATCCTATTCTTTTAGGAGAGAAAAAATTCATCAAAGAGCAGATGAAAAAATTCGGTATTGAACTGGATGTGCCGATTGTAGATCCTGCGGATGATGACCAAGAGGAAAAACGCCGAGAGTATAGAGAAACCCTTTGGAAACTGAGACAAAGAAAAGGAATGAACGAGTATAAAGCCAAAAGATTCGTTCGTCAAAGAGATTATTTCGGTCCTCTAATGCTGAGACACGGTGATACCGATGCACTGGTAGTAGGCTTCTCTAAAAACTATACTTCTGTGCTTCGCCCTGTATTGCAAGTGATAGATAAGGAAGTAGGTGTAGAGAAAGTAGCTTCTATGATGATGATACTTACCGATAAAAAGCCAATGTTTTTTGCAGATACTTCAGTGAATGACAATCCATCTGCAGAGGATCTGGTGAATATCGCCAGAATGGCTGAAATCACAGTGAAAAGTTTCGCTATCGAACCGCGAATAGCGATGCTGGCTTATGAAAACTTTGCCGCCATCTCTGAAACATCTAAGAAAGTAGCAAAAGCAGTGGAAATCTTGCACGATAAGTATCCTAATATGGTAGTAGATGGAGAGATACAGCCAGATTTTGCAATGAATGCAGACCACTTGGCAGATTATCCGTTCTCCAAATTGGGCACCACACCAGCCAATGTTTTCATTTTTCCTAATTTAGCCAGTGCTAATATTTCGTATAAAATCATCAGAGGGATGAAAACAGCTCAGGTGATAGGACCTATCCTAATGGGACTTAGCCAGCCTGTTCACGTATTGCAAATGAGAGCCAGCGTAGATGAAATTGTCAATCTGGCGACCATTGCGGTTTTAGATGCACAGCGAAGAGAAGTACTGAAGAAAGGTAATCGGAAATAGTATAGAGGTTAGAGGTTAGAAGTTAGAAATTAGAGGTTAGAAATTTCGCCTCTATCTATGATAATAGCTCGTACTTTGTACATCATACTTTATACTTTGTACATCGTACATTATACATCATACAGTAAAAACAACAATAATATGATATATTCCCTACGCGGTATAGTACAAGAACTCTCGCCTACTTTTGTGGTAATGGAAGTAGGTGGGGTAGGGTACTATGTGGGCATTAGCTTGCCAACATCTCAGAGGTTAGAAATAGGACAACCTGCATTGCTCTATACCCAGCCCATCATTCGGGAAGATGCCCATTTGCTTTATGGTTTTTTCGGGAAAGAAGAAAAGGAATTGTTCAACCTGCTGATTAGCGTTAATGGTGTAGGGCCTGCCTCAGCACTCATTATGCTGTCATCGTTGAGCCATTCTGAAATCAGTTCTGCTATACTTTCTGGAAATGGAGCACTGCTACAGCGGGTAAAGGGTATCGGTGCAAAAACGGCTGACCGCATCATTGTAGATCTGAGAGATAAGATACAAAAATTCAGTATTGAAGAGCAAAATATTTCTAATCTTGCAAATACTAAAACCAAAGATGAAGCGTTATCTGCTTTGGAAGTCTTGGGTATTTCAAAGAAAATGAGTGAAAAAATTGCAGACAAATTTTTAAAACAAAATCCGGAGCTTTCCGTGGAAGAATTGGTAAAGTTGATTTTAAAAAACATTTAGTCTTAGTGGAAAAAAAATATCAATGGTACAGAATAGCGTTTTTTAGTATTCTGTTTTTTTCATTTTATAATGTATCGGCACAGCAGCAGACGCCTGCGGATAGCACAAGTGTAAGAAAAGATTATAGCCTTCCAAATCCTACGCGATACGAGGCTTTCTACGATGTAGAGTCTGGAAAATACCACGTTTATTCCAAGGTGGGAAATACCATCATTGGGGCTCCTGTGGTGATGACGGTAAAAGAGTATCAGGATTATGTGGCAAGCCAGCAATTGGTGAATTACTACAAGGAAAAATCTGATAACCATAGTCTTATTCATCGTAAAGACCCAGAGGATGCTCAGAAAAAAGGGCTAATCCCAGTGGTGCACATTAAAAATAAAATTTTTGAAACGATTTTTGGTAGCAATCGTATAGAGCTCACGCCACAGGGGTTTGCTTCTTTTGATTTGGGTGTACTGTACCAGAAGATAGAAAATCCATTGATTCTTCCTCAGAACCGAAGCAATTTTGCCATTAATATCCAGCAGAGAATCCAATTGGGGCTTTTGGGTAAAGTAGGTGAAAACCTGAATCTTAGAGTGAACTATGATACCCAAAGTGGTTTTGCTTTTGAAAATAGAATGAACCTCGTATGGCAGGCGAAAGGTGCTTGGAAAGACCTGCAATCCAAAGGGCTGAATGACCCATCTACGGGTGGTGAGGATAAAATCATCAAGAGGGTGGAGTTTGGTAATGTAAATATGCCACTTTCTACCAATCTTATCCGTGGTTCTCAGTCGTTATTTGGTTTAAAAACCGAGTTTCAGTTGGGTAAAACTTACGGAACATTGGTGTTCTCTCAGCAGCAAGGGGAGGCAAGAAACATTGTAGTACAAGGCGGTGGAGCATTGCAAACCTTTAAAATCAACGCTGTGGATTATGAAGATAATCAGCATTACTTTTTAGGGCATTACTTCTTAAATCATTATGATGATGCCTTGCTCAACTATCCACTCATCAATTCTAAAATTAATATTACAAGGCTTGAAGCTTGGGTGTTAGACCAAAGTGCTAGCAATTTACAAGACCAAAAAGCCATCATCGGGATTAGAGACTTGGGGGATGGCGTATCAGGCTATCCAGATAATGCTCAGAATGGACTTTATGAGCAGATTAATGCTTTGGGAACCAGCATTAGAGATGTCAATACAGCCCATAATATCTTGAAGGGGAGGGCGTTGCCTAATGCTAATGGCTCTACAGAGTCTTTTGTAGATGGAGAAAACTTTATATTCAATAGAAAAGCCAGACGCCTCAATTCTAGCGAATACACCTATAATGCACAATTGGGGTATTTATCTTTAAATCAAAGGCTTAATGATAATCAGCTTTTGGCGGTTTCGTTCTCATTTACAGTCAATGGAGATAAAACGGTATATAAAGTAGGGGAGTTTGCAGAGGAAAGTCCAGTGTTGATTACCAAAGTTTTAAAGCCTAATACCACGGTGAAAACCACTTCGCCAATGTGGGCTTTGATGATGAAGAATATCTATCCTATCAATGCTAGCGGTATTTCCAGCGATGATTTTATGCTTAATGTCTATTACCGTTCGCCACAGAATGGAAAAGTCAATTACCTGCCAGCAACCAATGTGGAAGATACCAATCTTTTGAAGCTTTTCAATTGGGATAGATTGAATAGAAATAATGATTTGCAAGCGAACGGAACCGATACAGGAGATGGTCTATTTGACTTTGTAGAAGGTATTACCATCAATTCTCAAGAGGGTAAATTGATTTTTACAAAAGCCCAGCCATTTGGAAACTATTTACGAAATACATTGGGTACCAGCGATACGCAGTTTGTATTTTCGGATTTGTATGACCAGCAAAAAGAAATTGCCAAACAAAGTAATTTGGCTTTGCGATACACCATAGAAGGACGTTATAAGGGAACTCAAGGTTCGGGGATTTCTTTGGGAGCTATCAATGTGCCACAAGGCTCTGTAAAGGTAACTGCCAACGGTACACAGCTGGTAGAGGGGCAAGATTATACTGTGAACTATATGTTGGGAACGGTGGAAATCATCAATGATGCTGTGAAAAACTCTGGGCAAGCCATTCAGGTTTCATTGGAAAACCAAATGATGTTCAATACCCAGAGGAAAAGATTCTTAGGTTTAAATCTCGAAAGAAGATTTAGCGAAGATTTTATCTTGGGAGCTACGGTGGTCAATTATTCCGAAAGACCACTCACACAGAAAGTGAACTTCGGGCAAGAAGCAGTAAACAATACAATGGCAGGCTTCAATATGATGTTCAATAGAGAATTGCCGTTCCTTACCAGACTTACGGATAAAATTCCGTTAATCAATACCGAAGCTCCATCTAATCTCGCCTTCAAAGCAGAGGCTGCTTACCTTATTCCAGGGCAGAATGATGGTATCAACAATCAGGCATATATAGATGATTTTGACCAAACTTCTACCAAGATTTCCATTAAAGACCCTGCACTATGGAACTTGGCATCCAAGCCAGAACAAAACCAAAACGACCCTATCTATGCAGGAGCAGGTGCTGATAACGACCTTGCCAATGGCTATGGAAGAGGGCTATTGTCTTGGTATCATATAGACCCAAGATTCTGGGGTGTGGGGGGCAAGGCACCTAATGGTATCACAGCACAGTCGGTATCCAACCACGCTTCGCGTAGGGTGCAGATGAGTGAAATTCTCAATAGAAGAGATTTCGTGGCAGGGGAGCAAACCTTTACCAATACCTTTGATATTACCTATTATCCTACCGAAAGAGGACCTTACAATGTGAATCCAGCACCAGAAAATCCATCACAGAGATGGGCGGGGCTGATGCGTCCACTTTCCGTAACCAATTTTACCAATTCTAATATAGAATATGTAGAATTTTGGATGATGGACCCTTATGCAGATGGGAAAAACTTAGGGGTAGCACCAAAACTGAAAATCCACTTAGGAAATGTCTCTGAAGATGTTTTGAAAGATGGAAAAATGCAGTATGAAAATGGCTTGCCTACGCCTAATGCCTCTTCTTCTACTTCTGAAACCAATTGGGGAAAACAGCCTAATCAGTTTCCTGTGCTTTATGCTTTTTCCAACGAAGGCGAAGATAGAGATATCCAAGATGCGGGATATGATGGTCTGAAAAATGATGCGGAATCTATAAAATTTGGTCTTAATTATGTGAATCCTATCACCAATGAACTAGACCCTGCAGCCGATGATTTTGTGTTTTATCTTTCTAATCAGTTTGCAGGCGACCAAGCCGCTTCTTTGATTGAGCGATACAAGTATTTCCGAAATCCAGATGGAAACTCCAAAGCCAATACTCTGGAGGTAGCCACACAGTTGCCAGATGCAGAGGATGTTAATAGAGATTACAATTTGGATTTGAGCGAAAGTTATAACCAATATACTATCCGATTGGATAGAGCAAGCTTGGCAGTCAACCAAAACTTTATCGTAGATATGAAGGAAACCCACACTAAGTTCCAAAATGGGCAAGAGGGTGTTAATAGATGGTATCTCTTCCGTATTCCAGTATCTCAGTTTGATTTGGATGCAGGGGAAGCTTCTACGGATATTTTGAATAATGTGAGGTTTGCCAGAATTATGCTGGATGGTTTTGATGAAACATCTACCCTGCGTTTTGCAACGATGGATTTGGTGCGTTCCGATTGGAGAAAGTACAATAAGAATATCGCATACCAAAATACCGTACCTGTGCCAGGGGTTCCAGATAATGAGGGTACAATGCTGGTGAACAATGAGGATTTCTTCGTAGGTAGTGTTAATTTGGAAGAAAACGCTATCGGGATGCCCCCTTATGTATTGCCTCCAGGGATTGAAAGACAAGTGATAGGAGGTAATACAGGAGCTCAACGCCAGAATGAAGCGTCTCTTTATATGAAATTCCTCAATCTGAGAAATGATGCCAAAGGGGTAACTAAAAATACCTTTATTGATATGCGTCGTTACAAAAAGTTGGAAATGTTTGTACACGCACAAGACATCAAGCCAGGTGCAACAAGTAACGAAATCAATCCGAATACCAAGTTCTTCATTCGTTTTGGTAGCGATGCTACAGATAACTATTACGAATATGAAGCCTCTCTGAAATATACTCCAAGAACAGCTAAATCACCATTGGAGATCTGGCCTACGGAGAATACCGTTAATTTGGAAATTCAGAACTTCGTGGATGCTAAAATCAAAAGAGATACTGAGGCGTCTGACTTGATAGGTTACCGTTATCAATATACAGATTTCGGGGACGATAATAAAAAGATTTATGTAAAAGGACGCCCTAGCTTAGGAAATATCACTACAATGATGATTGGGGTGAGAAATACCGAAACGCAATCCAAGGATTTGGTGCTTTGGGTGAATGAAATCCGCCTTTCTGAAATTGAAAACAAAGGAGGCTATGCAGGAAATGCCAGCTTGAATTTTAACCTCGGAGATTTTGCAATGGTCAATGCTAATGTTGCCCATTCTACCGTAGGTTTTGGTGGAATAGACCAGAAACCTGCCGAGAGAGCTCAGACAACTAATACCGCATTTAGCATCAATACAACGGTGAATGTGGACAAGTTTATCCCAGAAAAAGTAGGAATGAAAATTCCATTGAATTATTCCTACACCCAGACAATAGAAGACCCTAAATATAGTCCGATAGATAGCGATGTAGAGTTCAACAAAGCACCTAATAAAGATGAGCTGAAGCAGGTGGCGAGAACCTTCACCCAGCAAAGAAGCATCGGGGTAGTGGGAATGCGTAAGGAAAGAACCAATGAAGCAAGAAAACCAAGATTCTACGATGTGGAAAACCTTACCCTTACGGCAATGTATAATGATGATTATTACCGTGATGCCTACACCAAAAAGAATATGAGACAATACCTGAAAGGTTATTTGGATTACAATTATTCTTTCAAACCATTGGTGTTGAGACCTTTCAAGAATATTGTGAGCGATACGGCAAAATCTTATAAATACCTGAGATGGGTGAAGGAAATGAACTTTAACCCAATACCTACGCAGATTTCATTCAGAACAGAATTGGATAGAAATTATAACGAACTACAATTTAGAAATATAGAATCAATTCTCAATGGTAATCAAGGGAATGAGTTTGATGTTTTGAGAAACAGAAATTTCTATTTCGGTTGGCAGTACAATTTAGGATTTAGATTTACCAATTCCTTAAAATTAGAAATCAATTCTGCTACGCGTACGCTTAATGATAACATCTCTCCTGATGTGATGGATACCAAATCTATTTTTGAAAATCCGTTCCGTGCAGGGCGTCCAGTATTGTACAATCATAGAGCACAGCTGAGCTACAAGTTGCCGTTTGAGTTCTTACCATATTTAGATTTCGTTTCTGCGGAGCTAGGCTATGGCTTTACATACAATTGGAATGCCCGTTCTACAGTGTTGCTCAATAACCCTTCGGGAAATCTAGGACATACTGCACAGAATACCAATAATATCATCGCAACAGCCAATGTGGATATACCGAAGTTCTTCAGCAAGTTTAAGTATTTCCAAAAAATAGATGAAACAATGAGCAAACGCCGTGCAGAGATAGACTCATTGAATAATGTGTATAATGAGGAAGCTCTGAAACGACAAAAGAAAAATAAATTCTTTGTACTCAATGCTTATAAAGGATATAAATTTAAAAATAAGCTAACGCCGCTACAAAGCATTGCGTATGCTCTTACTTCCATCAAGCAGTTGGATATTAACTATAATGAAAATAATGGAACCGTATTACCAGGAATCTTGTCCTCACCTAATTTCTATGGCTATGGGCAAGGCATAGGTGGGCCTACTTTTGGCTTTTTGCTTGGTTCTCAGGCAGACATTAGAAGGGTAGCGATAGAAAATGCGTGGCTCTCTCGCTCTGATTTGATGAACGACCCATATTCTCAGCTTAATGTGAAAACTTTGGATATGAACTTACAACTCGCTCCAATGAATGATTTAAGAATTGATTTCAAAGGAATGATGAGGTATAATAGCAACTTCCTTCAAGGTGGGTACAATGTAGATGCAGATCCTACCACACCACAATTTGACTATTCTTTCGGTAATGAATTGATTACCCATAGTTCATCGGTATGGATGTTTGGAACTTCTTTCAGTCAAGGGGCTTCTCTATACCGAGAGATGGTGGCCAATGCTAGAATGATTTCTGCACAGATGGGCAGCGGTGTAGTAGGGGCCAATGGTTTTGCAGACGGCTATGGACTGACCAATGCTTATGTTTTGATACCAGCTTTTAAAGCCGCTGTGGAGGGTAAAACATCGAATGGTATGGGTAATCCTAAGAAAGTAGGATTCCCTCTTCCAAATTGGAATTTGGTGTACTCTGGCTTGAAAAACATTCCGATGATTAACAGTCAGTTCTCCAAGTTTGATGTTCTACACTCTTACAACGCTACTTATACCCAAACAGGAATGCAGTCCAATATTGAGTTTTACAACAATCCTTTGGGTAGAGATGTGAATCAGGATTTCCTTAATCCTTATGTATTCTCTAATGTGGGGTATGTAGAATCTTTTGCTCCGCTATTGGGTGCAGATGTTACACTTCGTAATAATATGCAGTTCCGTGCCCAATACAATAGAGATAGAATGCTGATGCTAGGTTTGGTAAATCATACCCTTACGGAGGACCATAGCAATGAGTACATTGTAGGGTTTGGTTATCTGGTGAAAGATTTGAAACTGAAATTAAGAATGAAGGGTAAAACTAAGAATATTGTAAGTGACCTAAATATCCGTGGTGATTTCTCTCTTAGAGATAGCCAAACCAGAATTACCAATATTCTCTTGGACGATTCTCAGGTAACAGGTGGGCAGAGATTACTTGGGGTGAAACTCACTGCCGATTACAATATGTCTCAGAACCTTAATCTAAGTTTCTTCTATGATCAATTGGTAACCAAATATAAAATCTCCACAGCTTTCCCTCTATCCACTGTGAGAGCAGGGCTAAGGCTTACCTTCAATTTTGGTGGAGCCAGCGGTGGCGGATTTTAATCCATCTGAAACATTATAAACGGTAAATCAGTTTTAGCCATTTCGTAATATTGCGAGATGGCTTTTTTATAGACTTAAATTTTCAATAGCGGAAGGGTTTTTACCCGATTTTTGATATAGCTTATCCCAACGGCTTTAGCTCAATTAAAAAATATTGCAGAGTTTAGCATCATTTCGTATGATCAATAGAATTATTGCTTAACGCCTACTGTGGAATTGGGGTTTATAACAATAGAAAGAATGAAACCTACCTTAGTTTCTAATAAAAGCAAGTTAGGTTTTACTAAAAACGAAGCTTCCTCTTACCCGAAAGGAAGCTTCGTTTTGCTTAAAAGGAAGCTTCGTTTTGCTTAAAAGGAAGCTTGGTTTTTTACAGTAGGAAGTTAATAGTTTATAATATTCTTGTTATGATTTGAAAATTAATAGGTTATATGTGATTGGATTGAAAGCGTATAGTTTAAAGCTTATTGTATGATTTGGGATAGATTTGAATTGATTTCTAACTTTGAAGCAATTGGTATTGCCATCATCCGAAAAGTATTTATGAAAAAAATTTGTACATCTTCAAGTTTTAGAGTAATTTTGGGCAAAATAAATTAAGCAAATGAATACACCAGCAGAATTAAAGTACACCAAAGATCACGAGTGGATTAAAATTGAAGGCAATGTTGCCACTATTGGGATTACAGACTTCGCACAAGGCGAGTTGGGAGACATCGTTTTCGTAGATGTAGATACGGTAGATGATGAGCTTGCAGCGGGCGATGTTTTCGGAAGCGTAGAAGCTGTGAAAACTGTATCAGACCTTTTCTTGCCTGTAAATGGAAAAGTAATTGAGTTCAACGAGGCATTGGAAGATCAGCCAGAGTTAGTTAACTCAGACCCTTACGGAGAGGGGTGGATTATCAAGTTGGAAATTGCAGCAGATGCAGACCAATCAGAGCTTTTATCTGCAGAGGAATACCAAGCAACTCTTGGATAAGATTGCCCACATATCAAAATTTGTATTGCCCATTTACTGGGCAATACTTACTTATATCCTTTTGCGTCCAGGGATAGAGACGGAAGGGATTCGGCTCTTTCCACACGCCGACAAGGTGGTACATTTTGCTGCTTTTTTTATTTTAGGCTTCTTATTAAAAGCCACTTTTCCTAAAATTCGTTTTTCTATATACGCTATACTTATTATCAGTTATGGTTTGCTCACAGAAGTTTTGCAGGGCGTTATGCAGTGGGGGCGTACTTTGGAGTTTTTAGACCTTGTAGCTGATACTCTTGGTGGCTTTTTGGCTTTGTATCTTTACTCTGTGACTAAAAGTAGATTATAACAACCGCAGAGTATACTACTTAGACTCTTATTTTGAACTTTCTTTGATGTTGAAAAATAGATTGTTATAGTACTTTTTTTATTAGTGCAAATGTTGGCATATTTTTTGATTTTATGGTAGGTTATAGTAGAAAAAGATTTAACTTTACACCCTTTAATTAGAATGTATCTGTAAAGATAATGTTGTACTAGTATATTCTATTTGTGAAGTAATTGAAAATTTAATATAAACATATAAATACTGAGAAAATTTATATAGATGAAAAAAAATATTTTCTTAGTGGTGATGCTTACTGCAGGTACGCTATCCGCACAAAAAATCGGTATTAATACCGAAACTCCAAAGGCAACTTTGGATGTGAACGCTATAGTTGATGCTACTCATCAGTCTGGGGTTTTGGCTCCGAGATTGACAAGAGCCGAGCTTACAGCAAAAGGAGACAATCTATACGGAACAGATCATCAAGGTACTTTTGTTTACATTACAGATGTAAATGGAGGTGATGCTACAGGGCAGAGAATAGAAGTTTTAGAGCCAGGATACTACCTATTTGATGGGCAGATATGGCAAAAGCTTATTTCAATGTCAGAGTATGAAAATCTCTATATGAATGATGGAGCTCTTACAAGTGATAGATTGGTAACCCAAAATGCTAAAACGCTTACTTTTACCAATACCACTAAGGGAGGAACTGTTTTTACCAATACAACAGGAACAGCCGCTGCACAGAAAGCAGCTATCCAGATAAAAGATGGTCAGCAAGCGGCAGGAAAGGTTTTGATGTCTGATGCAGAAGGTAGTGTAATGTGGCAACATCCTGCCGCACCAGTGCTTGTAGGGACATTTTCTGGAATGACAGGAGAGATTACGCAGGTAGGAACATCCTATAAAACAGGAGCTACCATTACATTACCACCAGGGACTTGGGCAGTAAGTATTGCAGCGGAGGTTAATATGGTGAAACCAAGCGATGCTACAGTGGCGGCTTCACGCTGGGGTAAACTGTATCTGAGTGAACAAACAACTGATACTTTTTATGGAGAAAGTACGCTTGAGGGAGTTACTGGTTATACATTAGATACTAAGTATTTAGCAGCTCATCCTCTAAATTTTGCTTACGCTAGTCAGAATCTTGTTGGCAATCAGATTGTTACTGTGACAGGAGCGGCTAAAGAACTTAATGTTTACTTTATTACCAACGAAGGATGGGGAGGTGCTGCAGATAGCAATTTCTCTTCTACTGGGTATAAAATTACCAACTCGTTTGCCGCCACAGGTAAAAACACTTATTTTTTCGCGGTTAAGTTAAAATAAGTTCTTGGCTTGATTTAGTTTTAATAAATAGATTTTATTTTCAAATATGAAAAAAAGTATAATAGCATTAGGTTTTTTATTTACAGGAGTTACCTATGCTCAGACAAGGCAGGTGGGTATTAATACAAATACTCCTAAAACTACCTTGGATATAAGTGCTAAAAGAGATGCTAGTGGAACGCTAGCAGATACAGGAGCAGTGGGACTTATAGCACCTCGTCTTACAAGAGAAGAAGTAACGGCTAAAGAAGATATATATACAGAATCACATATAGGTACTATTATTTATTTGAAAGATACCTCTGCTGGAGATACTAATGGAAGTAGAAGGTATATGGTAACACCTGGATACTTTATGCTTACTAAAAACGCAACCGACGGAAGTTTGCTCTGGGAGAAAATCTTTACAGCAAGTGGCTATCAGAATGTATATAAAAATGATAACGAGATTGCAGATACTAGAACGGTAACGCAAGCAGATAAATCTCTTACTTTCCTCTCTAATGGAGATGGGAAGGTAATTATGGAAAACACTACCGCTACGGCTATCAATCAAGTAACCCCTCTTAGAATAGTAGATGGAGGACAGGCAGAGGGTAAAGCGCTCTATTCTGATGCTGATGGTGTAGCAACTTGGAAAACTTTTGCACCAAAGAGTGTGGTAGGTACATCATCAGCTACGGAACGAAGTTATAATATGGCTAATAAGGTATGGTTAGTAGGTAGTGGGACTAGTACAGCAAGCATTACCCTACCACCAGGGAAATGGCTAGTAATTGGAGGAACCACTTTTAATATTAATAATATTAATTCAACTTACTATGATTCTGGCTATATTGCAGAGTTTTTCCTCTCAGATGATCAATCAGAGGGAGCAACAAGCATTCAAGCCAATATCACGCAAGATGCAGAAACTTTGCCTTCTGGTGAGAGAAAAACATTGTTTTCTGTTCCTGTACCAATATGGGTAAGTACCTACTATGGTTTTGGTCAGCAGGTTATTCATAATACCACCACTGCAGATAAGACTTACTATATGAAGATGTTTGTAGATTCTACTTCCAAGTATCAGTCTAACCCTAATGCTACCATTCCTGATTATGGAGGAGCAGGACCATTTGTTAGTAAAGCTTTCGGTTCTACTGTTAGAGAAAAAGTATTATATGCTATCAAAATGGCAGATGCACAATAATCAAAATGTCATACAAATTAAGAATTAAAGAAGAACAATGAAAAAATATATATACTTAGTTGCCTTTTTTTCGGTAGCAATGGCTTTTGCACAGGAGCACAAAGTGGGGATAAATACCTCAGAACCTAAAACAACGCTGGAGGTAGTAGCACCTACAGATACCACACATCCAGCAGGGATGCAGGCACCAAGGGTTACTAGAGCAGAGCTTACAGCATTAGCGAGTTCTTATACCAGAGAGCAAGAGGGTACATTGGTTTATGTTACCGATGTAACAGGTGGAGACGCTACGGGGCAGAGGGCATTGGTTACAGAGAAAGGATACTATTATTTTAATGGTAATCAATGGGAGAGGATGGTATCCACGGCAGAGTATGCCAATATCTATATTAAAAACGGTATCCTTACGGATCATAGAACGGTAACCCAAAACGATAAAACGCTTACTTTTACTAAAACTACGGGGCTTACGGTTTTTCAGAATACTACAGGGTCTCCATTGCAGATTAAAGATGGTGCACAAGGAGAGGGACAAGTGTTGTCTTCTGATAATGAGGGTAACGCTTTTTGGGATGTAGCAGCTGTGTCAAGAGTAGAAGGCTCATTCTCTGAAACGGGAGGAATTCTGATAAATACTACTGGTAACTCAGGATACTATAATACTGGAGCGAAGATAAAACTTACAGAGGGGAAATGGGCATTAAGTTTCAGTGGAGAATTAGGATTATCGGGAACCCAGCCTACTACAGGTGCTGTATTGTGGGTTACAGTATATTTGGGAACTAAAGATGTACCTGGATATACACTTAATGGAAATGCAGCAGCATTAGGTATAGTAACAGGAGATGCTTCCTTTAGTACAGATGGAAAGATGAATACCGATATGCTTGCAGCTGGGATAGCAAATTTTTCTTTGAGTGGAAGAAATAATATTAAAGGAATGGCAATGATAAAAGTACCTAAAGATGGGGGAGAATATTATGTTTATGTGAGAGTTATACATAGGATAGGTCCAGCTCCATCTGATAGTACTACGGGGTACAAAGTTGATAATTACTTTAAAGCAGGTGGAGAAAACACTTATTTCTATGCTTTAAGGCTAGCAGATTAACCTTTAAAGAGTTAAATAAAAAATACCGGCACAAAGAGGTCGGTATTTTTTTTATTTATATCTTTTTACACTGCTACATTGCTATCTTTTTTCATTGTTACATTGTACTTTGTACATAGTACAGTAGTACATTATACTTTGTACAATCGTACAGTCATCAATTTTTCCCATTGTCAATCATCACATTACAAAAAATAGGTAAAAAAATGCGTTGATAAATTTGGTGGTAATGTAAAAA